>NZ_JBJODA010000001.1:0-391130 GCF_045899875.1 Clostridioides sp. GD02377
TGCACGAGAGTGGCTTTTTGCTTTTTTGATTAATTTACCAATTACGTAAGCTATTAGAGTAGCTGTTAAGCTAGCTAATACGCCAATCAAAAAATTATCCATACATACACACCTCCCTTCTATACGTTGGGAGGATAATCTTTTGTATGAACTCCACTCTATAAATTGTAGATTACATCTTCTTGCTTACAACTATTATAGCACATAATTCTTACATATTTTTCCTATTTATTACTTTTTTCATTATCATCACATCCTTTCAATTAAAAAAACACCTACTATTTAAGTAAGTGTTCTTTGATATTTTTAATTTTAAGTCCACATAGTTAGTATAAATTATTTACTATTACTTTACTGTTTATCTCAAAAGAAGACTTTACATACCACTTAGTTAATATAAAATTAAGATAGAAATACCAATAATTTTAATGGTTACACTCTTTACATACCACTTAGTTAATATAAAACACTTATAATATTGTCTAACCATTCTTTAAATTTTCCCTTTACATACCACATAGTTAATATAAAACGTAGACAAGAGTTTTCTAGCATGTTAGAAGAATTAACTTTACATACCACATAGTTAATATAAAACCAAATTTTTCTATCTTATTTACATAATCTAAAAGAATCTTTACATACCACATAGTTAATATAAAACTAGTTGGATAGAATTTTTTACTCAACATCGTAAATTCTTTACATACCACATAGTTAATATAAAACGAGATGACGTTGATGATTCTGTATAGCTTTCTGAATGTCTTTACATACCACATAGTTAATATAAAACTGAGAGCACTTTAAAGGACATTTTTTTGTTAATTCAACTTTACATACCACATAGTTAATATAAAACGAGTCCTAGTATGCCAATTCAAATTCCAAGTGTTGCTGCTTTACATACCACATAGTTAATATAAAACTTCTTTAAAAGTAAGTGTAAGAAAAGAACTTTTAAACTTTACATACCACATAGTTAATATAAAACGAGATGGGAGATAAGTTATTAATAGAATGTGCAAGACGCTTTACATACCACATAGTTAATATAAAACTAGTTGTGCGTACAATATAAAAGCTAGGAGTAGTAAGCTTTACATACCACATAGTTAATATAAAACCCCAAAATAAGTTGAGTATTTTCAATACTTACACACATAAAACTCTCTCAAATTTGCAGTGAGCGGCTAGCAGTGCAATTGATAACACTTATCAGACCTTCTCGATGCCTTATATTTCAACTGTTAAAGCATACTTAAACAGAAAAATCGCACGCTGCAAAACTCTTATATTTTTATTATATCATAAATAGATTATTTTTGAATATTTGTAACAATTTATAATTTAATAAAAATAAATACTTTTTAATAAACTCTGAAAATTTTTTTCACTTGTTATAAAATATAATTAAGTAATTAATTCAAATTAACTCAAAGGGTGGTGCTCTTATGAATATTAAATCAGCCTTCATAAGAAAAAGAAATGAAAAATTTCATGTATATGTGGAGTATGTGGAAGAAACCGGTAAAATAAAACAGAAAAGTTATGGAAGTTATGAAAAGAAAAAGGATGCTGAAAAACATTTAATTGAAATAAAATCGACTATAAACAATAATAGGTTTGTTGCTCCAAGTGATGCAACACTTGTAGAAAGATGTTACAAATATATAAAAGATAGAGAATGTAGTTTTTCTCCTAATACTGTTAGAAATAGAAAAAACATGATTAAAAATCAAATTGAAGTTTTCTTTAAAGATATGAAATTAATAGATATAACTCCTTCTATTTTACAGTCTTATATAAATAGCATCTATAATGAACACATGTTAAATTCAGCAAAAAACCAAGTCGGTTTTATAAAATCGGTATTGAAAGAATCTTATAGATTAAAAGAAATATCAGAAAATATTTGTGATTTTGTTACAACTCCAAGCAAAAAAAATAATTCAACTTCTAATTTTTATACAAAACAGGAAGCTCAATTATTATTAGAAAAATCAAAAAACACTCCTATAGGGATACCAATTTTTTTGATGCTAACTCTTGGATTACGTTTTGGTGAAGCTGTATCACTTAGATGGTCAGATGTAGACCTTGATAAAAAAATC
This sequence comes from Clostridioides sp. GD02377, assembly GCF_045899875.1. Taxonomy (NCBI): domain Bacteria; kingdom Bacillati; phylum Bacillota; class Clostridia; order Peptostreptococcales; family Peptostreptococcaceae; genus Clostridioides; species Clostridioides sp. GD02377. The sequence goes on from NZ_JBJODA010000001.1 coordinate 2,115, forward strand.
ATACATATAAATCAAACATTAGTTTATGTAGACAATAAAATAATCTTCAAAGACCCTAAAACCCCTAAATCAAAAAGAAAATTATTTGGTCCTGATGAACTTATAAGTTTACTTAAAGAGGAAAAATTAAAACAAAATAAGTTAAAATTACAAGGTATATTGAAAAATGAATTCGATTTGATATGCTTAAATAAAAGATTCAACCCATGGGTTCAACCAACTTTTGTTGCTCCTTTTAAAAAACTATTAAGAGATAATAATCTTAGAGATATAAAAGTACATGAATTAAGACATACAAATGCAACTTTAATGTTACTCTCAGGTACTAACATAAAAGCTATTTCTGAAAGATTAGGACATGCAGATATAAAAATAACTATGAATAGATATTCTCACCTATTAGATGAAATGGACAAAGAAGCATCTGAAAATATAAGCAAAATACTATTCAAATAATGGTCAGTTAAATGTCAGTTAAAGTACTTTTTTTCCTATTTGTCAGTTAAATGTCAGTAATATATATAATAGAATATACTTATAAAACGCTTAAAATCACTATCATTTAATAAAATCTATAATTATTTACTATTTGCTGTTGACATTAGTACTATACCATAGTTTATCATTTATACTAGAAATAAAATTATTAATTAATAGTTTAATATTTTTATAATAGATTTACAAGGAGTGGTAATAAATGGATACCAAAATATCTATAAACGAAAACATGAGCCTAGGTAAGAGGTTTTTTAAATACCTAGCACCATCTGTAGTTGCAATGTGGGTTTTCTCATTATATACAATGGTTGATGGAATATTTGTAAGTAAAGGAGTTGGTGAATTAGCTTTAGCTGCTGTAAACATATCAATGCCATTTATTAATTTTATATTTGCAGTTTCTCTGTTATTTTCAACTGGTGCATCTACTATAATTGCAATTTATCTTGGCAAAAAAGATATTAAGTCTGCAAATGAAGTCTTTTCATTCAACTTAGTATCAATAATTATATTATCTATAATTATTTTAGCTATAACTTTTTTTAATTTAGACAGATTAGCATTATTTTTAGGAGCCACAGAATCTACAATTGGTATGGTTAAAGATTATCTAGGAATAATAATATTTTTTAATGGCTTCTTTATAGTATCTTACTCTCTAGAAGTTATAATAAAAACTGATGGATTCCCAATATTAGCTACTGTTGGTGTAATAATATCTGCTCTTACAAACATCGTACTTGATTACTTATTTGTAATTGAATTTGGATGGGGTGTAAAAGGTGCCGGCATCGCGACAGGTCTATCTCAAGTCTTTTCTACTGTTTTTTTCTTGATACATTTTTTAAGAAAAAACTCAACTTTGAATTTCTCAAAATTTAAAGTCGATTTCAAAACACTTAGAAAAATTATATTTATAGGCTTCCCAGATTCGACTACTGAATTAAGTTGTGGTATAGTTGTCTTACTTTTTAACTTGAGTCTTACTAAATATATTGGTGAAAGTGCTCTTATCTATTACAGTGTTATAAATTATATAAATACATTGGTACTTATGACTATGATGGGTATAACTCAGGGTATGCAACCTCTTACTAGTTTTTATTACGGTGCAGGGAATATAGATAACGTAAAAAAATTATTAAAGATGGGGATAAAAGCCACAGTAATAGCATCAATTGCTGTATTTGCAACTTGTATGGCTTTTTCAGGACCAATAGTTTCTTTATTCATACACCCAGAGGAAACCGTACTATTCAATGAAGGAATTCGTGTATTTAAAATATTCTCTATATCTTTCTTACTTGTAGGAATTAACGTAATAATTTCTGGATTCTTTGTTTCAGTAGAAAAACCATCAATTTCTACTGTTATATCCCTTGGTAGAGGACTTGTAATAGTTGTTCTAAGTCTAATTTCAATGATACTAATATTTGGCGGTCAAGGAATATGGATGACTACTATTGTTTCAGAATTTATATGCCTTATTTTATCAATAGTTTTCCTAAAAAAGAATTATTCTACATTAGACTCTAATCTAAATAAGGTTGCTTAAAGAATATTATGTAAAATATATAAAATAAAAAATACCTATTATACAATCTTGCAAAAACTAGACCTTTGCAAAAACTAGGATTATATAATAGGTATTTTATTTATGTAATTATTTTATTTCTAAATATCCATAACCATCTTTTGTTGAAGTTCCTTTCACTTCATACTCTACAGGCTTTTTAAATATTGGACCATCCACTACAAATGTATGATATTCACCATGTTCTCCACATGGGTCAGCACCTGCATCTTTTATCTTTTTCACAAGCTCTCTAGTCAATTTTTCTCCTAAGAATTCCTCTCCTAGATACTTTAAGTTTACTTTTGTTACAACACTGCAAAATCCAGTTTCTATAAATTCATATACTAAATTTTCTCTACTCTCTTGCCACAATGGTAAACTTACTTTCATACCAACTGCATCACATCTATCAGAATCCCATTTTCTATGACTTTCTATGTCTATATCTCCATATGCACATATTGTTGCTCCCATATTTTTAGCTTTTATTAAAGCTCTCTCAAAACTCTCTTCATATCCTTCTACTCCACACTCAGCAACTAATAAAGGTAATCCTATATTGCTACTTACCTGTTTAAGCATATTATATTCTAAATTATGTGTCCATGATTTCCCATGTTCTTCACTTATAGTTGTCAAGAGTGCCACAGGCTTATATCCTTTTTTCAACATTCGATTTAATGCTAATATACTATCTTTACCACCACTAAATGACATTACAAATTTTTCATCAGCCAATTCTAACACCTCTTTCATCTAACTTTGTTTTGTTACCATAATTATACCAAATATCTGAGTTGTATAGCAAATTATATAGTACTTTAAATTACTAATTTACTATAAAAAATGTTCCCAATATTAAAAGTATAACACCTATGTACTTGTATAAATGCATTGTTTCTTGTCCTAAAATCACGCTATCAATAAAAAAACCAACTAGAACTTGAGATACAAGAGTTAATATAAGTGTATTTGATACGCCTAAATTTGGAATTGCTTTTACTGTAAAATATATTATTAGCCCACCAAATACTCCCCCTAGTAATAACTTATAGTTAAAACCATTTATAGACACCAAACACTTTAAATCACCTGTAACTATTATACTTGCCAAAAAAAATATTGCCCCTACAGTTAAGCTTATAAATGTTGCAACTAACGCTGTTGTACTTTTACCTAGTTCTCCATTTATAAAGGCTTCAAGAGCAGTAGACCCACCTGCTAATAATGCAAATATTATTGCCCATAATTTTGTCATGGACAAACCTCCTCCTATATAATTCTATTAATAAAAGTTTATGATACAACCTATCAATTAATTACTAAGTACAGTTTAATTTTTATACTTGGTGACTTTATTTGAATATAAATTTCTGTTATAATTGTTCTATTGATTTTGGAGGTGATTTTATGTACACAAATTTTAATATCGATTTTAATAACTTTAATAAAAAAGAAAATGCTACTAAGTTTATGTTAATGGGAGTATTACTCATTGTATTAGGAGTATTATGCCTTACATTTAAGACATTAGGGATAAAACTAATTTCTTGGACTTTTGGTATTGCTCTTTTATTCTTTGCATATTTAAATCTAAAAAATATCAATGAATTAAAAAGATATGCTACTAAAGAAGAGATTAAGCCATCTACTAATGTTCAATGGATTCTAATAATTGCATGTATATTACTTTTCATATTTCCGCAAAAAATACAAAGTATATTTTCATTATTTTTAGGATTTTATTTAATATTTAATCAATTAGTGGCACTTGTAAATAGCAAAAACAATCCATATTCTAAATTTACAACTTGGAATATAATTAAGACTCTATTTGGCATATGTCTTATACTGTCTCCACTTTTTCTATCTAGATTTATAGTATCAATAATGTCCTTTTTCATAATATTATTTGGACTAATTCTATTCTTTTCTGGAAATAATGCAAGAAAATATTAAATATTTTCTTGCATTATTTTCATATAATTTAAAATAGAATTTGTTTAAGTTATATATTTATGGTAATATGTTTTTTGTACAAGTCCAGTGTACAATTTTATTAGAAATAGGTGATTACTTTGGATAAATTTAAATATGCTTTTGATAATAAAAGGTATCATACTTGGAATTATTATCTTAGAAATACTTTTGGTGAAAAAGTTTTTAAGGTATCAATAAATGCAGGATTTACTTGCCCAAACATTGATGGAAGTATTGGCTATGGTGGATGTACCTATTGTAGCAAGGAAGGTTCTGGTGACTTTGCTGGTAACCCTAAAGATAATCTTATTAGTCAATTTTATAATATAAGAGAAATGATGTTAAAAAAATGGCCTCATGCAAAATATATTGGTTACTTTCAAGCCTATACAAATACGTATGCTCCTCTTGAAATTTTAAAAGAAAAGTATGAAACCATATTAGAACTAGATGATGTCATAGGTCTTTCAATATCAACAAGACCTGACTGTTTGCCAGATGATGTTGTAGAATACTTATCTGAACTAAATAAAAGAACTAACTTATGGGTTGAGCTTGGCCTTCAAACGATTCATGATTCCACATCTAAAATTATAAATAGAGGTCATGATTATAAATCGTTTGTAGAAGGTGTTGAAAAACTAAAGGCTAAAAATATAAAGGTTGTTGTACACATTATAAATGGTCTTCCTGGCGAAGATTATAATATGATGATGGAAACTGCAAAAGCTGTTGGTAAAATGGGTGTAGATGGCATAAAAATCCATCTATTACATGTTATAAAAGACACTCCTATGGAAAAGATGCTACAAAATGGCATGCTAACTCTTATGGAACAAGATGAATATATAAATCTAGTATGTGACCAATTAGAAATACTTCCCGAAACTATGATAATCCATAGACTTACTGGTGATGGCAAAAGAGATGAACTAGTTGGCCCTTTATGGAGTCTAAAGAAATGGGAAATTTTAAATCAAATTGATGATACCTTGAAAGCTCGAAATTCTTATCAAGGTTGCAAGTTTTTTTAATTATGTATATGTATTGCACATAAAACAGTATCAAAATAATAATAACTATAGAAAGAGTTATGTAAACATGATTCTCTCTATAGTTATTTAGTATTTATAAAACAAGATATTAATTTGTATATTTTATAGTATATAATAAAAAATTTAATTTATATTTCTAAATTAACTACAATTACCTATAATTTTATGTAACATTATTAATTTCAATGTTTTTAAATCTCAATACCTTTAAACCTCTAATTCTAAATACTTTCTGTTTTTTCAATCTGCTTTAACTTGTTGGATTTACAAAACATTTTTATTCCATCATAAGAAAGATTAAGTGCTACTACTGCTGATATTAGCATCAGCATCACTCCAAATAACTTCCATAAAGAAAAATTTTCTCCTAATATAGTACAACCGATTATTACAGAACCAACTAGCTCTACTGATGCCACAACACCTGCAACAGATAACTCTACTCCCTTAGATATACCTGCTGCATAAAAAATATATGCCAGTGCAGCTGGTACAACACCTAACATTAACATACAAGATAAAATATTTAAATCTTTAGCATAATACAGTATCTCCCAAGGTCTAGCAGATGGAATCATAAAGATAGCTCCAAATAAGAAACTGTATACTAATATTGTCGAACTTGAGAATTCTTTCAAGGCATTTTTACTAATAGTTGGCATAAGTGCATATGCTATTGCTGATAATATACCAAGTAAAAGTCCAAAAGCACTTAAATTTTGAAAATCTAAACTTCCACCAGTCACTGCCATAACTGCACCCATAAAGCAAAAAATAAGTGAAAGTACTTTACTTCTAGTAATGCTCTCTTTATAACAGATTTTTGAAAATACTGCTAAAAATAATGGTGAAGTATATAATAAAACTGCTGCTACTGATACACCTACAGTTTCAATTGCTTTAAAATAACATAAGTTAAACATAGCTTGACATATAATACCTATTATTATTGAATATATGATTCCTTTTTTACTTATTTTTAAAATATGTGGTGTTCTTATAGAAGAATATACTCCCAAAACTATAAACCCAAAAAACAACCTTGTAAATGCTACCTGTTCTGATGTCAATCCATTTCCCATTAAAAACTTTCCAAATAAACCAAGTGTAGCCCATAATATTCCTGCTGTCGCTATAAATACATACCCTTTACTTTTTTCTCCCATTTTAAAATCCCCTCTAATTTTATTTAAGTCAATGCACATCGTTTTTGTTAAGCAAAAATTATGCCACTTTAATCCAATATGTGTCAACACCAAAAACCTAGTATTTTCAATAATACTGATAAATCTTCAATTTTTTCATATTTGTTTCATATACATTTTAAGTTGATTTAGACTTGTTTTAATTGTAAAATAAGTTATATATAACTTATTTAAAGTTAAAATAGACTGAAACTTATATATTATATAAATATTAAATTTTAATTATATTTAACAAATTAAACCTATTTTAATATATCATTAAAATTTTAGGAGGACAACGGAAAAATGAATTTTGAATTAGATTTGGAATTTTACCAAAAGATATTGGAGGCTTCTCATGACGAAATATGTGCCTCTGATAATAAAGGAATAATAATATATTGTAATAAAGCATTTGAGGAAAATTACGGTCTAAAAAAAGAAGATATTTTAGGGAAAAACGTTTCTTTTTTAGAAGAATCTGGATATTCAACAAAAAGCCCCATACCAGTTGTATTAAAAACAAAGTCTAAATTTTCACTAGAACAAGATACTCAAACAGGAAAAAAACTCATTATAACTGCTACCCCTGTATTTGATGAAAATGGAAACTTAGAATTTACTGTTGAGAATTGTAGAGACATAACTGAACTTAATAATATAAAGAATAAACTTGAAGATACAAGAAAACAAGTAAAAAAATATAAGTCTGAAGTAGAAACATTATATAGAACTGCTCTTAGAATTGAAGATACTGTAATTATGGATGGTCTAGTTATGAGACCTATCATAAATACAGTAAATCATGTTTCTAAAACAGACGTAAGTGTTCTTCTCTTGGGAGAGTCAGGAACAGGAAAAAGTTCACTTGCTAGATATATACATCACAACAGCAATAGAGCTAATGGTCCATTTATAACCATAAATTGTGCTACTATATCTCCACAACTCCTTGAATCTGAACTTTTTGGATATACTTCAGGTGCTTTTACAGGTGCAAGTACCAGGGGTAAGGTTGGACTTGTAGAATTAGCTGATGGAGGTACTCTTTTCCTAGATGAAATAGGAGATATACCACAAAATTTACAAGCAAAATTTTTACAATTAATACAAGATAAAACTTTTACCCCAGTTGGAAGTTTAAAAAACAAAAAAGTTGATATAAGGATTATATCTGCTACAAATGCTGATTTAATTTCAAAAGTAAAGGAAAAAAAGTTTAGAGAAGATTTATATTATAGATTAAACGTTATAGAAATAAAATTACCCCCTCTTAGAGAAAGAAAAGATAATCTCGTAGAAATTATAAAATATTATTTTAATAGGTATTCAAGTGACTTTAATTTAAATAAAACTATTTCTAAAGAGGCTATAAATATTATTGCAAACTATAGATTCCCAGGCAATATAAGAGAATTACAAAATATAATTCAAAAAATCTTACTTACTTGCACAAATAATCATATAACAGTAAATGATTTACCAAATATACTTACAAAAAATGTAACTATTGACAATAATGAAAATAAATTGAATATATCTCAAATTAATGAAGATATAGTATCTGATTTAACATCCATTAATTGTAAGAATAAAAATCTTGACACACTAATTATGGAATATGAAAAAAATATAATTTTGGATAGTTATGAAAAATTTGGCAGCTCTTATAAAGTAGCTAAACACCTTGAAATTTCTCAATCTAAAGCTAGTAGGTTAATTAGAAAGTATACTAATACTTAATTTTAAATTTGATAAACAAAAACTTAACACTATTTACATATTGTAAATTTGGCCATTTACTGGTATTATGAATATGGTTGAAATTATTTAAATAAATATGATTGACTTAGTTTCATATATTTACCATTAAACTTTTATCATAAATATCATATCATAATAATATATTTAATAAGTCTAACAAACTATACGAGGTGTAAATATGTTAATGAATACTCATTTTATTATGGCAAAATCAATACTTGATAATATAGATGAAAATAAAACATTCTTTATAAGTGAAAAAAACTTTATATATGGTAATATAAAGCCAGATGCTTTTTCTAAATATAAATTAAAAAAACATTATTTAGATGAATCATTTAATATGGTTGTTTCCAAAATAAACTATTTGTGTAGTCTTACTATAGATAGTCTTTCTAAATATTTCTCAGTAAGCAGACTTAGCCAAGAGCTAGGAGTTATATGTCACTTTCTATGCGATTTTTTCTGTGTAGCTCATAGTGAACGTTGGGAATTTAAACATAGTCTAAATAAACATGTTACTTATGAAAGAGAACTTGGAGCATTTGCAAAAGATGTTGATTTGTCTAAAATTAAAGGTACTAGTATAAATAACGGTTTTGAAAAATTTTTTACTAAGCTTTACAATGAATATAAAAAGAAAACTGATTATATGAATGATTTAAAGTTTTCAGCTTATACTTGTAATAGTGTTATAAATTATATATTGGATGCTATTTTATCTAATACAATAAAATCATATCATATAGCAAATTGTGGTTAATTTAAGAACTTTTGAACTTATAATTAAGTATAATCAAAATGACTGCTCTATAGAATATAAAAGATAATTTTATAATTCTTTAGAACAGTCATTTTTTATATTAAGTAAACAAAATCTCTAAAATTAATTACTTAATATATTTGTAGGAAAATATATTCCATTAAATTTTTATTAACTATATAAATCTTGTATCTAACTATTTATCGCCATTATAACATCAATAGCATTTTTCACACTATCCACTATATAATTTGCACTTTGTTTTACTTCTTCCCTCGCTTTGGACATTGCAAAACTGTATTTAAATCCTTCCAACATGCAAATATCATTTGGAGAATCTCCAATAGTAGCAACCTCATCTGGACTTACATTTAAAGTTTTTATTACATGTTCTATACTTCCTCTTTTTGATACACTTTTAGGTACTATATTTAAAGTATAAGTTCCAGAAAAATATATTTCTAATACATCACTGAACTCACTTTTTAGATACAATTCTATTCTAGATAACTCTTCTAAATTTTCAGAGCATACCCCTATATTTCCTATAAGGTTATCAAAACTACTTCTTTTCTCAAAGTCAGGGTCAACTATGAAATCACTAGAATAGTGTCTAAAAGCAGTTGTATCACTACCCACAATTACATCACCCTTATACTTAAAGTACAATTGTGCATCACTTGACTCAAATCTATCAATAACTTTTTTCACTAAATTATCGTCTATAGTTCTTTTAAAAATTACATTATAATCTTTATCATGTATAAATGAGCCATTTTCACATATATAATATCCATTCATATCTAAATTGTCTTTAATAATATTACGAGCCTGTTTAAATATTCTACCTGTAGCAACATTAAACTGCACACCCTTTTTTTCTACTTCTTCAATTGCTGATATATCCTCTTCTGTTATAGTTCCATTTTCGTATAGAGTTCCATCTAAATCACAAAATATATGTTTTATCATAAATTAAAAGCCTCCAAAAATGATTTTATATTATACCAATGCTTTAAATATATCCAATATAATAATAATTTAAAGCTTTTCTAATTGTATTCTCAATTCATTAAGCAAATCTCTAGTAGCTCTTAATCTTATCTTTCTTCTATCTCCATTAAATATATTTTTTTTCACTACCGTTTTCCCATTTATATATATTGCAGTATAAACTAATCCTACAGGCTTCTCTTCAGTTCCTCCGCCAGGTCCAGCTACTCCAGTTGTAGATATGCCTATATTAGCTCCTAGCCCTTTAGCAATGCCCTCAGCCATTTCTATTGCTGTTTGCTCGCTTACTGCTCCAAATTCTTCTAAAGTTTCTCTTTTTACTCCTAATCTTTTCATTTTAGCCTCATTAGAATATGTTACACACCCTTCAAGAAACACAGAAGATATTCCTGAATAATTTATAAGAGATGAAGAAACTAAACCTCCAGTACAAGATTCAGCTACTGCTATTGTTAAGTTTTTTTCTACAAGAAGTTTAGCAACAGCATCTTCTAATGCAGTCTCTCCTTCAGACACTGAAATATCACCTTCAGTATATATATATTTACCAACTCTATTTTTTATTTCTTCTTCCACTGGTTTTATTAATTCAAAAGCATCTTTTTCATTTTTAGCTTTTGCAGTTATTCTTATTGTAACTTCTAACTCCTTTGCATACAAAGCAACTGTTGGATTGGTTTGTTCATTGATTATATCGAGAATTTCTAATTCCAGATTTGACTCCCCTATTCCATATAGTCTTAAAGTCTTAGATACTAGCATTTCATTTGTAAATTGTTGTAAGTAAGGTTTGACACTCTCATTAAACATAGCTTTCATTTCTCTTGGTGGTCCAGGTAATACTATTATACTTTTATCATTTTTCTTTAGAATTGCTCCTGGAGCTGTACCATTATTATTTTTTAATACTATAGCATCTTTTGGAAAGTATACTTGTTTCATATTGTTTTCAGCCATTTTTCTTCCTGTTTTAACGAAGAAAGATTCCAAAACTTCTAATGATGGTTTATGTAATTCTAGTTCCTGACCAAAGTATTCTGCTGCAGTTTCTTTTGTCATATCATCACCAGTTGGTCCAAGACCACCTGTAGTAATTACTAAATCACTTCTCTTTAAACTTTCATCAAAACATTCTAAAAGTCTTTGCTTATTGTCTCCAACTGTACTCTGATGGTATACTTCTATTCCCAATGATGCAAGCTCTTTAGCCAAAAATTGAGAATTTGTATTTACTATATCACCTAATAATATTTCTGTTCCTACACTTATTATTTCAGCTTTCAAAATTTATCACTCCTTGATTTTATAGCCATTAAGACTAGTCTTAAGTTCATAACAATAATTTTAGCAAAAATAATAACATAAATAAAGTTAAAAAATCATTTAAATATATCTTTAAATTAGATTATTACTCCAAAACCACACATGATACAAACTTCATATATAGTGGTACTTTCATCATCAACTCTTAATTCATATAATTAAGTAAGTAAATAAAAAATTTAATTTAAAATAATAAAAATCAAAATAGGAGTGTATAATATGAAAATAGCAGTTATAATGGGTGGAATATCATCAGAGAGAGAAGTTTCTTTAAACTCAGGAAAAGAGATATATAATAATCTTGATAAAAATAAATATGATGTTGTAAAAGTAATAATAGATGATAAAAAAGATATATTTACAAAAATACCAGAAGATGTAGATTTTGCAATACTTGCCCTACATGGTAAGTTTGGAGAAGATGGATGTATTCAATCAATACTTGAAACTATGGATATACCATATTCTGGATGTGGACCTCTTTGCAGTGGAATGTGTATGGATAAAAATATAACTAAAAAAATGCTTAGAGATTCAAATCTTCCTACTGCTCCATGGGCTTTAGTAAAATCAGTTGATGAAATAGACTATGATGAAATAGATAAGATAGGTTATCCAGTATTTATAAAACCAAATTCAGGAGGTTCAAGTGTAGCCACATTCTTTATTCATTCTAAAGATGAAGTTGAGGATGCAGTTCGCAAAGGACTAGAAGTTGATGAATTTGTAATGATTGAAAAGTATATACCAGGTGGAGAATATACTTCATTTATACTAAATGGAGAAGTATTCCCTACAATATCTATAAAATCCGATTCAGGTTTCTTTGATTATGAAGCTAAATACTCAGTTGAAAAAGGAGCAAAAGAAGAAGTTGTTTATTTAGAAGATGAACTTCAAAAAAGAGTAAATGAAATTTCTGAGACTTGTTGGAAAATTTTTAATTGCAAAGCATATGTAAGAGTTGATATGATTATAAGTGAAGGTATTCCATATGTTCTTGAGCTAAATACTCTTCCTGGCATGACTCAAACTAGTTTAATTCCTAGAAGTGCATCTGCTAGAGGTATTAAGTATAGTGAGCTATTAGATAAACTTATAGAATACTCTTTAAATTAGATAAAATAATTTGAGGTGGTAATTTGATATTTTCAAATCTAAAATTAAATGATAATGAACCAATTTATATACAAATTAAAAATTATATAAGTGATATGATATCAAAAGGATTAATTCCAGACAATAGTAAGCTCCCTTCTACAAGGGAGCTTAGTCAGCTTTTACAAGTTAGTCGAAATTCTATAGTCTTAACCTATGAAGAATTAAAATCTGAAGGACTAATCTACTCTATTTCTGGAAAAGGTACATTTGTTAAATCAAAGAATAAATCTTCAAATACTACATGGTCTTTGAACTGGGACTGTTTAGAGAATACATACTCCAAAAAAGCTAATGAATTGGATATTATAAAAAGTGAGATTCCTTGGAGCTCTGACTTAATCTCATTTAAAAGTATCTCTCCAGATGGAGATTTATTTGATATGGAAGAATTCAAAAAATCTTTTCTAAATAGAATATCATTAGAAGGTCACAAATTGCTCAATTATGGATATGCACAGGGTTACAAACCCCTTATTGATTATTTACTAAAATACATGACAAACAAGGGTGTTGATATTAATAGCAAAGATATACTAATAACAAATGGATTTACAGAAGGCTTTGACATTATTATGTCATCTTTTACGCAAGAAAAAGATTACATAATATGTGAGAATCCTACTCATAATACTGCTATAAAAATTATGAAATCGCATAATCTTAATATCTTAGGTGTAGACATACATGAAGATGGTTTGGATTTTAATATGCTAGAGAAACGCTTAATTGAGTACAAAAATAAAATAAAATTTGCATATATTACACCTTCTTATCACAATCCTACAGGGATTGTAATGACTCCTGAAAATAGATACAAATTCTATAATCTTATGAAAAAGTATAACATAGCAATTATAGAAGATGGTTTTAATGAAGAATTGCTCTACAATAGTTCTCATATATTTCCTATCTGCTCTCTTGACAATATGAATAATGGAGTTGTATATATTGGCAGTTTCTCGAAAATTTTATTTCCTGGAATGAGAATTGGATGGATATTTGCAGATAAAAAAGTAATCGATAAGTTAGAAAGTGTTAAAAGATGCAGAAATATACATGTATCATTTTTGGACCAAGGAATTTTATTCGATTATTTGAGCAATGGTGCTTTTGAAAAATATGTTAAAAAAATACGTAAATTCTATGGAGATAAATTTAACTTTGCATATGAATGTATAAAAAAATATATAAACACAGAATACATCTTAGGTGATGGTGGTTTGCATATATTTATAAAATTAAAAAACATAGATACTAGAAAACTATTGGAAAAATGTTATGAAAAAAATGTTATATTTATGCCTGGAGATTTATTCTTTACAGACGATTCTGGTTATGACACTCTAAGACTTGGATTTTCTAGGTTATCTTTCAAAGACATTGAAATTGGAATAAAAATAATTGGAGAAACTATAGATGAAATGTCCTAGGTTAACTAAATATTGTTAGCCTAGTTTATTTTTATGATGTATAATATATATAGTTTATATGAATCTAACACTGGGGGATAATATGAGTAAAAAGTCAAAACGAAAAAAGATTAATAAATTAAAATTAACAATTGTAATAACTGTATTATTTCTTGCCTTATTATCTATATATGAGATACTTTTCTCTAATCCTAACAAAAAAGATAACATAAACAGCCAAGAAACTATGCAAAATAAAAACAATACAACAGATGATTCTAAAAATAATCAAAGCTCTAGTAAAAAGCAGGAAGACAACAATATCAAACCTACTTTTTCATATTCTTCAATACCAGATAATATAAAAACCAAGATGATTGGTAAATCTATGCCTTCTGATGAACCTATAAGCTTTGATAGCCTATCTTATTTAAAGCTTACATACTATGGATTTGATGAAAAGACTCATCAAGGAGAAATGATAGTAAATAGTGAACTAGCTCCAGAAATTGTGGATATTTTTAAGGAATTATATGAAAAAAAATATCCAATTGAAAAAATCAAACTAATAGATGATTATGATGCTGTAGATGAAAAATCTATGTCTGATAATAATACCTCATCATTTTGTTATAGAACTGTAGCTGGTACAAGTGTCGTTTCAAACCATGGTAAAGGACGTGCTATAGATATAAATCCATTACAGAATCCTCAAGTTTCTGGAGATAATGTTAGTCCTAAAGTAAGCACAGTCTATGCTGATAGGTCTACTTCGAAATTTGGAATGATAAAAAAAGGTGATGATTGTTATAATGCTTTTGTAAGCAGAGGTTGGAGTTGGGGTGGATATTGGAAAAACCCAGACTATCAACATTTTGAAAAATAATAGATTAGAAATAAAGGTGAATTATATGAATTTAATGACATTGGAAAACATAAGTAAAAGTTATTCCGAAAAAAAATTACTTGAAAGTATATCTCTTGGAATCAATGATGGTGAAAAAATAGGACTCATTGGTGTAAATGGAACTGGTAAATCTACTTTACTTAAGATTATTGCAGGAGTTGAAGAAAGCGAAACTGGTAATATAACAAAAACTAATGGTATTAGAATAGAGTATCTACCTCAAAACCCAACTTATAATGAAAATTCAACTGTACTTGAACAAGTATTTAATGGGACTTCAGAGGAATTAAAACTACTTGGTGAATATCAAGAAATTTTGGAAAGACTTAATTCAAACTTTACAGATGAATTGAATAAAAAATTATTATCAATACACGAAAAAATAGATGCTTTAAATCTTTGGGATTTGGAAAGTGAAGCCAAGTCAGTGCTTACGAAACTTGGTATAAATGATTTTAATCAAAAAATAGCAGAACTTTCTGGAGGTCAAAGAAAGAGAGTTTCTTTAGCATCAGCCCTTATTACTCCTTGTGAGCTTTTGATACTGGATGAGCCTACTAATCATCTAGATAATGATACTATAGATTGGCTTGAAGAATATCTCAATTCAAGAAAAGGTTCACTACTTATGATAACTCATGATAGATACTTTTTGGATCGTGTTACGAATAGAATCATTGAACTAGATAAAGGTAGATTATTTAGTTATGATGGTAATTATTCAATATTTCTAGAAAAGAAAATGGAAAGACTTGCACTAGAAGCAAGTATTGAAGATAAAAGACAAAATTTAATTAGAACAGAACTTGCTTGGGTTAGACGAGGAGCTCAAGCTCGTAGTACAAAACAAAAAGCTCGTTTACAAAGATTCGATGAACTTACAAACAGGGAAACTTTCAAGCCTGATGAAAATCTTGATATATCAGTTGCATCAAGTAGGCTTGGAAATAAAATAATAGAAATACACAATATATCCAAAGCTTTTGAAGGTAATACAGTTATAGATAACTTAGAATATACTTTAGCTCGTACTGATAGAATTGGTATAATAGGAAAAAATGGTATGGGTAAATCAACCCTTATAAACATACTTAATGGAGAAATAGAACCTGATAGTGGATATATTTCAATTGGAGATACAGTTAAAATAGGTTGTTTTTCTCAAGATGACTCTCATATGAACATTGATATGAGAGCTATAGACTATGTAAAAGAAGCTAGTGATTATATAGAGACTTCAGATGGTACTAGAATTACAGCTTCTCAGATGTGTGAAAGATTCCTTTTTAATGGTACCATGCAGTATACTTTGATAGGTAAATTATCTGGTGGTGAAAGAAGAAGACTCCACCTTCTTAGAATCCTTATGACAGCTCCTAATGTACTTCTGTTGGATGAGCCTACAAATGACTTAGATATTGAGACACTTAAAATCTTAGAAGAATATCTTGATGAATTTAGAGGTGTAGTAATTACAGTATCACATGATAGATATTTCTTAGATAGAATTTGTAATAAAATATTTGCATATGAAGGAAATGGAAAAATCCATGTATATACAGGTAATTACAGTGATTATCTTATATATAGAGAGATTCAAGGAATTGAGTTTGAAGAGTCTAAAAAGGAGTCAATAAAAAAAGACGATTCTACTACTTCAAAAAAAGAAAAACCTAAAAATGATAAAAAACTCAAATTCTCATATAATGAACAAAGAGAATTTGAAAATATTGAATCTGATATAGAAAAACTTGAATCTAAAATTTCAACACTTGATGAAAGTACTTCAAAATTTTCAACTGACTTTACTAAGCTTCAAGAAATTTTAGATGAAAAGTCAAGACTAGAAAAGGAACTTGAACATAAATATGAGAGATGGGAATATTTAAATAATCTAGCTGATGAAATAGCTAATAATAAATAATTATATGTTAATATTAAGTTTAATAATTTCTAATTTAAATTTACAGGTTTTAAATATATTTTCATAATTTTAACACTAAAAAAGAGGCTTATCTCCATTTTGAGATAGCCTCTTTTATAATTATCTTCTAACTTTTACATTCCGATATATCCTATAATAAGCTTCCTTATATTTATATATCCAGTCTTTCAACATAGTGACAATTAACTTCAATATGATTTAAAAAAACTAACAATCTTTCATAAAGTGGATAAGATTCTTCTCCATATTTAGCTTCTAGGTTCTCGCCTATCGCTCTAACAGTCCTTTGACCATCAATCTGTAAAAATACGAAACTAGAATATTCATCTAGTTCTATTTTTTTATATTTAGGTATCCTAGCTTTTAACTTTCTAAAAAACTTTTGGATTTTATGGTCCTGTTTTTCAAGTATCGTTACAATACTATTTTCATCTACTTCATATTCAAGTCCACTAGTAATTTTAAATACAATATCTAAAACATCATTACTCTTGCTCATTATTTTTTACTTTAGATAAAACAATAGGTAATGCTGTAAGTACAACTAAAACTACCAATAAAGCAATTGCCATTGAATTTGTTGCAGCAAATCCACTTGGTACTTTTGGAGTTATAACTCCAGTTACTTGTAATATTATACCTATTAAACCAATGATAGAACCACCAGCAACAAGACCAGAAGATAAACTTATACCATTAGAAACTTTAACTTCTTTTTCTTTTTCAGTTTTAGATACCAATTCAACAAATAAACGGATTAATGCTCCAACTAATATTATAGAAGTAGTTGCTATTGGTAAATAGAATCCTATAGCTATAGTCATTATTGGTAAATTTAATGCATATAAAACAATTGCCATAAATACTCCAACAATAATCATAACCCAAGGTAAACTACCTGACATAATACCAGAAGTTAATGTTGACATTAAGTTAGCTTGTGGTAATGCAAATTGAACATTATCACCAGTTGCTTTAAGTTGGTCAGAAAGTAATAAAATTACTCCAACAACAACTATAACACCAACTATACTTGCAATTGTAAAGTAACGTTGCATTTCATTTTTGCTACCACCAATGATATAAGTTACTTTTTGAGATTGAGTATAACCTCCAGCTATAGCAATAGCAACAACTATAAATGAACCAAATAAAAGTAATGATTTATTAGCTTCTAAATCAGTCCAGCCCATTACAACAAATACTAATGTTACAATAACTAGAGAAGCAATAGTCATACCAGAAACTGGAAGGTTTGATGTTCCTATTGTTCCTGTTAAACGTCCTGCTACTATAACAAATAATAAAGATAATAAAAGAGATATGATAGCTCCAATAATTGCCATAGCAATATTACCAGAAATTAAGAACGCTGCTAGGAATCCAACAACTACTCCACCTAATAAAAGTATCATTTGTATAGATGAACCTTCTTCTCCTTCTCCAGTACTTGATTTAGCTTTAAGTGTTTCTTTTATAGAAGCGATTATAGTTGGTATAAGTTTTATTGCACCAATAATACCACCACAAAGCATCATACCAGCACCTATATATTTTACATAACTACTAGATATAGCTCCAACATCCATTTGGTTAAGAGGCATTGCAGGATTATTCCATACCATAGCTCCATCTCTAGCCATATCTGTAAAGTATCCTATTAAAGGTGCGATACCAAAGTTTGATAATATACTTCCTGCAAACATTGTTAAAGAAACTTCAAGTCCTACTATAAATCCTATTCCTAAAAGTAGAGGATTTACTTCGATATCAAATTTCCATTTGTAGAACTTACTTCCTACAAGACTCATTACATTGTTTGCTACATTTAAGAATGAACCAGTTAATACAGTAATAAATCCACTTATTACAAATCCTATTCCCATGTACTTAATTGAATCTCCACCAGCTTCTGAAGCAACAAGTGTCTCAGATATAGCCATTGATTCTGGGTACATAAGTTTACCATGTTCTTCAACTATTAGATAGTTGTGAACTATAGCAGCAACTCCTATACCAAATAAAACTCCACCAACTCCAACAGCTAAGCCTTCTAAAAATGTAATTTGGCTTCCAATTAATATAACTGCTGGTAATACGAAAATGAATCCACTTGCAACAGATTCTCCACCACTTGACATACCTTGGATTAAGTTCTTACCAAGAATACCCTTTTGACGAGCAAATGCTCCAACAAAAGCAGAACCTATTATAGCTCCTGGAATACCAGCTGCAACAGTAAGACCAGCCTTCATTCCAGAATAAGTTGTAGATGCGGCAAAAATGGCAGCTAAAATGATACCGATAATCAGTACAGCTACATTTCCACCGGTTCTGGACTTATCTGTGATGTAAGGAACGTAATCTTTTCCACTAACCTCACCATAAGCACCCTTAGGTAATTTTTTGTTCATAAAATTTTCACCCCTTTTCAGTTTGTATATATTATAACATATATACATATAAAACTTAACTTTTTATTATTTTACAAATAGCGAGTTAAAGTTACTAAAATTTAACCCCATATTATTATTTTCTATTTTTAGATATTTTTATGCTAATATTCTTTTTATTTTTCAATTATACTAAAAAGCATTAAGATAAAAAATAAAAAAAATTTTTAATATAAAATTAAATTTGTTAAAAAAACACTTTAAAACACGCAAAAGTATAAAAAATACAATAATCATTCCCATAAACAAATTTTCATCACAGTAAAAATGTACAGAAAATTCTTTCTTTTGTGTAAATTGATTCATTCTAAAAAACAGGTGTCATAAAGAAATTTCTGCAATAACTTTACGACACCTGTCATAATAAAAAATCACTCTGGTAGTGCTTTTTTATTTACTTTTCCGATTGGTGTAACTGGTATTTTATCTATCCTCATTATTATTGTTGGAATCATATATGGAGGTAGATGCTCGTTTAAATATTCTCTAACTGCTCTTTCATTTACCTTATCACTATCTTTATCATCAATAACATAATAGGCACATATATACATATCTCCATCATTATTTGTCCTTGATATACAAACAACACTTTTAATTTCTGCAATATTGTTTATTATATTTTCAATCTCATATAGCTCTATCCTAAACTCATCAATTTTTACTTGATTATCCATTCTTCCAATATAATCTAAATTTCCATCATCTAGCCATCTTACTAAGTCACCAGTCCTATACATTAACTTATTATATTCACAAGTTTTATAAGGATTTTCTACAAATACTTGCTCTGTTAACCCTTTTTTATTTAAATAACCTCTTGATATTTGAATCCCTGATAGACATAACTCTCCTGGAACTCCAATTGGACATAGTTTATTCTTTTTATCCAATACATACGCATAAGTATTAAATATAGGTTTACCTATTGGTATTTTTCCGTATTCCTTATCTACATGGAAAGAAGTTGATACAACAGTAAATTCTGTTGGCCCATATTCATTATACAACTCATAGTTACGTTTTCTATACCCTTTTAGTCTTTCTCCTCCAGTCTGTACAACTCTAAGTGAACTATTATTACAATTTTGTATAAACAATTTTGCAAATGCTGTTGGTAATGCTAAAATAGTTATATCATTTTCCTCACAATATTCATTTACTGTATATTCATCAAATTTAGCTTCTTCAGGCATAATATTTATTGATGCACCTATAAGCAAATATGGAAATAACTGTTTCATTACAGCATCAAAGCTAAAGCTTAAGTATATGCCACATATATCATCTTCTGTAGCATTTATTACTTTTACACTATAATAGCACATATTTACTAGACTTTTATGCTCTATGGCTATAGTCTTTGGTCTACCAGTTGAACCTGATGTAGATATCGTATATGCACAGTTTGATGGTGTTATTTCTGCAGTCAATTCATATCCTATTTTGAATATATTTTCATTATTTATATCAAGTACTATAGTATTTTCATTTACAACTTTGCATCTAAGTTCATCTGTAGTTATCACTACTTTTGCATTACTATCTTCAAGAAGATAATTTAATCTTTCTTCTGGATTGCTTGTATCTATTGGAAAAAAAGCTCCACCTGATTTCATAATCCCTATTGCTGTAATAATTATATTAATATCTCTTGGTAACATTACAGCTACTATATCTTCACTTTTTACTCCGATATGATTTAAATAACCTGCAAGTTTATCAGTTAACTCATCTAATTCTCTATATGTTAAATTTCTATTTTCATCTCTAGCTGCTATATTATCAGGTGTTATTTTAGCTTGTTCTCTAAATAAATCAATGTAGTTTTTATCATATGGAACTTTATATTGATTATTATTGAAGTCTTCTAATAATACTTTTTCTTCTTTCTTACAGACAAATTCTAAATCTTCTATTAAAATATCGTTATCTTTTATTATTTGTTCTATTATATAATCAAATTGATTCAGTATTCTTCTAATAGTTTCTCTTTTGTATATAGATGGCTTATATTTTATTTTTATTTTAAGTGCCCTCTTTGTATATACTATTACAGATAAATCATATCCTTTTTTTTCTATGTCATAGTCATATGATAAGTCAAAACTTTTAGCTACAAATATGGTATTTATAAGTTTAGTATTTAGATGATTTTTATTCTCTATATCTGATAATAAATAATATCCATATTCTAAAGACCTACTCCATTGTCTTTTTAACTTTCTTACAACATCTATAAATTTCTCACTTTGTCTAACCCTAACTCTTATTGGAATTATATTTATTGTTTTTCCAAAGACTACATCATCCTCATATATATATTTTTGAAGTATAAGACCATATATAGTTTCTATGATAGAACTTATGCTGATATTATTATTTTTAGAATACCGAATTAATCTTTCATGTTTCTCAATATTCATCTTAAAAACTTCATCTACTACTTCATCAGAACAGTCTTTATAAAAAAAATCATTTGGAATTTTTGCTATATTTGTATAATCATCTAACAAATCCATCCAATAATTCATAGCTCGTTCTAAATTAACTTCATACATATCAAAATTCCCCCTTACTACTAAATCTATAGAAAAATTCTTTTGGAATTTTATTTTCGCGATACAGAAATATATCAATAATACATATGCAAGCTCTAAACACATGAGCTTGCATAAAATTATACTTATTATAACTGCTAAATTCTTAATATTTTCAATGTTTAAAATATATTATAACACATATATGATTTTATTTTTCTACATTTATATAATATATAAATTATAAATAGTTATTTAATTAATATATAACAATACCTTTTAGAATATGATATATTATATTAATTAAAATTTTTTAAGATAAGTTATATTTATTGGAAGGAGCTATATAAATGAATATTTACGCTCATAGAGGTTTTAGTGGAAAATATCCAGAAAATACTATTTTAGCTTTTAAAAAATGTTTGGATACGGACATATATGGAATAGAACTTGATGTTCATAAGACTAAAGATGGAAAAATTGTAGTTATTCATGATGAAAAAGTTGATAGAACTTTTAATGGACATGGATTTGTAAAAGACCTTACTTTAAAAAAACTAAAGACTCTAAATTCATCTTTTGAAGGATATCAAAACAACAAAGAATGTAAAATTCCAACTTTAGAAGAAGTATTAATTTTAATTTCACCTACAGACCTTATTTTAAATATAGAACTAAAAACTGACAAGGTGAATTATCCTAATATAGAAAAAGATGTTTTGGGACTTATTTTAAAATACAATATGAAAAATCGAGTTCTTATATCTAGTTTTAATGGCAATAGCTTGAAAAACTTTCATAAATTAGACCCTAGTGTAAAAACGGCATTATTGTGTTATTTACCTATAAACAATGTAGTCAATTTTGCTAAATTTCTAGGTAATAGTTACCTTCATGCACCTTTAATTTTAGTAAATGAATCTCTTGTTGAACTTTGCCATACAAACTTACTTGGTATCAATGTATATACTGTAAATGAAGAGGATGATATGCTACATTGTCTAAAGCTCAATGTAGATGGCATTTTTACTAACTATCCAAATATAGCTTCAAATCTTTTAAGTTCAAAACAACATAGTTAACCTTACAATGTTTGTACTCCTTGACTTTTATATAATTAATATGTACAATTTTATTAAATTTATCTCGGAGGTATAGCTATGGATAACTTATTAAATGAACTTGAAGCTTTAAAAAGTAATTTAGATAATCTACCAATAGAAAAAATAGAAAATTATGATTTGAGTAAAACTGCTTTATTTATAATTGATGTCAATAATGGTTTTGCAAAACAAGGAGCTTTATACTCTCCTAGAGTAGAGTCTTTAATAAAACCAATTGAAGCATTTACAAAAAAAATAGCAAATAAATTAAATCGAATAATAGCATTTACTGACTCCCATACTTCTAAGTCTATAGAGCTTTTGAGTTATCCTGTTCACTGTTTGGAAAATAATATAGAAAGTGAATTGGTTGATGAGCTTAAATCAATAAATAATCTACTAATTCTTCCTAAAAATTCTACTAATGGATTTTTTGCATTAGAACGTTTAGATTTTGATGATATAGACAACATAATTATAGTTGGTGATTGTACAGATATATGTATATATCAATTTGCAATAACTCTAAAAGCCTATTTTAATCAATATAATATTGAAAAAAATATAGTTGTACCTATGAATTTGGTAGATACTTATGATATCCCAAATGTTCACTCTGCAGAACTTTTAAACTTAGTATTCTTTAATAGTATGATTCAAAATGGTATCAAAGTATTAAAAGAAATACATTAATAATCCAATATTTTATACAGTATATTATGTAATTAATAAATGAGATATTTTCAATAAAAACTTTAATATAAGAATACAGTTTTAACAAAGACATCATTACTTATAAATATTATTTGCTACGACTAGCTTATGCAATATAAAAAATCGCAATTTACATATTCATTACATATTTTTGTAAGAAATATAAATTGCGATTTTTATTTTTAAGTTATATAACTAAATAATATTGCTTCAATAGTTAAATTTACTTTTTAATAATCATACTTGTTTGTAGTCTCACACATAACTACTTTTATCTTTTTGTTGAACATATTTTTATATTCTAATAAAAACTCATTTAATTCTGAGTCCATAAGATTTATTTTTTTATCACTACAAAGCATTATTTTTTCTTGGTCTATTATTACATTAATATCATTCAAGTCATTTTTTATGAATGTTGTTATACAACTTTTTGGCTGAATTTTTTCACCATATTTCTCATAAAAACCTGCACTCTTCTTAAACGATTCTAAATCTTCTGTAGATACTTTGCTGGAAGTATTATCACTCATAAAACCTGCTGTAGAAGGGTCGATTCCAAAGTTTCTAAGTTGTTTTTCTACTTCTTCAGTGTCCATACCATATCTCTCCATAAATTGCTTTTGTATCTTCATAAACTTTTCTTGAGATATGTTGTTATCTCTCATATAATCAAATATTTTTCTTGAAAACTCAGCCATAGACATTTTTCCATCCATAACAGAAAAATATAAGTTATATATATATTGCTCAAATTTATCTACATCAGAATCTTTAACTTTGTTCTTTAGTTCGTTAAAGTCTATTATTCTATCATCAGACATTCTTCATCCTCCTAGCTAAATTTTTACTTGTATAAGATTATACCATATTTCCATTATATTTATATACACACTATTTTTTTAATTTAATCATTTTTTCTGTAGCATTTAATTCACACATTCTACCTAAAGGAATAGTTATCATTGGGATGCAATGTCCAGACTGAAGATTATATATAGCTGGCTTATTTACCTTCCTTGCAAATTCTTCTAATAATTCTATCAAATCCTTTTCTTCAATACAATCTTTGAAATCTCCAAAAATTATACCATTACATTCCTCAAGTTTTCCTGAAGAATATAGTTGGGTTAACATTCTATCTAGTTTATATTGAGATTCTCCAATCTCCTCAATAAATAAAATTTTATCCTTTGCATCTATTTCATACTTAGTTCCCATTGTAGCAATTATTAAGGATAAATTTCCTCCCATTATTATTCCCTCTGCTTTACCTTCACATACCGTGTAAATCTTTTCTTCTTTTGGGTTTTCTAAATAGAGTTCATCTTTAAATTCTAAAGCATTTATTAGAGATTTATAGGTAAACTCATCCCATTTGGCTACATTTGCTGCCATTATGCCATGATATGGTAAGAGACCACAATTTTTATAGAAAGCTAAGCTTAAACCTGTTATATCAGAAAAACCTATAAATGGTTTTGGATTTTGCTTTATTATATCATAATTTATTTTGTCCAATATCCTTGTTGTTCCATAACCTCCTCTTAAACACATAATAATATCTACATTTTTGTCTAAAAACATATCTTCTATATCTCTAGCTCTGACATCATCATTACCAGCTAAATACCCTTTATAATTTAAACTACAACTTTCGGAAAATTTAACTTCATAACCATACTTCTCTAAATTAGACTTTATTTCTTCTAAACTTGTATTTCTCAATGGCCCAGATGGCGCAATTATTCCTAACATTTAAACACCTCTTATTCTAAAATGATATATTTTTCCTCATGCTAAATCTATCTACTATAATTATAAGATATTTTATTTGTACTTGATACAGAATAATGATTTACATTAAATAATATAATTAATGAAGAAAAATAAATTTTTAATATAGTTAGGATGTGTTTTATGCTTAATATAAAAGCTCTTTGTAATGAAATAAATGATTGGGTTATAAATATCAGGAGAGATTTACATAAAACTCCAGAACTTGGATTAGAAGAGTTTCAAACTAAGAAAAAAATCATTAAATATTTAAATGAAATAGGTATAAATTACATCGAGTATAAAAATCATACAGGAATAACTGCATATATAAATGTAAATCCAAATTTTGAAACAGTTGCAATAAGGGCCGATATAGATGCATTACCTATAATAGAAGAACTCAATTATTCTTATAAATCCATCAATCTTGGTAAAATGCATGCATGTGGTCATGATGCACATACTGCTATTTTACTTGGCACTTGTAATATACTATTTAAATTAAAGGATTATCTAAATGTAAATGTAAAACTCTTTTTCCAACCTGCTGAAGAAACCATTGGTGGTGCTCAGCTTATGATAGAAGATGGTTGTCTGAAAAATCCAGATGTTAAATATATATTTGGCCTTCATGTAAATCCCAATATCGATAAAAATTTAATTGAATTAAAATATAATACTTTGAATGCCTCCACTGATACACTTCGATTGACTGTAAATGGCTCAAAGTGCCATGGGGCTTATCCACACCAGGGTATTGATGCTATAGTTATATCTGCTCATATCATAACTGCTCTACAAACAATAGTCAGTCGAAATACAAATCCTACCGATTCTGTGGTTATTTCTCTAGGAAAAATTGAAGGTGGAATTAAAGAAAATATAGTTTGTGATAAAGTTATTCTAAAAGGAACTTTAAGAACTTTAACTCAAGAAACTAGAAACTTTTCAAAAAAACGAATTAAAGAAATTTGCGATTTTACTTGTAAAACATTTGGAGGAAGTATTTCTGTTGAAATTGAGGAGGGTTATCCAGCACTTATAAATTCAAATCCTCTTGTAGATTATGTTAAACAAAATGCTATAGATTTGTTTGGAAAAGAAAATATTATCATTAAAGATACACCCACTCTTGGAGCTGAAGACTTTTCATATTTTTTAAGGCACTGTGAAGGAGCTTTTTACCATCTTGGTTGTGCAAATAGCAAAAAAAATATTACCTCTCCTCTACATACATCTACCTTTGACATTGATGAAGATTGCCTTATTACTGGTGTCATGCTTCATGTAAAAAATATATTAGCTTTTTAATTATTAATATTTATATCTAATAATTTTTTATATTGACTCTCACATGGTGTTAGGTACTATCCTAAAATTACAAATGACAAACCAAATAATTGGAGGTAATATTATGAAACAAATATCAGTAAATCCTATAGGAAAAATACGTGTTCAAGGTGAAGAAATCTTTATTGAATTGGATAAAAAATATATACCCGCACTAAAGGAACTTGATGACTTTGCTCACTTAAATGTACTTTGGTGGGCAGATGGATTTGATAATACCGAATTAAGAAATATTTTAGAAACTCCAAAACCATATAAAAATGCGCCAGATATTATGGGAATATTTGCAACAAGGTCACCTATTAGACCTAATCCAATAGCATTAACTACTGTACAAATTATTAATATAGACCATGAAAATGGTATAATAAAAATCCCATATATTGATGCTAATGACAATAGCCCTGTTATTGACTTAAAACCATATACTCCAAGTGTTGATAGAATTGAAAATCCATCAGTTCCTAAATGGTGCAATCATTGGCCTAAAAGCGTAGAAAAGTCAGGAGAATTTGATTGGGAAAATGAATTTGAATTTTAAAACTATATAATTCTTCCTTTTATTTGCTTTAATATTAGTAAATTATCTTGTATACTTAAATATAAATAAATATAAAGGAGAAAATACATGACAATATTTAGTCTACAAGCAGCAAATTTATTTGGATGGATAGCTATGGTTCTTGGTGTTATCATGTCAATTAATGATAACAAAAAACAACTTCCGAAATTCAAAAATTTAAACTACTTTTTCTTTGCTTTCATAGGCTTATTTTACGCATTTACTTTATTTGCACTTGCTCAAAATTTTATACCACATATATTTAGAATATTAAATTGTATCATTTATATAATAATCCTAATAGCATGTAATAAAATTTCTACAAAGAAAAACCTTAATAGTAGTTTCTGGACATTATTTGGATTTTCAATAAATCCTATTTTATCAATAATTATTGTTTTCTTTATTAAAAATAAAAAATACAATTAAAATAATACATTTCTTTTTGAGAGTTATTTAGCAACTATAAAGTACACTTTTGTACATTAATTATCAGCTTATTTCTTATAACTCTCTATTTTTTTACTTTTATTTCTTATAACTTTCTACTTTTTGCCTTCTCTAACTAATTAATTACAAATCTATATAATAGTTTCTATAAACAATTTAACTTAAAAATGATACTTAACTATGTTAAACTAGTAAATGTAACCACTTATATGTTACAATCTTATATAAATATTATACATAAAAAAATTATACAAATAGATGTACTTAGTATTATATTTTTAATACTAGTTCAGTAATTTTCCAGTTACAGATTTAATAATAATTAATAGTAAGACATAATATTTCTATGACCTTTATTGATTATATTTTTCTGTTATCTGTTATTATCATTAATAATAAATATAAGGGGGTCTATATTATGAAATTATATTTAAGTGCTGATATAGAAGGTACTTGTGGTATTGTAAATTGGGATGAGACAAAACTTGAATGCGAATTTTCACATCACTACAGAACACAAATGAGCAAAGAAATAGCAGCTGCATGTAATGGAGCTACTCAATCTGGCATGTATGAAATACTTGTTAAAGATGCACATGATAGTGGTAGAAATATTAATCCAGACATTTTACCTGAAAATGTAAAAATACTTAGAGGATGGACTAAAGACCCACTAGTTATGATGGCTGGAATTGATGAAAGCTTTGATGCATGTATATTTACTGGTTATCATTCTGGAGCTACTTGTAATGGTAATCCACTTTCTCATACCATGGATATTGATTACGACTATTTTAAAATAAATGATGAAATAGCGTCTGAATTTACTATAAATGCTTATATTGCTGCATATTATAATGTTCCTGTAGCATTTTTAAGTGGAGATGAAATGCTTTGTGAGAGTGCAAAAAAACTAAACCCAAATATAGTTACTATACCTGTATCAAAAGGAATTGGAAATGGTTCAATTTCAATACATCCAAATCTAGCACTAAAAGAAATAGAAAAAGGTGTTAAAAAAGCTTTATCTGGAGATTTATCTAGACACTTAATAAAATTACCTGATAAATTCAAGATAGAAATAAAGTTTAGAGAACATTACAAGGCTTTTAAAGCTTCTTTTTATCCAAATATGAAAAAAATAGATTCTCAAACAATATTATTTGAAACAGAAGACTATTATGAATTTTTAAGAATGTTATTATTTATATAAATTAAGGAGTTGATTAAGATAAGTAATAAAAGAAGAATTCCTTTAGGCGAATTTATTTCTGTATTTTTATTTTTTGCTGTTTTTTTTGGTATAACTTTTTGTATTTTCACGGTTATAGGAATTGGCTTCTTATCATTCTTAGGTTTTGAATATAAATCTCTTGGGTCTGTACTAATTTTCTTTTTAATATATTTTTGTATAACTACCCCAATTGATTTTTTATGCACTACTATTTTAGATATATTTAGATATGTAAACAAATTACCTTACTCATTATATAAATTTTGCGAATTTATAATTGATTTTATACTAACTTTTCTAGCTATGAACATAATTGATACATTTATGGATTCAATAACGATTCCTTTAAGTACAGAAATCTTATTCGCTTTACTCTCTTATCTTTTATCCGAATGTATGGATTTTTTTGATAGAGATAAGAAAAAGTCCTAATAAAAAAGATAGATTTTTTAATAGAACACATACATTAGTGTATCTATTATATAATCTATCTTTATTTTATTTAACAAGTTTTCTAATTAAAATATAGTTTCTTCTATCTCTTTAGTCATTTGTTTCGCATTATCAAAAAAATCTTCTATATATACTACTTCATCACTCACTCTTGAATATTCAGCTGCAAATGCCATTACATGACTTTGTATAGCCTCTTTCGCTGCTACTCTACTCTTTTCTAATTCTTTATTTGAAACTAATTTAACAAACTCAGAAATAAGATTTCTGTCATATTCCTCTACCATATTCTGTTTATTTGATGGTTTTATAACTATTTCTTCATTTTTTCCAAATTCTTTAATTCTTATCTCATTTTTATTTAAGTCTCCGCCAACTTCACCATGGCTAAACATTAGCTTTATAGTTCTTCCGTTTTCTTTAGTAAATGCACATAAATTAAAAGTAGCTGTCACTCCATTTTCAAACTGCAATATATTTACCATATTATCTACAACATTATTATCACATCTATAGACACATCTTCCATATGGGCTAGTCTCAAGTATTTTTAAAATATTTTCTTCTGTTGGATTTATATGAACAGCTCTGTTTATGCTTCTATCTTTTTCTAGATAAATTTTCTTGGCTGAATATGGACATTTTTTTTCAACTAAACATTGAAGACAGTTCTGTGCCATTTCTCCACTAGCATGTTGGTTGTTAAGATGCTTCAAACTTCCAAATGCAGATATTTTTTTACATCTACTACCTACTAAATATAATAAGATATCCATATCATGACAACTCTTAGCTAAAATTAAAGGACTTGTTTCATTACTATTTCTCCAATTTCCTCTAGTAAAACTATGTGCAAAATGCCAATATCCTATATTTTCATTGTACTGTATACTAACCAGTTCTCCTAATTTCTTACTTTCTGCAATTTCTTTTAATTTATTATAAAATGGAGAATATCTAAGTACATGACAAATCATAAAAATCTTATCTTTATACTTATCACATAAATCATTTATATGCACCAAACCATCTAGACTGTTAGACATTGGCTTTTCTAATAATATATGATAGCCTTTTTCAAAAGCTAGTTTTGCTACATCATAATGTCTATCATCATTTGTAGCTATTATGACTGCATCTGCCATTTTATCTTGTTCAAAAAAATCTTCTAAAGTTTCAAATACGTTTTTGCTATCTAAATTATATTTTTGTGTAAATAATTCTCTTCTTCCTTTTTTAGGTTCAGCTACAGCAACTATTTCACATACATCAGAATTTTCATAAATATATGGAGCATATGCATATGTTCCTCTATTACCTGCTCCAATTACAGCAATTTTCACCTTTTCCATACTTTAATTTATCCCCTTTATATTATTTATACTACTCTATTATAGTCTATTTTTACATACATTTGGATATTTTTAATAAAAGAAATAGCAGTTATAACTTTTCAATTTTAACTGCTGTTTTATACCAATATATTAAATATTTTCAATCTATATATTATTTAACGTTAATACAAAATCTTAAGTATTAAATACAGACTCTAAACACAATTTTTATCTATCTTATTGCTTTATTATCTTCTATTTTCTTTGTCTAATTTATCTAACTTCTTATTATATAAAAACATATAAAATGCTGCTGAAAATACTATTAAATATCCAACAACACTTAGCATATCTGGATAAACATTGAACAAGAAGATACTTAAAATTGCTGAAAAAATTATATTACTATAATCAAAGATAGAAATTTCCTTAGCAGGTGCATACTTATATGCTAGAGTTATCCCAAATTGACCTAAACTTGCAAATACGCCTCCTAGTAATAAATATATAAGTTGCATAGGAGTCATTGGTTCATATACTGCAAAAGCAATTGGCCCTACAGTAATCAACGAAAATACTGAAAAGAAAAATACAATTGTATAATAATCTTCTCTATCTCCAAGAACCCTTAAACATGTATATGCCATTGCTGCAAATATAGCTCCAGCAATTCCTCCTAAGTAAGGAATCACTTCTACACTAAATGTTGGTTTTATTATGAATAAAGCCCCTATAAATGCAATTATAATAGCTCCTATCTGTTTTACATTTATTTTCTCTTTTAGAGCAATTGCACAAAATATAACTACAAGAAATGGACTCATTTTATTTAACATGTTAGCATCTGAAAGCATCAATCTGTCAATTGCATAGTAATTAAATATAACTCCTAAAGTTCCAAATATTGACCTATATAAAAGCACTTTTAAATTTTCCTTTTTACCAGTTAGACTACCTCTATGTTTTATGATAAGCCAAAATGCTATTATGGCTGATACCAAGTTTCTAAAGAACACTTTTTGAAAACTTGGTAAATCCCCTGCTAGTTTTACAAATGCAGACATCATTGCAAAACCAAGAGCTGATAATATTATGAACATTATGCCCTTTATTCGATTTGATTTGATTGTACTACTCATACTTACCTCTTTTCTATATAAATATATAAAGTCATATTAATTAAAGACTTCTACTAATAGATTAAATAATAATTATCTAAATATTCCAATTTATACTATAATTAAAAGTATAAATTATGTCAAGTAACTAATAAAGCTTTTCAATTAATAACAATAATAATTATAATTAAAAAGTTGTATGTTTTTATAGATTATTATTACAATATATAATATAATTTTATATAGTATAGACTTTTTTTAATTTATTATTTAGATTTTTAATAGATTTTTTAATTATGGAGGTATTTAAAACATGGAAATAAAAAGATATGAAGGAACTGGAAGAATGAGTAGAGCTGTAGTTCATAACAACACAGTTTACTTATGTGGACAAACTCATGCTGAAGGTGGAGTAATTGAACAAACTACTGAAGTTTTAGCTAAAATAGAAGATTTATTAAACAAATATGACTCAGATAAACAACATTTATTATCTGTTACTATTTATTTAAGAGATATGAAAGACTTTGAAGCTATGAACTCTGTTTGGAATGCTTGGGTTGAAAAAGGATTTGAACCTGCTAGAGCTTGTGTTGAAGCTAGACTTGCTAGAGAGCATTTATTAGTTGAAATGAGCGTTGTAGCAGCTACAAAATAATTAATTTAACTAACAAGGAGATATAATATTGATATTATATCTCCTTACTATTTTATCCATATCAATTTAATTATTTTCTACAGGCAATATCAATCTGGATGGATATTTACCTCCATGATAAATGATATTTTTTGCTTCTATATACTCAATACTATTATAACCTTCTACAGTGTTGCTATTTTGAAAAATAAAGTTTTTAGCACTAGATGTTATATCTAGTCTAATTTTATGACCAACTTTAAATGTGTTTGATATTTTTGAAGTTATAATTGAGAACTTGTAAATCTCTCCTTCTTCCATAAACTCCGACTTATAAAAACCATTTCTAAATCTAGCACTAAGTATACCATCAGCTAATTTAATTGAATTCCCATCTAAATCTACATCCATGATTTTTATAACCCAGTCAGTATCTTTGGCAGAACTTGATGCAAAGAACTCTAACTTTATATCACCTGTTATAGTAAATTCTTCACTAAAAGCATCTGATGTATAACACAACATGTCACTTCTTTTTTCTAAATCCCTATAGTTATTTGGAACACCAACTTCATTTTCTGACATATCAATTAGTTGTATTGATGGGTCTTTAGGATTATATATATACTTATCACACTTTTCTTCTAAAGTACTATCAAGTACTAATCTTCCATTTCCTAAAGATGTGTTAGCATTCCCATCACTTATTAGATATAAAGGCTTATCTATTTTGTTTCTTATTGGCCAATTTGTTTCTGTCTTCCACCTATTAGAACCAACAGAATAATACTCTACTGGAGCAGTCTTATCTATATTATTTTCTATACCTTTTAAGTATTTATCGAACCACAGCAGATAATTATAATCCAAGTCATATCTCAATGAATTATTTCCTAAAGAAATACCATTTATATCTCTTAAAGTATTTGAGTTATGCATCCATGGACCTAAGATAGCCTTTCTCTTCCCTTTTTCATAACCTTTTATTACATCTAAAGCTTCTGTAGTCCCCATACCATTATCATCATACCATCCAGATACAACCAATGCAGGTACATTTATTTTACCTTTTTGTGAATGCCAATCCATCATATCCCAATACTCATCTTTTTCTACTCTTTTTAGCCATTCTTCTAGGAACTTAATCCTATACCCAAGAGCTTCAACAGGTATATTCTGTATTGGTCGTATGTTTAAAACATCATCCCAATCATCTCTTACCATTTTACTTCTATCAACTTTATTTCTTGATACCATAAATGCCCATGCAAGCATACCAGATACGAAGGCTCCTCCTTTTCTTGGTATGTCAATAAAAGGACTTCCTGATGTTACTATACTAACTAAAGCTTTAAGATGTTTATTACTTGAAGATGCAGCTGCCCACTGAACATAACCAAGATAAGATGCCCCTAACATGCCAACCATGCCATTTGACCATTTCTGTGATACTATCCAGTTTATAGTACTATCTCCATCTTCCCTTTCATGAATCATCGGCTCCCAATCACCTTCTGATTCATTTCTTCCTCTAACATCTTGTATGACAACAACATATCCTCTTTGTACATATTTATAGTATATTTCTTTATCATTTTCTTTTCCATATGGAGTTCTCATAAGAATTGTTGGTGCTTTTTTAGTAGAATCTATAAAGTTAGGAAGATACACATCTGTAGAAAGTTTTATTCCATCTTTCATATCAACCATATAATTTCCACCAAATTTTATAGAATATATCTTTTCATTTTTATGAGTTTTATTCCATTCTTTTAATACAGTATAATCTTCATATCCATCCATAACTAATATAGTACAAGTTTCCCTAGATAAGCATATGAAACCAACTATTTTATTATCCACAATAATTATATCTAATGGAAATTTTTTATTTCTTTGAACCCATATGTATTCATTAAGCCTAGAATATGTCTCTCCTAACTTATTTATAATGACGCTTTTATCTGTATTTACTAAACTACTAGTGTATACATCAAAGTTATAAAATAAAGAGTTTAAATCCATTTTTGTAAGATTTAAATAGTATGCATTTTCTTCTTTACTTATTATTTTTAAACTTTCGATTTTATTTGTAAAAGGATTTAACTTTTCAATTAATAACTCATTATCAAAAACTACATTTCCACTATATAATCCAGATATATATAGCCTAAATTTTGGCAATTAAATCACCTCCTATAATCCCAAAGACATTTTTATAGCATATGCCACTGATATACCTGCATAATTTCCTAACACTCCACCAATTACTCCCATGACCACTGCCACACTTACAAGTGAATTCCATTTTGCAGATGCAGCTACTAAAGCTGAAGTTGGTCCATCAGCAATTGCTCCTACTATAGAAAGTATTACATATTGATACTTTATTTTTAAAAGTCTAGTTATACATAGATGGAAAACAAATGAAGCAAAAATTATGCTAAAACAGTAAAGTGTTATGGTGAAAGTTGAACCTAAAAATTCTTTTATATCTACTGAAAAACCTATAGTACATAAAAAGAATAATGCAACAAATAACCCTAAATCTAAATTCCCTTTTAGTTTTTTTACTGGCTTTAACTGAGCAATTATAATTGAAATAGTTGTAACTAAAAGAATTCTTGCTGCACTACTAAAACTTGAATTGAAATATCCAGAAAGAATTGTTGCGACCTCTGTAACCACAAAACCTATGGCTAACATCCAAGCAATATCTTTAATACTCCACTCTTTTGACTCCATAAATTCTTCATTCTGCTCATCCTCTAATTCTGATTCTTCTACATGATATGGCCAAAGTTTTTTAAACTTCTTTGAATTCTTTAGTATAGCTGGTAGAGCAAACATGAATATTAATGTTGGTACTCCAATTACATAATCTGCTGCATTTGCTGCTGCAAGAGTCTGTCGACTTACATTAAGACCTGTACCAATGGCTGTAAGATTAGCACTTCCTCCAGTATATGTACCTACAAACATTCCAGCAACTTTCCAACCTTCTGATATTTTTTCTGCAAATACAAGTCCAAATAAAAATGCCATTATGCTTACAGTTAATACAGCTACAAAGATTGCAATCAAAGGCTCTTTTGATAACTTTGTCATTTCTTTTAAATCAACACTCATCAACATTATAGTCATAGAGACTGGAATGGCATATGTAGAAATAGTTCCATATAACTCAGTACTTACTGGAACTACTTTTAAGTTTGAAAGTATTATTCCCATTATGATTATTGTAAGTGCTGGTCCTAAACTCTTAATAGCTTTATATCTTTGTAAGTAAAAACCCAATGCAATCATTGATGTCATTATAGCAAGTATACTTCCTGTACTTGAAAAAAGTGTATTCATATTTAACCTCCAATTTTATCATAAGTTTACTTCTATTCCTAAGCCTGGTTTATTGACAAGATTCATAATATCTCCATCCATCACAAATCCTCCAGAGATACCATTTAATTCTTCACAAAACATGAAACTATCAAGGTCAGCTTCTGTTATATTTTTTTTAGATGCAATTAAATTTGCTGCTGCTGTTATACCAATTCTCGTTTCAAGCATGCATCCTAACATACAATTTACACCACTTGACTCGGCTATGTTATTAATTTTTATAGCAGGGTATATTCCTCCTGATTTCATCAACTTAATATTAAAGGTATCAACTGCATCCTTTTTTATAGCTTTAATAGCATCTATTGGTGAATGTAGTGATTCATCCATCATAATTTTTATATTACTCTTACTTCTTATGTAAGCAGTTCCATCCAAATCCCAATATGGAAGTGCTTGTTCAATTGCATCAACACCAAATTCTTCTAATTTTTTGATAGTATTTATACTACTATTTACGTTCCACCCCTGGTTTGCATCAATTCTAATTCTTATGCTTTCTCCAACAGCTTCTCTAATTAATCTCACAGCTTCAATATCATCTTCAGGGTTTATCCCTGCTTTAAGCTTCAATATCCTAAAGCCTTCTTTAACTTTTTCTAAAGCTTCTTTTGCCATTTTTTCTGGTTTATCTATACTTATAGTAATATCTGTTTGAACTTTATTATCAAACCCTCCAAGAACTTTATGAAGAGGTGCATTCATGAGTTTTCCTTTGATATCATATAAAGCTATATCAATAGCTGCTTTTGCAGAAGTGTTACCTATTATAATTCCATCCATGATTGTATGTATCATTTCAATATCCAGTGGGTCTTTTCCTATCAGCTCTTTTTTAAACATAAGTAATATTGAAAGTACATTATCCAAAACTTCACCTGTTACTGCTGCAAGAGGAGCTGCTTCACCAAATCCATAATATCCTTCATCAGTTTCAATTTTTAAAATTATACTTTCCCCATATTCAATTACTCCAAATGAAACTACCACAGGTTTTTTTAATCTAATTCTCAGTTTTTCAAATTTTATATCTGTTATCTTCATATTACCCTCCTTTTTGAAGTTATAATTTAATTTTTTAAATTTTATACTTCAAATTATATTATTACTTCAATACATATGTCAAGATAATTTACTGAAAATTTACTATTTTCTAAAATATGCTTCAATAATCTTCTTTTAATTAATATTTCCATGCTAAATTCTTTTTTATTATATTAATTCAACAATAATTGATTTTTATAAATTTTTATTTACATTTAATTGAATTTTAATTATCAAAATATTCTATTTATTCTTATTGCCACTAATTCTATGTTATGCTATAATTACTTTGTTTTTATCGAATATTTATATTAATTTTATTAATTGGAGGTTCTTATGTTAGGTGAAAAGATGAGAAATATAAGAAAAAGCAAGAAAAAAACATTAAGTAATGTTTCCAAATTGACAGATTTATCTATAAGTTATATCTCTCAGATAGAAAGAGATGCTATTGAACCATCCTTGTCTTCATTGAGAAAAATTGCTGAAGTTTTAGATACTCCTTTATATATGTTTATGGATGATAATAATACTGATGATTTAGTCATTAGAAAAGAAGATAGAGTTATGATGAAATTTCCAAGAAGTGAAATGTTTTATGAGATAGTATCTCCAATGCCAACATCTGAATTTACTCCTTCAAGTTTACTTGTAGAGTTTGAACTTAAACCAGAAAGTGAAGATGCTAAAGATTGTATATATCACGCATCAGAAGAAATCATGGTAGTAACAAGTGGTATGGTTGATATTTGTATGGGGGAAAAAATAATAAGATTGAATACAGGAGATTCAACATTTATAAAAGCCAACATACCTCATAAAATCATCAATCCTAGTAAAGATACAATAGCTCGTGGATATGGTGTTATTTCTCCTCCAATTTGGCCAATAAAATCTAAATAAACACTATATAAAATACATACTTTTTATATATGCTACAAAATAAAAATATTTAAATACTACTTTTACTTTCAAATTGAAGTATTTATTTAAATCTATAATATTTATTTAAACCAAAAAATAGCTATTTGACTAACTAAACCATCTTGATTATGGTAAATAGTAAATAGCTATTTGTAAATTACATTTTAATTTATAATAAGAGTTATGTTTATTAAGGTTAAATTAAACTGCTATATCATTTAACACTTTTGCTTTTACAACTCTTATATTTTTCATACTCTTGTAAATATCTTGAATCTTTTCTTCTTGTTCCCTCAGCAATCTATGTGCTTCATATATATCTACAAATTCAAATTTTACTACATCATTTGGCTTTGCTTGTGCCAACTTATACAAATCTACACTTATGACATTTCCTATTTTAGTATATCCACCACTAGTCTGTCTATCAGATAGCATTATAATAGGTTTTCCATGTCCAGGTACTTGTATGGCTCCATAAGAAATACCATCAGATATAATATCTGCTCCATTAAGGTGTTTTATACTCTCTCCATCCAGTCTACAACCCATTCTATCTATTTCATTTGTAACTTTGTATTCATTTGATAAAAACTTTTCTACTTCATCTTTAGAAAAAGCATCAAATTGAGGTCCTTTTACAATTCTTAAGACTATTTCTGAACTATAGTTTGGAATATATTTTGAATTTAATTTTTTATTTATTGTAAAATCTTTTTCCTGAATGAAAGTATTTATATAATCACCTTTTTTAAGTGCCCTACCTTCAAAACCACCAATCTTAGCTCTTGTATAAGTCGATTTACTACCCATTGCAAGTGGGACATCTATTCCACCAGCTATTGATACATATGCTCTAGCTCCTGATTTTACACCTCTAAATGATAATACATCGCCAGGGTTTATTTGATATGACCTCCAGTTTTGAATTTCTTTTCCATTTATTCTAGCGCCTAAATCTCCCCCAGTTACTGCTATTTGTGTATATTCATCAAATGTAATTGTAGGGCCCAACATTAAAACTTCTAAAGAAGCTTCATCTTCAGAATTTCCAACTAATATATTTCCCACTCTATGTGCATACTCATCCATTGCCCCACAACCAGATACACCATATTGTCCATATCCAACTCTACCTCTGTCTTGTATTAATGTTTGGAAACCTCCTAATTCAACTTTGAATCCCATATATACCACTCCCTGTACTATAACGATATTTAAATACTCAAATTATTTTTTTCAATTTCTATAAATTCATCTAATGTTATTGGAACAAATTTTATAAAATCTCCAGCTCTAAGTAAAATTTGTTCTTCTCTATTTTCATCATATAATTTTAAAGGTGTCCTACCAATTATTTGCCATCCTCCAGGACTATCGATAGGATATACACCTGTCTGAGAACCTGCTATACCAACACTTCCACCATAAATTTTAGTTCTTGGCACCTCTAGTCTAGGTGTAGCTATTCTTTCATCCATACCTCCTAGATACGGAAAACCAGGAGTAAATCCCAACATATATATCAAGTAATCTCTACTTGTGTGTATTTTTATAACATCATCTACAGTAAGATTATTATGACTTGCAACATTTTCAATATCTATACCAAAAACCTTATCATAACATACTGGAATCTCATGTATTTTAGGTTTTGGTAATTCTATACTTTCTAAATTATTTTCTATTTTTTTTAAACGCTCAATTAAACTATCAAAATCTATTTTTAGAGGATTATAACTTATCATAAGTGACCTATATGTTGGCACCATTTCTGTGACAATCCCTTTAAGATTTGATATCTCTATTGCCCTCATAAATGAAATTACTTTTTTATTTATATCTTCTGATATCTCATTTCCAAACTCAGCAACTACTGCTTTATCTCCTGATAGCAAGTATCTAGTTTTCATAAATGTCACCTCTTCTAAATTAAGCAAATAAAGTACCTAGACTACTAAGAGAAGTTATTCCTGTATAGGCAGATATTAATACTACTATTACTCCAAATATTAAAAGCCATGTAGGATGTTTGTAATCTCCAACAATATCTTTTCTTTTAGATGCTATAAGCATTATTCCTAATGTGATTGGAAGTATTAATCCGTTTAAAGAACCTGCTAAAATTAATAAAGTTGCTGGTTTTCCTATAAATGCCATTATAAGTGTTGATATTGCTATAAAGGCTATTATAAAATACTTTTCATACTTATCTATAAAAGGATTTAGTGTTTTTAAGAAAGAAACTGATGTATAAGCAGCACCTATAACTGATGTAATTGCAGCAGACCATAATACAAGTCCAAAGAATTTGTATCCTATTGCCCCTGCACTAAATTTAAAAGCTGAAGCAGCTGGATTTTCTGGGTCAAGTTGAAGACCTTTTGAAACTACTGCTAATATTGCTAAAAATAGAAGAACCCTCATCATTGTTGCAACTAGTATTCCTAAAAGAGAAGACTTAGTTATTTCTTTTATATTTTCTTCTCCTGTTATTCCACCATCTATTAGTCTATGTCCTCCAGCAAAAGTTATATAACCTCCAACACTTCCTCCAAGTAGAGTTATTATTGGGAATATAAGCCCTTTTGGATTCTCTGGTTTTACCATTTTAAAAACTGCTTCTCCAACAGGAGGATGATTTGATATTGCTACATATCCAACTATAATTATCATACCTAATGCTAAAAACTTAGTTATCTTATCTACTAGAGAATTTGAATTTTTTGACATAAATACAAATATTGCTATCAATCCACTTAATACAGTTCCAAGTGTCATATTCATATTAAACATTACATTCATACCAAGTGCAGCTCCACCAACATTTCCTATGTTAAAAGCTAATCCTCCAAGGGCTACTAAAAAAGCAACTAGATAACCTAATCCAGGCACTATTTTATTTGCTATATCTTGACCTCTAAGACCTGATACACCAATTACTCTCCATACATTTACTTGAGCTCCTATAAAAAGAATTGTTGTAATTAAGATTACAAACGAAAAACTCGGCCCAAAATCTTGAGTAAATTGTGCTGTCTGAGTTAAAAAACCAGGTCCAATTGCTGATGTTGCCATTATAAAAGCAGCTCCTATAAGTGCCCCAACATCTTTTTTATTTTTCGTTTTATCAGTAATATTTTTTGTACTCATATTTTATCTCCCCCTCATATTATCAGTCTTAAACCATGTTCTCTAATGAACAAGCTTCCATATCTTCTAATGGACAAACTTCTATATTTTCTAATTCAAAGCGTTTTCTTATCTCTTTAACAAACTCTATTGCCTTTGGATTATCCCCATGAACACATATAGAGTCAGCTTTGATATGTATAACTTCACCTGTTAAAGTTTCTACAGTTCCTTCTTTTACCATCTTAATAACTCTATCTATTGCACATTCTGTATCATGTATAACTGCACCCTCTACACTTCTTGGAACTAAAAATCCATTATTATCATAAGCTCTATCTGCAAATACTTCATTTGCATACCTAAACCCAATCTCTTTAGCAGAATTTATCATTTCACTATTGTATAATCCTAAAAGTATGATATCTTTGTTTACTTCATATATAGCCTCACAAATACCCATAGCTAAATCTTTATCTTTAGCTGCCATATTGTATAAGGCTCCATGTGGTTTTACATGTTGTATGTTACATCCATTTGAACTTGCAAAAGCCATTAAAGCTCCTAATTGGTATTTTGTATAATCTTTAGCTTCTTGCTTAGTTATTTTCATCTCACGTCTTCCAAATCCCATTAAATCTAGAAAACCTGGGTGCGCCCCTATTTTCACGCCATTTTCTTTAGCTAACTTTACTGTTTTGTCCATATGATTAGGGTCACCTGCATGAAACCCACAAGCTATATTAGCTGATGAAATATATTTTAAAACTTCTTCATCTAAACCAACCTTATATGCTCCAAAACTTTCACCTAAATCACTATTTAAATCTACTTTATACAATTTATGACCCCCCTCACTAGCATTTTGATAGAATAAGTAGTTTTAATTTTTAAATTTTGTTTATTTTATATATTGCATGAAATATTTTATTACTTTTATTCAATTTTAGTTTTGCAACTATTTCGTTGCATTTTATAATATAATTTTACCATTTGAGGAATATTTTTGCAATTATTTTAATTTCGCATTCATTTGTATTTCTTTTTCAAAAAATGTTTTTGCCATTTTTTAGTTAATAATTAATCATTTCTACCTAAAAAAAGGTATTTGACTTTCATTTTTAAAGTATTTTTCAATTTTAATCACTTTGTATGCAAGACAGAAGTATTTTTCTTCATTCATTTGTTTATTTCATCCATATAATTATCGTTTTTTGTAAATAAAATATCTTTATATTCTCTTAAGTAAATCTTTATAGAGTTTTACGTATAATAAAATCATGTATACTAAATACATGTTAAAATATTATTTTAAAACAAAGACAATATTTGTACATATTGTAGACATACAAACCTATAAATTATACAATAGTATTATTAAGATTATATATTTTTTAACATAAATTTTGTATTGGGGGAAAAACAATGGATAAAAATTATACGATGCCAATATACCAAAAAATAGCTTTGGATATTGCAAATAAAATATATACAGGTGAAATACAAGAGGATTCAGTATTATTTGGACGTTCTGTTTTGGCTGGTAAATACAATGTATCTCCAGAAACTATAAGAAGAGCTGTTAAAATTTTAGAAGATATTGGTGTTGTTAAAAGCATAAAGGGTAAAGGTGTTATTGTATTATCTCCAGACAAAGCTTCTTCTTTTATAAAAAAATACAGGGATATTACAAATATATCATCATATAAATCAACTCTTTATAATTTAATAGATACTAAATCTAATTTAGAGAATGAAATATTGGATACTATAAATAAAATTTTAGATTATTCTAACAGACTTGAAATAATAAATCCTTTAGTGCCCGTTCAGTTCACAATAAATTCTAAATGTAAGTATGTTGGACAAACAGCCGCTCAAACTAAATTTTGGCAAAACACAGGTGCTACAATAGTTGCAATTAAAAGAGGTGAGGAACTTATAATATCTCCTGGCCCGTATATCGAGTTTTTAGATGGAGATATTCTCTTAGTTGTTGGAGACAAACATATTTACAACTCTATACCAATGTTCTTATATGAAAGTGAAAAATAAATCATACAATTTAGTATGATTGTATAAAAAGTGTAAGTAAACAATAAAAAAAGAGCTTCATATTTTACATAAAGCTCTTTTTAAGTTCAAATAAATTTTGTTTTTGACTACTTTTTAAATATCTACTTCATCTTCTTTTTCCCAACTTAAAGCTCTTGATACAGCCTTCTTCCAACCTTTATATAATTTATTTCTCTTATCTTCATTCATATTTGGATTAAATTCTTTTTCTACTGACCATTTTGATGGGATTTCATTACTTCCAATATAGAAACCAACAGATAATCCTGCCAAATATGCTGCCCCTAAAGCTGTTGTTTCTACTATTTTAGGTCTATCTATATCTACATTTAATATGTCTGACTGAAATTGCATTAAAAAATTATTATTACTTGCTCCACCATCAACTTTTAGTGACTTTAATTTCAATTTTGAATCATTTTGCATTGCTTCTAAGACATCTTTTGTTTGATAAGCAATCGATTCCAATGTAGCTCTTATTATATGTTCTTTTTTTGCACCTCTTGTAAGACCTAAGATTGACCCTCTAACATACATATCCCAATATGGAGCTCCAAGACCTGTAAATGCTGGTACTACATATACACCATTAGTATCCTCTACTCTATTTGCATACATTTCACTATCTTTCGCAGATTCAATTATCTTTAATTCATCTCTAAGCCATTGAATAGATGCACCTCCTATGAATATACTTCCTTCTAGTGCATATGTCACTTTTCCATCAACACCCCAAGCAATTGTTGTAAGCAGTCCATGTTTAGATTTTACTATCTTACTACCTGTATTCATAAGTAGGAAGCAACCTGTTCCATAAGTATTTTTTGCAGTACCTTCTTCAACACAGTTTTGACCAAATAATGCTGCTTGTTGGTCTCCTGCACATCCAGCAATAGGTATTTTAGCTCCTGATAGCATACGTTCATCTGTATGGCCATAGACATAACTAGAAGGTTTTACTGATGGTAACATGCTTATTGGTATATCTAACTCTCTTAGTATATCTTTATCCCATTCTAAACTATTTATATTGTACATCATCGTTCTAGATGCATTTGAGTAATCTGTTACATGTACTTTTCCACGTGTCAAATTCCATATTAACCATGTGTCTATAGTCCCAAATAACAACTCTCCTTGTTCTGCTTTTTCTCTAGCACCTTCTACATTATCTAATATCCATTTTACTTTTGTTGCTGAAAAGTATGCATCTATTAAAAGACCAGTTTTTTCTTTTATTAGTTCTTCTAACCCTTTATGTTTAAGCTCATCACATATTTCTGATGTTCTCCTACACTGCCATACTATCGCATTATAAATCGGTTTCCCAGTATACCTACTCCAAACA
The DNA here is from genome assembly GCF_045899875.1 of Clostridioides sp. GD02377. NCBI lineage: Bacteria > Bacillati > Bacillota > Clostridia > Peptostreptococcales > Peptostreptococcaceae > Clostridioides > Clostridioides sp. GD02377. The sequence goes on from NZ_JBJODA010000001.1 coordinate 46,344, forward strand.
ATTGTAGTCTCTCTTTGATTAGTTATTCCTATTGAAGCAATTTCTTCTGGTCTTATTCCTGCTGTTTCTATAACTTCTCTCATTACTCCACTTTGTGAACCCCATATTTCCATAGGGTCATGTTCTACCCACCCAGCTTTTGGGTAAATTTGTTTGAATTCTTTTTGTGCGATTTTTACTATTTCACCCTTTTTATTAAATAGTATAGCTCTTGAACTAGTTGTTCCTTGGTCTAGTGCCATTACATACTTCTTTTCCATCACAGTATTCTCCTTATCACATAATAATATTTAATTTATTAAAAAGAAAAATCTAATATTACATATTTAAGTAAATAATCATACTTAAGTATAAATTTAATAAATTAGATACTTCTAATAAGACACTTATTTTATATCATATCTATATAATAATATTATACATTATAGCTTACATATTGATTAATAAATTTTAAAGGTTTATAATAAACAGTGTTCATAATAATTTTGATAAAAGAGGTGGTAATATGCCAAAGATTTTAGAAAATGTAAAAGAAGATATACTAAAAGTGGCTCGAGACATGATTCTAGAAGAAGACTACTCCAATATTAGTATCAGGAAAATAGCTCAAAGATGTGGTATAAGTGCAGGCACAGTATATAATTATTTTGATTCAAAGCAAGAAATAATAGAATACATAACAAAATCGGAATGGGATTTATTGATAAGGCGAATTGAATACTCCAACAAAAATACTGAAGATTATATTAAAAAATTAGATATTATTTTTACAGAAATAAGAAATTTTATAAACAAGGTTCATAATATTCAATACAATGATTTTTTAAACACTTTTGAGACTAAAAGATTTTTTGAAATGAAAAAACATAAAGATGATTTTCATGAGCAGCTTTCAAATAAAGTATATGAGGCTTTAGAAAAAGAAAAGTTTTTTAATAATGATACATTAGTATGCAATATAATTATTAAAATGTTTTTTTCATACTCAACATATACTCATATAGAATTTAAAGATTTAAAACCCTATATTGAAAAATTAATACATTAAGGTGGTGTTTGCCTTGAATTCTAATACTAGTATTCAGAACAAGGATAGTAATCCAAAAATATTTTTAGTACTTATACTTTATCTCTTAGGTATATTTATGGGAGCTATTGATACAGGAATAGTATCACCAGCAAGAACGATTATACAAAATAGTCTTGGAGTAAATGAAAAGACAGGAATTTGGATGATTACCATATATACATTAACATATGCATCTGTAATCCCTATTTCTGGAAAATTAGCAGATAAAATAGGAAGAAAATATGTGTATTTAGTTAGTATATTTCTATTTGGTAGTGGTTCATTAATATGTGGATTATCATCACTATTTTCCAATTTCAATATTTTACTAATTGGTCGTGTTATTCAGGCAATTGGTGGTGGCGGAATTATGCCTATTGCTACAGCAGAGTTTGGAACTACCTTCCCAGAGAATAAAAGAGGTATGGCTTTAGGTTTAGTTGGAGCAACGTATGGTATTGCCAATATTTTAGGTTCAAGTATTGGTAGCACAATTCTAAGTATATTTGGAACTCAAAATTGGAAATGGCTATTTTTTGTAAATCTTCCGATTTGCTTAATCATACTTATTGGTGGAATTTTGTGTATTAAAAATAATAAGTCTACATCTACAGAAAAAATAGATAAACTTGGTACATTAATGTTGATATGTATAATTGTATCATTATTGTATGGTCTTATGAATATAGACTTTTTTAACTTTACAAATTCTATGCAAGATATATCAGTTTATCCTTACTTATTGGCATTTATTGTACTTATACCTATTTTTATATTTATTGAAAATAAGGCTAAAGACCCTATTTTAAATTTTGAATATTTTTTAAATCCAAGAATACTGATAGTCCTTATTTTATCTTTAATTGTTGGTATTGGAATGATGGGTATGGTATTTGTTCCACAATATGCTGAAAATGCATTAAAGATAAATGCTGGTTCTGGTGGATATTTTGTTGCTATATTAGGATTATTTGCAGGTGTTGCTGCTCCTTTAAGCGGGAGACTTATTGATAAGTTTGGTGCAAAGAAAATACTATTATTAGGATTTTCTGTATCCATGATAGGGTCTCTTTATCTGGTATTAATTGCACTAAAAACAAACACAGTATTTAGTGTATGTATAAGTCTAATGTTTATGGGCTTAGGTATGGGATTTACTATGGGAACTCCTCTAAACTATATGATGTTATCAAATACAAGATTAGAAGAATCTAATTCAGCACTTGCTACATTGTCTCTGATACGCTCAATTGGAACTTCAATTTCTCCAGCTATAATGATTGGCTTTATAGCGCATGCAGGGTTATCTGTACAAGATAATATTATGGACTTAGTTGGAAAACCATCAACACCTAAAATAGTTCAACTTGAAGAACTTGAAAATATGATAGATGATTTAAAGTCAGACCCTGAAATGGCAAAGAATTTAAAAAATGTTTCTATACCAAATATGGATGATACATCAAATATCAACATGGATATGACAGGTGGTAAACTACCAAAATACTTGTTGGATAAGGTTCAGTCAGCAGATACAACCAACATTACCAATATCACAAAGGAAATATCAACAACCATGTTTGATGAAAAAGTTCCATCTGTAATTAATAAAATCCAGACAAATGTACAAAAAGGAATAGATGGAACACAAAGTGGAATAAATGGTATCGAAGAAGGTGAAAATAAACTAAATAGTGGTATTAAAGGAATTCAAAAAGGTATTGACAATATGATAAAAGCTAGGGCTGGCATTAATCAAGGAATAGATGGTATAAAAAAAGGCATTGATGGTGTTAATAAAGGTATTAAAGGTATGGAACAAGGTCTTGTAAAGCAAGATAAAGCCATAAATGAATTGACAATTGCTTACAATAAAATACCTACTATACCACAAGAAAATACTCCTACTAATAACGAAAATAACTCAAATGACCAAGAACAAAATAATACTAGTAATTCTAATCCTGACAACAATAAAAATAATTCTACAGAAAATAAAAATAATAATTCGGGTGAAAATAAACCAAATTTAAACGAAAAAAAGGAAAGTTTAAATGCTCAAATACAACAATTAAAAAAAGCAAGAGCTGAATTAAACACAAAGCTACAGAAAAGTAAAACTCAAAAGAAACAATTGAATAAAAAACTCAAAACAATGGAAATTCAAAAAAAGGAACTTCAAAGTAAGCTAAATGATTCTATAAATAAAAAGAAAGACATGGAAAAAGGCCTTGGCACTATGGAGCAACAAAAAAAATCACTTCAATCAGTTTTAGCAAAGACACAAGAAGTAAAAACTGAAATACCAAAGGCTTTTGATAAATCAAAATTAGATTATATAAATTCTATAGAAAACAATAGAACAAAAATAGAGAATACACTTCAATCTACTCTAAACTCAGGGTTTAAACAGATGTATATAACAGTATTCTGTATAAATTTACTTGCATTCATAATATTGTTATTCTATAAAGAAAATAAAACTAGATAAAAGAGTGTTATAGTATTATATTGTAGATTTATCTTATATCTTAAATATGTTGTCTTAAATGTTAAATTCATAAATTTTTTATAATTGATTAACATAAACTACAATATAATACTATTTCTCTTTTACTGTTTGTTATTTTTATAATCAGTTAAAAAATAACATTAGTTTATCAAACCAAATTTATAGATTAATTTACAAACCCTATTCTTAACTCTTTCACCTTTCATACCTAATTACGTCTATCGAAATATATATACAAATCAAAATAAACCACATCTTTTCAACTATAATATGTTAAAATCATAGTATGAGCATATTAATTTAAGCAAAATGTCAATTAGACTTTATTTTGTTAGTCTTTTACATATAAATTTTGATATCTTTATTTTAAATGTCATTTTGACCTCGACAATAAAAAGAAAGGAGTGTATTTTGTGGATACTTTAGGAAAAAGAATTGCTTATTTAAGAAATTCCAAAAAACTTACTCAGCGTAAACTTATGAATATTTTAAAGTTTGAAAATTTAGGTAAGTATGAAACTGGAGATAGAAAACCTAATTGTGATATATTAATGTCAATAGCTGATTATTTTGATGTTACTACTGATTGGCTTCTATATGGCAAAGAAAAAGTAAACTCTAACAATAGTGTAAAAGAAAATAAGGAAGATTACCTACATGTTACTGATGATGAGATGAAGATATTAAATCTATACAGACAATTAAATGAGCGTGATAAAATAAAAATAGAAGGAATACTTGAACTTAAGATATCTGAATATAAAGACTTAAAAAAGCATTCCTCTAATACTAATGAAGATAAAATGGTTTAAACATACATAATTTGATACGATTTTACATCATCTATTAACTTTCTTTTTTTGTAACAGACTACTAAAATATGGATATTAAGTTATTTAAAAATAAGCATAATCTAATTTCAATAATATTTAGATTACCTATCCATATTTTAGTTTATGTATTTTGAACAGTGTTGTACATTCCTATATATTATTTATGTTCCCAAGAAATGTATTATTCATGTTTTCAACTCTTCCAGCATCTTTTTATATACAATTGTGCATCCTTTGTAATTACCCTCTTTAAGAAGGCTTGAGCATGTACTAGAGTATATAGTTAAGATATCTAATCTTTCCATATTTAAACTTTTTATACCATTGAGAGCCGTAATAAAATCGTCAATCGCTCTACAGCACTCTATTACTCCATCCAAATCTGATTTACACATAAGAATACTCACCTACTTCACACACTATTTGCTAATCATCTTCTGAATATTCTATATTAAGCAATTGATAAATTGATGATTTATACTTTTTACCTGTCCTTCTGCCATTTAGAATGGCTGACAAATAGTTTTCATTAACACCTATTTTCTTTGCTAATTCTCTTTGAGTCATATTTAATTCAATAAGTCTTTGTTTAACTTGTACTCCTAAAAAAGGTATCCATTTTTTTCGAGCATCCATTTATCAAGTTCCTTTCTAAGTGATTTATACTTCCTTTTGTTTTTTAGTTTACACACCTTCCTATATTTAGTATATTTTTTTGATATATACAAATATTAAGTACATAAATTTATTTGATACTAAATAAGATTTTTTGATTACTTTATGCTAAAATTAGGATGTAATTTCGTATCATTAAATTAATTATAAAGTCATTTTGACCTTAAGTCAATGTTTTTCATGTCATTTTGACCTTTATTTTGCAGCTATTTACATTTTAGAAAGTCTTTTTGACATTAATTGAATGGAGAGTGTTTATGAATACTTTAGGAGAAAGAATTGTTTATTTAAGAAAAACAAAAAACCTTAAACAATATGAATTAGAAGAAATGTTAGACTGTGATAACTTAAGTAAATTTGAGAGAAATATTAGAAAGCCAAATTATGAAATATTAAAATCTATAGCTGAGATATTTAATGTTTCAGTGGACTGGCTATTAAATGGAACTTCTTCACAAGATCCAGATTTAATTTGTGATTTATCCTCAAATTATCCACTTAATAGTATAAACTCTAATGAAATAAATCTTTTAAATAATTTTAGAAAGTTAAGTGATTATGATAAGGCCAAAATAGAAGGTATGATTGAATTAAAACTTCATGAATATGAAAAAGAGAAAGATTTGAAAGAAACTGAATATAATAAAAATAAGGATGAGAAAATAGATAAATAATTTTTATGTTGCTTTTGATACGATTTTACATCATTTCTTAGTTCTAATATTTTTATTTCATTTATTTTCTTTTTTATAGTTTTATGATAAAATAATTAGTATATTTTGCTTTACTTGAATGTAATTATTTATACAAAAGTCAAACATAATATAAATGTGGTAAATTTTTAGTTTCAAGTAATATCTCGTTATTATAACTAAATATTTATTAAAATTAGGAGGATAAAATGGGCTTAAGAGACAAATTCGCGCAATCATTTGCTAGATCAAAAACTATGAGTGGCCCTGAGAAAAAGGCTAATGAAATAATGGGTAAATTGCTTCTTAAGAAAGCTATATTACCTATCGTTTTAATGTTCGTGATAATAATCGCTGGAGCTATGCTTAAAATTAATTCTTGGGTTACACTTGGCATAAATTTAGTTATTGCTGTTGGTGCTTTCTTCTACATAAGAAATTCTAGTAAAAAGTATCAGAACTTCAAACCTTATGTTGGCAATTTGATTAGTTTAGAGAAAAAGGGTAAAAAAGAGTATGTTGCTATTATAAAACAAGGTAAGTTACCAGTTAAGTTACAAATAGCTTATGGTGGTGAGGACCTTGAACATATTAAGAAAAATCAAATGGTTCAAATAAGTTATAATCCAGATGCTAAAATAGCTATTTTGGTTAATAGACAATAATTTAATAAAAAAAGAGGTAGCATAATGCTACCTCTTTTTGTTTTGTCTGTTTATTTTTTATTTATTTTAAATATATCTTCCTAAATATTTTAACACAAGTTCAAAAGTCTCTTTTCTGTCTTTTCCAATAAATTCAATATACTTATTAACATCTTTATTCATTGTTTTAGAGGCTTTCCCTCCTATGGAAAATATATTAGTTGCTATTTCATTTTTATAGTCTTTTACATCGATTAATGTACTATTATTTATATAAAACGACATTATGGTTGCAATTGCTTTATCCACTTCTCCAGAATATAATATTATATTTTCAGATTTTTCTTGTGAAATATCTTCTTTTATATCTTTATTTAAAATTCCTTCTGCTATTAATTTTGCAATTGTATGTTTGCTTCTAATATAATAGTCTGTATCTTCTTTGCTATCTACAAAGCAAGTTTCAATTAGTATTGCTGGTGCTTTTGTATGATTAAGCCAGTATAGACCTCTTGTATCTTTTTTTGACCCTCGATTTTTAAATATAGTTGAAAGCTTTGAGTTTACTTTTTCTGCATATATTTTTCCATTATCTGTCTTATATATTGTTTCTGTTCCCATAGGATTTAGGGTTGTCTTATTTGCATTAAAATGGATTTGTACTGCTAGGTCTATATCTTGTTTGTTGGCTATTTGACATTGCTCTGACAGATAGTTATCTGATTTATCAATTTTTCCAGTATAGGTTGTCGCTCCTCCTAGTTTTAGCCATTTTATTATTAAGTTTGTTAGGATTCTATTTTCCTTTCCTTCATCTATATATCCAACTGCTCCAGTTCCTTTTCCTGACAATGTATGTCCTGGTACTACTGCTACTTTCATGTTATACACCTTCTTTTTGTAACATGCCTTTTATATCGGTTACATTTTCTTTAATTTCCTCTACATCTGTTTTCATTGTTCCCATTTGAACAAGTACATTCTTATTTATTTCTTGCTGTTGTGTGGACAATTCTATAAAATTTTCTACAGTCTTTTTATACATGTCTCTATCTTCTTTTTTCTCCTGCATAGTATTTTTAAATAATAGAGCACATAGTATACCTATTGCCCCTAGGCTACTCAATTCTGTTATTAATTTCTCCATTATATCCTCCTGTTGTCTAAATTTTCTACACTTATAACTTTAATTTTTGTTATATTTTCATGTCATACAATGTTATATTTTAAGTACTATTATTTTAATTTTTAGTATTTTAAATTGTAGATATATTTTGTAGATTGATTAGGTATACCTACAATTTACTAATATAACAAAAAATAAGTACAAGGATTACTTATTGAAGTTAAGACCTTGTACTTTATATAAAAAAAATAACTAGTATATAGTTATTCTGAATTTATTATTCAACTGGTATTTCTAATTCTTTACATCTAATTCTAACCTGCTCTCTAATTACTGCTGGTACTTCTTCTATTGTTTTCTTTCCTCTTAGAATCAATGCTACATATACTTCTACCATTCCACTCTCACCTCCAGATTTTGCTACACTAAAAGTACTTATATTATTTAGTTTATCAACAGGGTTTTGATTTAACAACATCTCATATATTTCTGCATTTGCTATAAAGTTGCTTGTTATATCATCATCTTGCTTTATTTGACTTATACTTATATCAGAGATATCTTTATGTTGTACTTCTACTTTTCTACCTTGTTTGATTTGCTCTATTTTATTTTTATCAAATTTAAACAATTTTTACACCTCCATTTTAAGCTTGTGGTTCGTTGTTTTCAGCATCATATCTAAAAATCATAGATGGACGTTTTATAGCTGTCCATTTATCTCCTTTTTCTACTATGATTTTAGGTTGAGCACTTTTTATATTGGCTTCTTCTAATTCATATATTTCTTGATAACTTGAGTCTGATTTTTTAATTTCAACTAGTTTCATATCTTTGAATAAGTCAGATTTATTTATTTTTACTTGAACCTTAGTTTTATTTATCAATTGATATATAGGATTATCTTCCATCATATCATCCTTTAGCCCTTCATTTAATGTTACTATTAAATCAGCATTATTTTCAGTAATATTTACAATTGAATATACTTTATTATTTATCATTAAAATAGAATCCTTTTTTACTTTAAGTCCTGTTTCTGACTTAAATATAAACATACTTGAATATAAATCACCTGTAGTACTACTTGCTTTAATTAGTATCTTATTTTCTCCTAATACTATTTTATTTGATGGGATTTCAAATATAATACTATTTATCTCCAAATTAGTCTTAGTAGATATTAATTCATCGTTTATAAACATTTCAAGTTTTTCTATAACACTATTAGGGTCTTGTACTACTACTCTTACTTGAGATATTGATTTTTCAATTATTTCTATAGATGCTTTACTTGTATCTACTTTTGTTATCATATAAATTGTATCATCTGAAAGCTCTATATCTAAAATATCATTTAAATGTTCTGGTACTGGTATTTTAGTGAATTCATATAAGTCAGTAATTGATATAGATATTTTATACATAGATTTGTTTTTACCAGTTATCCATAGACTGTTATCATTTTTAATTACTAGTATATGATCATCATTATGTGATTTAATTTCTTTGACATTAGTTAATACTTTAGTAAAAGTTTTTATTATTTTATCTTTTTCATTTTCTCCCAATCCAAACAATCCATTTGTGTTATACCCTTGAGCATACAATTCTCCTTCATTAGTTAAAACAAGTGTCATTGAGTTATATATACTTATATCTTTAATAGAAGGTAGTCCAGTAACTTTTTGTAATTCTCTTACATCATTATTATGACCAACTCCCAATTGATACTCAGTATTTTTTCCATATGACCACATAGTATTGTCTGTCTTAATAATATAGGAATAATTATCCCCACAAGCGACCTTTTTAACATCTGATATATTGACTTCAGTAAATGTTAATAATTCTATGTCTTCAAGAGTTTGATTAATTTCTTTATATGAATTACTTCCTATACCATATAATTTACCATCTTTAGCAATAACTAATGAATGTGTTTTTGATATGTCAATATCAGATACCTCAAATGGTAATACTACAGAAGTATATTTAAAATCCTCTTTAAATATATTTTTATAATTTATATACTTATTAGTTGTTTTTATATACTTATCATTGAACAGTACTAATTTTTCATTTTTCTTATTAAAAGTTATTTTATCTGATGTATTATCTGTTTTAAAATATGAATATAAATAACCTCCAAGAGCTTCATTTCTATCATTATCATATCTATGGTGAATACCTAGATGATTGTATCTATTATCTCCTGTTGAAGAATAAAATTTTCCATATATATCTTTAATAAATATAGTATTAAAACTAGAAAATACAGTGTCAACATCTTTCTTGACAACCATTTTATAATATGGAACTGATATCTCCTTATAATATTCGTCAGATATACCATAATTATCTCTTCCTGATGATATCAAAGTATTGTCTTTATCTATATAAAGTGTATTACTAGATGTTACAAAGACATCTTTAATATCTTCCACACTATTCGTATTACTATTATTTGCTAAACTTCCATATCCATTGATACCTGCAACAAACAGTTTATTATCATTTGTTAAAATAGCTGAGGTATATCCATTAACTTCTATTTTTTTTGCATTTATAATATTATTAATTACTCGTATACCCTTTATATCATTGGTTTCTGTTGAAAAAAATACTCTCTCTTTTTTCCCTGTAGTATAAATCATATTGTCATTTGTTATAAAAAATGTAGCTTCACATCCTGCTGTTACAACAGATTTTATGTTTTCAATATTTATTTTTGAAAATGTACTTATACTTCCTTCAGTAAACCCAAAATATCCGTTTACAAATCCACATACATAACATGTATTATCATTTTTAACAATTATTGATACATCATTACATATATACACATCTCTAACTCCATTTATCGGTATACGTGTAAATATATTTCTACTTGTAGTATCACCTAATCCTAATTGGCCTTTTTCATTATTTCCTGCTCCATATAAAAGACCATCATTAGTTAATAAAAGAGATGTATTTCCATATATAGCTACATATTTTACATTTTCAACATTTATTTTAGTAAATACATTTCTATTTACATTATCTCCTATTCCTAACTGACCATAGTTATTTAAACCAACAGCATAGCATGTATTATCATTTTTTATAGCAAATGAATGCTTACTATTATCAGTAAATCTATTTATATTTATAGATTTTATATTATCAATATTTATTTTAGTAAATACATTTCTATTTACCTCATCTCCCACACCTAATTGACCTACATCATTTAAACCTACACTATAAAGCATGTTATTATTAGTTAATAAATACGTAGACTTTGAATGGCTATATATTTCTTTAATATTAGAAGATATTTCAGAACTGTTATTCTTTTTATTATAATTTATCTTATTATTTAAATTCGAACTACTGTTAACTGATATACCATGTGTACCTTTAGAGTTATATCCACATATAAATAAACTCTTATCTGTCAATATCGCGAATCTAGTCTTATCTCTACTTAAATCATAAGGAGGTATAAATATATTTTTTATATTTTTCATTACTTTTTTATAATTGGTAGCATTATACCCCTCTTGTAAGTCTGACACGTCTAGACCTTTTGCACTTTCAGATATATTCCCAAAACCATATAATGTGTTAGAAGATAGATACAATAAAGCTTTATATAAAAGTACAGCTTTGTCAGATGTAATAGGTCCTGAACTTATATTAGATGATGCAATATTATTAGATGGTAAATTATTAAGATAATTCCTTCCATATTGATGTATATAAGATGAACCTCCAGAAATAAGTAAATTGTCTGGATTATAAGATGTTAGATTATTTGATGATTCACCATAGTATAAATAAGCAAAATTAGTAGAATAAGAAGATTGTGTACATCTTGTAGGATAATAGTTATATAAATAGCTATCATTATGTCCAGCGTATGAAATTCCTTGATGCTGAACTCTATAAGTTGAATCAGTTGGTTTTGTCCATAAAGTTCCATGATATCCAGTTAAAAAGGATCCAATGTTTGTACAAAATATAGTTACATACTCATATATGATAATATTATTAATTTTAGTAATATCATTTGTACATGAGCTTCTACTATAATTTGACCCTGATATATTTATATAATACCAATTATTTAATAAACTTAAATTTACATTAGCTCCATTAGAACTAGTAGAACCTAATAAGTAATTTGTGTTTATACCAGTTGCATATACCTTTTTTTCGTCACCCACAATAAATGTTGCATTATATGCACTATATGCATCTGTTACATTGCTAACACCAATCTCAGTATATTGGCTTGCTAATGTATTACTAAGTCCATTAACATAACTTGAACTCTTTCCAGAAGTGTATATTTGTTTATTATTAGTTACAATTAATGAAAACCAGTTTAATAAATCAGTATTTATAACAACCTTTTTTACATTATCTATAGATATTTTCTTAAATATGTCTGAATTAGAAGGAAGAACACCTGCTATAGAGTTACTATTTGAACCAGAATAATAACAAGTATCATCATTTTTAATGTAAAATATTCCTCCAGAAATATTTTTTGATGCTACTATCAATTTTACATTAGATATACTTAATTTTGTCAATTCATTTAATTGACTTGGTAAATCAGAACCCATACCTTTATAACTATTATTTCCTAGTCCATATACATCTCCATTCCCTAAAATGACTAGAGTACAATAAGGACTAAAAACAACATCTCTTACAGAATGTATATCTAGTGGAAGTTCAATATCCTTTATTTCCATTTCTTCTTTTAACAACGTTAATTTGTCATCAGATTTAATTAGATTAACATAATTACTATAACTATATTTTTCATTATTCATTTTTTTAAATTCTACAACATGCATATCATCAAAAAACGAACCAAGTTGGCCATAAGTATTATCACCTGTGCAATATGAATCATTATTTGAATCAATTAATATACTATGTGATAAACCAATGAAAATATTCTTAGATACAGTATTTTTCAAATCTATAAATGAACTATCTATATTTTCAGAGTAATTTGATATTCCTAACTGATATATATCATTATTTCCAGCAACTTTTAAAGTCCCTTTATTGTCTATAAGCATAGTATTACCATTACCACATGCAATAGTTTTTATATTTACCTGCTCTATTTTAGTAAATAGAGATGATTGAAGTGCATTTCCAAAACATTTTTCTTTTCCACAACCATATATATCATTGTTATATGTCATTAAAACAGTATGTTCAGAACCACAAGCTATAGTCTTAACATCATTAATTGAAACTAAACTAAATAAATTTCTATCATTCTTATCTCCTAAACCTAGTTGACCTTGATTATTAAAACCTGTAGAATAACACTTATTATCATTTTTTATTATAAAAGCTGATTTATTATATGAAAATACAGCCTTTACATTATCAACATCTACTTTTGTAAATGTATTTACATTTGCAGATGCTCCATTAGTTCCTAGACCTAATTGTCCATATAAATTATTTCCAGCAACATACAAAGTTCCATCATTATATAAAAGATATGTTGATTGAAGTCCACATGCAATATCTTTTACTCCTTTTATTTCTGGCACCTTCTCAAATGTAGATATTGTTTTTCCTACTTTATCCTGTCCCAACCCCATTTGACCATCTGTGTTTATACCTGCAACAAGTAATTCTCCATCCGATGTAAGTACAACTGCATGAGATTCTCCACATGCAACTTTTTTAATGTTAGTAGATATATTTGGTATTTTAGTAAATAGTTTTCTTGTTGTATTGTCTTCTCCTAACCCTAATTGAAAGTTACTATTATCCCCGCATCCATACAAGATATTATTATTTTTTAATCCAAATGTATAGTTACAACATCCAGTAAAAAAATTGATAAAGTCATAATTATCATATCCTTCATCAAACTCATCAACTATCATATTTTTATCACCAAAAAAATTACCTCTTTGAAGTAGTTTAGTCCTTTTCATTATACAAACCTCCTAATTATCTTATTTCATATGAATATTTATTTAAAGTTATCTCTGTCTGACCCATTAGATATGCCTCATTAGATTTTGTCTCTAGAAAGTTATTATCCATTTCATGTATATATCTAACTCGGTTTGCATTAAATGGCAATACCACATTTTTAAATGTTACACTCCCAAGGTCTCCAGCTATACATTTTCTATTTAAATCTAATTTCAGACCTTCTATAGCTACTATGTTTTTAGTATTAGCTAAGGTATCATACCAATATCCAGCTTCATCTACATCTATTTCTGACTCTAACTCTAAATATATTAAGATATCTAATACTTTTTCAGATAATTTATTGTAACTGTTTTTTAATACAGATAAATCAGTTTGTATTTGTCCTCCTATTACATCATCAATAGATATGTTTTCAATTTTTTCTACTACTTCATTTATAGCTTCTGACAGATTTTTAGCATCTGTAGACAATATTTCTTCTCCAATTTTCACTTTTATTTCTTTTATATTATTATTAAACTTATCATCCAAATCTTGAATATCCTTTTGAGTTACAAAAACCAGTGTTGGGTCTACTTCTAATGTCACATTTGAGGTATTAGATAGTTGTAAAATCATCTTTACAACTAAGTCTTTAATACTGCCATCCTCAGCACGTGGCTTATACGTCTCTGGATATTTACCTATAGCTATTATATTGTTCTCATTATCCAAAACAGCAGCTTCTCTTATCATAAATCCGCCAACTGTTCCTGGTAAAATAGTCTCTATAACTATCCAATTAGGATTTTTCTCATCAATTCTTAAAGAATTTATATTTCCTTCCCAAACTACATTCTTTAAAGCAGTTTGTTCTTCTGTTGGCTCATAATATTCTCCATTACTATCTCCAACTTGAAACTTTGTCAACCCTACAAGTTCCCCTAGTGCAGTTGCATTTGCTATTTTTTCTCTACCAATTTTGGTTAATATTATATAAAATTTTTCTTCCAACTATACCACCTCCTGTTTAGGATAAACTACTACATTTTCAACTCCTGTATCATTTGCAATAGCTATATTAATCTTACAATTACTTTCAATATATTTAATACTTAAAGGATAAACCTTTACTTCTTCTCTACTTAGCATTCCAGCTCCACAATTTATAATGGCACTACATTTTATAATTGGTTCAAAATATGGATGAACTTTTACTTCCTCACTACAAACCATACCTCCACCACAATAGACCATACTTTTATCTAGTATTATGGGCTCTAAATAGTGTACTAAGTGAGCAGGTTTTACTTTTTCAATCATATCGCTACAATCTAAAAGAGTTTTATAGTCACAGTTATTTGCTATAAAACTCAATACGAATGTAAATTCATCACTATAAACTTTTATATCTGCTTCTGATTTTGTATATGCCTCACATATATTTTTTATAACTTCAATAGTACTAGTACCTCTGCTCCTCATTTTGGCTTTTATATTGTTACGTCTTGCTTCGAAATCAAGGTCTTTCTTTTCAATGCAGAGTATATCTTCCCACATATCTAATCCCCATGTTGCAGTGTCAACAAATAATTGGTCAAAAGTATCATCAATATCTTCTTTAAGAATATTTAACTCTGTATCATATGCACCTTGTATCTCTTCTACAATGTGATTTCTATCAAATGATGGTAGTTTATCAATTAGTTTCATTGATTTTCCACCTCACTAAAATCAACAGATGTTACACTTGGTATTTTATCTTCATTAATAGTTATATTATCTGTGCTTCCATTTATAAGTAAGTTACTTAAATCATGCACACCAGCAGTATTTATAAGTATCCCCATGACTTTTGTATAGATTATTTCTCCTCTAATCTCTCTAAAATATGAATTTATACTTTCTAAGAAAGATTCTTTGACATTATCTAATGTATATCCATCTTCTAGTTTCATTACTGCACTTATATTTATTTCTATTGGTAATGGTGTTGTAACTGTTACAGTTGGTCCAATAGGTTTTTCTTCATCTATATGTTGCTGACATCTTTCAATTGTTTCTGTATCAACAGCTTGATTGTTTTTACCAAATATCAAAACTTTAATAGTTCCTGGACCATCCCATCTTGGATAAACCTTCGCATTATAGACTCCATCTACCTCTAAAGCCCATTCTTCATAGTGAGCTTTATTTCCACTTGTAGCTTGATTTTTCTGTATTTTATAAAATCTTTCCTTTAATTCTTCATCTGTCTCTATATCTGTACCACCTTCAAAACTTTTAGTGTTAATAATCTTAATTACTCCAGATATATTATCAGTTAATTTAAATTCACAATTTGTAGGTAAATTATATCTCTTACCAACTTCTAGAGCTTGAACTGGGCTATTATCACCTTCTTCACTACCAATAGTTACATCTTTTATTACTACAAATAGTAAATCTCTATATGATATTACTGTGCCATTAGTTATTACAGTTCCTTTCTCTCCAATGAACTCAACTTCTCCATTTGACTCAGTTCCCAACTTTCTATATACACCAAATTCATTAACTCTTTTATCAAGAAATTGGTTATATGTATCTTGTATAAAAGCCATTTTATGTATTTTAGAAAGTTCCATATACATTTTTGCGAGTTCTAGATTATTTCCAGATACCATGTTGTTTATAAAGGAACCTTCACCTTTATAAATATCAAGCTTGATATTTTCAAGAGTTCTATTTTTTATTACTTCATATGTCTGGTCGCTATACATTTAATTCCACCTCCCCATAGATAGTGGATACTTTTACATTTGTACTCAATATGTCTCTGTTAAAGTTAGCACTTTTTACATTTACTTCTAATATATATGGATTTATTAAAAGAGCTTCTTTTATAAATCTGCTAGCTTCACTTTCTGTAAGACCTTTTGTATACTTTTGTCCTATAAGTTCTGAAAGCTCTGTACCATACTCTAAAGAGTATATCTCATGTTCATACCTATTTGTTTTTATGCACTTGTATATCCAAACTTTTAAAGCTTCTTTTTTCTCAACTATTTTAAAATCACTTTTTTCTAAAATAGGTTGGTCTTTTTCAAAATCCCATGCTACTTCACGAAAGATTGGTAGCTCTTCTGCTTTAGGTAAGATATAATCTTCTGGTACACCTATAAAAGGGAATATTGTACTCATTATAAGCTCACCAACTTACTTACAATAGCAAATTTCTCACCTATTCTAAACATTATTACTGTGTCTCCAGATTCAAAAGTATCTATAAAGGGATTTTTTATTTCATGTTTATGTTCTTGACTTGTTTCTGTATCAAATAATTCTATCTGTCTATCAAGCATCCAACTATCTATTAAGATATCTTCTTTTTCTAATATAATGTTATTTGTTTCTATTTTTAAATCTGGTAATTTACTTTTAACTTTTCCAATAAAAAAAGAAGGTTGATTATGATACTTTCCTTCTTCTCTTATTATTCCTATAAATTCATTAATTGGATTTGCCATTATATCACCACCCTCTAAAAAACCCTTCTAGCTATGTTAAAGTCTTTTCTACTATTAAAATTACTTACTCTAATTTTTTTACCTTTACCAGGTGCTTCTATAAATTCTCCATTTCCTATATATAATCCAACATGACTTACAGGATTATGGAAAAATACTAAATCTCCTGCTTGTAAATTTTTTCGCTCTATTTTCTTTCCTACTGTGGCCTGCTGACTTGAAGTTCTTGGCAAATTAATACTAACTTTCTTAAAGCAATATACCATTAATCCAGAACAATCAAAACTACTTGGTCCATTACCACCCCATTTATAAGGCTTGCCTAAATGTTTTTTTGCTTCTGATATTACCGTTTTAGCTTTATTAGATACATTACCAGCATAACCACCAATAATAATTTTTCCTTTTCTCTTTCCAAATCTTTTCATTTCTTCTTCATTTTTTACTAAAACATCGATATGATAAGTTCCATCCTTTTCTATAATTATAGCAGGACCATTATCATTGACTGTATAAACTCCATCACGTCCAGAGACTCCTGTTACAAGTCTTACCTCATCACCATATTTAAATAATGGATGTTTTGATAAGAACTCTTTTGTGTAGTAAGGTTTTTCATAAGCTCCAACCATAGGTGTAGCACATGTCTTTTTAGAAGGATTGAGTTTTTTCTCTCTACAGTCTGTATCTCCTCCTTCTATACCAGGACCAGGATAATATGCTGTAAATATAGTAGAAAATTCTGTTCCTCCTGTATAATCATCTCCACCTAAATTACTTTCTTCCTTAGGTTCATCCTGTCCTGCTGACTTTTCATCCATAAGATTTTGAAAGTTAAGTTCAAGTTCAATTTGGTACTCTCCATTTTGCCATGTATGTTTATCTGTATCTATATAAAACAATCCTACAAACTTTGTATAAGAATCTTTAACTTTTACACCTCTACCAGTTATACAACTTACATCTCCATAACCTCTAAGAGAACAGCTTTTTTCTATCCCTTTAAATTCACTATCCACATCTACATCTTGATTTTCTTGTTGCTGAATTACTTTTTGCATTATTACATTTACTTCTTTAAAAACTTCATTATCTATTTTTTCACTAATTTTACTTCCATATTGGTCTACTACTATCACCTTATTTTTTACATTTTCCATACTTTCTGAAAAAGTAGTATTTATAATATTAAATCCCTCTTCAAACATAACACTTAAAGTTATAGTTCCTTTTTCAATAACATTAAACTTGTCTAAATTAGCTTCTATCATGTATTTTTTCTTAGTCTTCTTACTTGCTTCTGTATA
The DNA here is from genome assembly GCF_045899875.1 of Clostridioides sp. GD02377. Lineage (NCBI taxonomy): Bacteria > Bacillati > Bacillota > Clostridia > Peptostreptococcales > Peptostreptococcaceae > Clostridioides > Clostridioides sp. GD02377. The sequence goes on from NZ_JBJODA010000001.1 coordinate 64,666, forward strand.
TGCACTCATTATGGTATCATAACCAGTTACACCTATAAACATCTTTGTGTACTTGACATTGGTCCTTGCTATTGTTCCAACTGCAAGTCTATTTTCAGCAAATACTTGTTTTGCTATATCTTCAACTAACTTGTCTTTAAAATTACATGATACTTCACTTTGTGTAAGTAAAAATCCCATGTCTTTAGATACAAAGCTAATTTCATTACTACTTGAATCTTTAGACCTATTAATTATCATTCCTCTAAAGAGTTCTTTCTCATCTACATAGAAACAAATCGTACTAGCTATTGGTATATCTATCTGTTGAAAATTCACATCAAAAGAGGATTGGATTATTGAAAATTCTAGTGTCCTTGATGGAGATTTATAATCACCTGACCAAGAAACTTTATTTACTATATCAGTGATATCATAGATACTTCCTTTTTTTATGTGTACCCAAATTTTAATAATAAAAAATCACCTGCCTTTTCCTTTAAGTCTATCAGCAGTTATTTATAACTTATTATCCATAATAGTTATTGTTTTGGAGTTACTTTTGGTATTTTTATTCTTTTATATTCCTTTAAATCTAATGTAAAATATACATCTCTAGTTCCATCTTTTTCTTCATAGCTAAAACCCTCAATTATGACTTCCATATTTATATTGGTTTCTGTAATTGTAAATCTTAGTATAAAGCCTTCCTTCATCCATTTTTCAATCTTATTTACACAGTCATATGGTGATGGAAAACCTGTGTAGTCACAAAAAGTATAGTCTTTATTTGGAAAAAAACTAGATATTGAAATACTTTTAAGAGCTACACCTCCAAAAGTGGCTATTTCACCTATTTTGAGTATACTAGAGGAGTTTACAGCAGCTTTTCCATTAATACTAAAGGATGATGGGAATACTGGAAATCTAAATCTATCTTCTGCTTGTCTAAGCCACATTTCCATTATAATACTCCTCCTAATTGTGCTATTTTTATACTTGAAACTAATTTTGATGTAACTTTTTCTATATCAGCTTCTTCTCTAATTACTATTGTGTCAGCTAATTTTGCTATACTTATGTTTCCACCACTTTTTCCACTTCTATATTGATTTGCTTCTTGTTTAGTTAATACCATCTCACCCTCATGAAGTCTTGTTTGGTAATTATTGTAAGGTACATAGTTTAATCCAAAGGCATTTCCAAACAATGAATTTATATCAGGATTTGTACCTGAATCATGAGCTAATCCACTATCCATTCCTTCTTCTTTATATTTATTTCTTCTTTCTGTAACATATTTACCTATTTTAGCTGTTATAGGACTTTCATTTATGGACTTAACCATCTTCTTCCATAAATCACAAATTAAATTTATAAAATCAGATAAGTTTTTTAATGCATCAAGAAAAGAGTCTAAAAGTGGTTCTAAAAACTTCCATGCCTCTTCTAAAATTGGACCTAATGTTTCCCATACGGTTTTCCATACATTGCCCATAGTTTCAATAAAATAATTTATTTGTGGTGCATGCTCTCCTAAAAAAGTAAAAATTCTTGTAATAATAGGGCTAACAGCCTCAACTACAGGTCCTATTAATTGAAATGCTGTAGTTACTATTGTCCCAAATATACTTATTAAACCTTGTGCAATTGGTGATTTATTGTTTATGTTGTCTAATAAATTGTTTACTAAGTTTACTACTGGAAATAATGAATCTATTAATGCAGTAAAGTCAATATTTTGCATTAACATACTTCCTGCATTAACAATTGCTTTTGGTGCATTTCCTATCATCATTGCTGCATTATTTTCAAAACTTTCTTGTTTATTTTCAACTAACATTTTACGTTTTTCAAGTTCACTAGAAAGTCGGTATTGAGTAGAATCAGGAAGTGATTTTTCACGCTTCATACTTCTAAATTTCATTTGTTCATCTTTGTTAGCAGTAATTCCTATACCATTCACTACATTACCTATCTTTGGAGCCATTCTTTTAGTAACATTAGTTAAACTTTTCAAACCACTCTCGATAAAACTTTGTATTTTTTTTATTCCTTGCCCCAAAATGGAATCGAAGGGTCTAACAAGATTCTTTAAACCATTATTAATACTCGTCTGAGTACTTGCTATTATACCTGGTATTGTTCCACTCATTTCCTTAGCCAATCCCATTTGCTTTACACTTATACCCTCTAATGCTTCATCAAAAGTTTTATAATTTTCTCCTACCAAAGTATTAAGAGATTCCATATTTCCTTTTGCTGCACTTAAGAAAGCTGCTGATACATCTTGCTCACTACTTGTATTCATATTTAAAGCTCTAACATCTACCATAGCCTGAGTTATATCTTTTTCTTTTTTTCCACCAGTAATATTACTAATCATTTTAGCTTTAGTTCCCATTGAAACAACATCTTCGGGATCAAAGGGTGTATCATTTGCTATCTTTAATAAATTATTATAATAAGTATCAACATCTTTTTTTCTAACATTTCCAGTATTTCTCTTCATTACACTTTCTAGGACAACTTTCTGATTTTGCTCTTGACCAAGTAAGTCAACACCCCTTTTAACAGCAACACCTATAGTAGCTCCATTCGTCAAATCAGATATCTTCCCCTTTATTGAACCAAGTATACTACTAGCCATATCCTTTACAGCTATTGCACCTGTCCACACCTTACCTGCAAACAATCTCAATTTAGGAAATACTTTACTTATAATGCCACTTGCCATATCCTTTGCAGCTATTACACCTCTCCAAAGAGAATTTTTAAATAACATTAATTTAGGTAAAATTACACCTATAACACTGCTTACCTTATCTTTTGCCCATATTATAATATTCCATATTTTACCGCCTTTAAGCTGTTTCAAGTATCCAATGACTTTATTTATGCCTTTCTTTACACCAGAATTTTCTATCCTTAACCTTATGTTAGAAGCATTTCTCTTTAAGAAACTTATTTTTGAATTAGTTTGTTCTATTTCATTATTTTTAACTTTAAATATTAATATAATTATAGGATTTGAATTAAATTCATTTTTCTTTTGAATCAACTTACTAAAATAATTAATAATCATAGCTATAGTTACTGCTAATCTCATAATACTGCCATTTAAACTCCCAATAGCTCCTGAAACAGCATTAATACTAGAACTTAATTTTGTTATAGTAGAACTTACACTACTAGCAGTAGCCTGAACTTTTCTTAAAGAAGAATTTAAACTGTTTACTCTACTACTTGCACTTCCAACAGAATTATTTATACTATTAGCCATTACATTAGTTGAAAGCGAAACAGCCACAGTTGCTCTCCTAAAATTATCAGTTACTGATATAATCTGATTCATTTTTGGTGTGTAATTATCTGTAAGATACATATTTATACCTTCTTCTTTTACATTCCCCACTATATATCACCTCCTGTCAAAGGACAAACTCCATATCCATGTTTCATTTTTTCAACTTCTTCCTCAATTTCCAAGGCGAAAAAAGCTTCAATAAGCTTTAATTCGCCTTTATCCATTGCATAAAAAAGGGACGGTCTAATACCTTTTTTCTTCCAATAATAATACATTATTGTAGTCTTGGTATCCGTCCCTATTAGTTTTTTACCTCTTCTATAACTGCATTTTTACCATAACCCATAATATCTTGAAGTATTCTATATAAGTTAGTAATTTCACCTGGCAGTAATAATTTTCTTGCCAATTCTTTTGGAGTTGGGGCCTTAAATTTCTCCATTAACTCCTTATTTTTAAATAGAAGCTTTCCATCCAAATCACAAATACCTTCTATTACTGTAAGCATCTGCATCTCTGGTAAATCTATATCTGTTTTCATATTTTCATCAATTTTAAGGCAAGTGTTTTGTATTTCTTCATCCTTACTTATTGTTAAAGCTCTACACATTACCTTAAACTCTTGACCAAATATATTAGATAATCTCTTAAGTTCAACTATCGTACTTGGTCTTTCTAAATTTTCTGTATCTGTATTTAAAAGTAAGTCTACTATATTTACATTCTTTGATAATCCATTTTCACTCATTATTATTTGCTCCTTTATCAATCAATTTCTATTAAATAACTACATATCTCCATTAACTAAACATATTTAATAACCATCTATATTTAACAATTATCCAAGTAAAACTAAATTATATCAAGGAAGTCATATTCAGTAAATGTGAATGGAGCTTCTATCTCTCCTTTTACTCCAACTTCCCAATCAGCTAAAGTTAAATCATCAAATGCTATATTCTTTACTGCTATTCTTTCTGCCCCATAAGAATCTGGATCATTTAATTTAGATATAGCAACAAATCTAGGTTCAGAGCCTCTCTTTATCTTTTCTCCAATTAATTTATGCATTCTTGAGCTAACATGATATAAAGTTATTGAGCCTTTTCCTTTGTATCCCATATACTTTGTATCAGTACCCATTTGACCTGCTATTATAATATCTTCTTTTGTAAATTCCATCTTTGCTTGAAACTTCTTTACTTCTGCTACTTTATTTCCATCAAGCCAAAGCTCTCCCCAAGTACCACTCATTACATTTCTAGCTTCCATATTTGCCATATTAATTAATCCTCCTATATCTCTATTGATAAATCTATATCTTCCATAGCATCAAGTACCTTTATTTTTGCTTTTAAAAATACTTTAGAACCTGTATTAGCTTCTTTTATTTCCTGTAAAGTCATATAAGATAAATCTACTCCCTTTGATTTCAAGTACGATTTTTGTGCTTCAAAATCTATTTCAACTGTAGAATTAGATTCTATAAGTGCAGATTTTTCTAGCTCTTCTAAATAACTCTTTATAGCCACTATCAATAAGCATTTGTTGTCATAACTGTTAGTAATCTTTCCTATATAGTCATCTATTATAACCTTTCTTATATCACTTTGTATAATATCTAAAGTATCAACTATTTTTATCTTTTGGAACATTTCTCCTTTTTCTTCTGTTAACTCAGTTAAAGAATTTACTCCTCTAGCAATTCTTATAGCCCCTGCTTCCTTAATAAGTATAAGCTCTCCTTTATTAACCTTTGATTCTGCATCAACTTTAGTCATCTTAGGTATATCAACTACATCACTAAGTTTAGTATAAGTTACTGACTGACTTAAAGGTGTCCCTGCTATAATACCTGCCACTCTACTTGTAAACTCATCAACACTATATTTCTTGTCTCCAACTAGTACATCTTCTGTAGTAAAATTAATTATACCTTCATGATTTCCTACAACTTTTCCTAATATAGCCTTAACTTTAACCTTATCTGTATCTCTAAGTTTAATTATCCAATTTTTTATAGCAGTCTTATCAGCTTCTACTGCTTTAGGCATACATAGATAATTAAATTCCTTAGTCTCTAAAAAGTCTAATGCAGTTTGAATATCTGCCTCTCCATCTATTACATAAGCTAATAACTTATTTGGAGTATTAACATTTCCCATCAAAGCCAAATTTATATATTCTTTATTTTCAGCAGATAAATCAGCTGGTATATCCTCTTTTTCATGTATCTCATTAAAACCTAGTGCTTTAGTGTCTTTAAGCACCATTGCAATTATTCCTCTAGCTGAACGTTCTTTAACAGTTGTAGCTAACTCCTTAAATGATATATTGATACTTGGTAATCCTATAGCCATACTATCACTCTCCTAAATTCAAATTGATTTCTTCCATATTTTCATATACTACTTCTTCTTCATATACACTATCAAGATAGTTTAATGTGATTGAAAAGTTCAATGTATATATTGACTCCTCTTTTTTGATACTTTGTTCTAGTTTTGTTATATTTAATTTTCTATCTGTTATCTTTATATTTCTGTTGAATAGCTTATTTAATTCGTCTGAGACTTCATACATTCTAACACCGTTTGATTGTGGTTTTGGCAAGTATTTTATAGAGATAACAATATCTTTGTTATTTGTATTTAACATTATAGGTGTACAAATAACTGACAATATACTTACAAAAAAACAAGACCCTTCTGAGCCTTGCACACTTTCATCATCAATAAAAACACTTTCAGTAAAGTTTTTTTTGAGAGTCTCAATAATTGTTTCTATTATTTCTTTGTATTTAAGCAAACAATCACCACTCTATCACTAAATATTTTTGCTTAATCTGATAATCTTACTATAAATGATATAAGTCATTTTTAAATACACATCTCATTTATTCTTATCAAGTATCTTCTATATTTTTAGGTAATATCATTCTTTTCAACTCATCACCTCCTTCAATATGGATTTCTTTCACAATAACATTATCTCACATATTTTATAGTCTATTGTTGTAATGGTGTATATAAAGTGTTGAAGATTTGTCCTATTTTTTTATAATATCTCGTTCAATTTAAATATCATCTTTTTCTTTAAGTTATAGCAAGAGGTTCTATCTAAATGTAATTTCATAGAAATATACGTCATATTATTTTTTGTCTTACTATTGTAAAAAAGATTAAAAAATTCCGTTTCCATATCATTTAGGCATGTTAGAGCATTTTCTATCTTTTCTTTTTCTATTTCTATATCTTCTTTTTCCATCTTTAACTTTCTTAATCTCTCTTCTTTTTTTACAACTTCATTTTCAACAGAAGAACTTATATTATACGTAGCACTAGTCTTTTCTTTATACACTATTGCTCCACATCCAGAGTATTCATTCTCACATCTTTTTATATCCAAATTAATGTTCTTTATCTTTATATCCAAATATTTATAATTATGTAATCTTTCATCTGTTTCTTTAAATAATATCTCTTTTTTGTTTTCCATAGTATTTCTCCTTTTTATAAGCTTATTATTAACTTCTAATTTGCAACAATCCCTTTACTGTATATCTTTTTTACTAATCTTATAACATTCAAGAACATTTTGTTCTATAACTATATAAAAAAAACTTCATCTATATTTTGTTCTAAAATATTAGAAATTTTCTTAGCCATAAGAAGTCCAGGACTTTTTATACCTCTTTCTATTTGAGATATATAGTCATTTGTAATTCCTGCCTTTTTAGCAAGTTGAATTTGTGTCATACCTTTACATTTTCTATAATATTTCAAATTGTTTTTAAACATAATCTTCATACCTCCATCACTATTAAGAATATTTTGTTCTTCCATATTCACATTATATAGAATTATTTGTTCTTTATCAATAGATTTTAGAAAAAAACATTCTTTTTATGCTTTCATAGTTTTATTTTTTAGAACAATTTGTTATAATCTATACATAAGGTGGTGTTATAATGTTTGCCAAAAGATTACGAGAACTTAGAAAGGAATTTGGATTGACTCAAAGAGAACTTGGCGAAAAAGTAGGAGTTTCTCAGAGAGTCTTAGGATACTATGAAACAGAAAACAGATTTCCTGATGAACATATTTTAAATAAATTAGCTGATGTGTTTAATGTGTCAGTTGATTACCTTCTTGGAAGAACCTTAGTTAAGGAAAATATTGATACAGTAGCTGCACATAGAAAAAATCCACATGAAGAATTACCTGAAGAAGCACAAGAACAACTTAATGAGTATATAGAATTTTTACTAAATAAATATAAAAAAAAATAAACCACATGATGAGCAGTCTATTTTTCTGCTCTTTTAATATAATTTCAAAGCAAACATACATTCTATTTTAGGGGGATTTTTATGAATAATTTGGATAAGCTCTTTGAATTAGCGTCTCAAGAAGAGATAATAATTCATTATACCACTTATATTGCAGGTGATTTAGAAGGGCTCTATATAAATAAACATGGTATGAAAATTATATCATTACTCAGTAATTTAAAACAAAATACAAAAAAACTTACATCTATCTTAGCTGAAGAGCTTGGTCATCATTTCACTAGCCTTGGATACTATGTATCTTCTTATAACGATTATTATACAAAAATCGTTATAGATAAATGTGAAAATAAGGCCTTAAAATGGGCCTGTGAATTCTTAATTACTGAGGAAGATATAATAAACATAATTAATTCTGGCATCACTTGCGTTTACGAAATGGCAGATATACTTAATGTAGATATTAATTTTTTTCAAAAAAGATTGGAATTCCTATCATTAAAAAAACAGTCTTTATCACTTGGAAGCAATAAATATCTAATATTAACCAACTTGCCATATTTCTACATATTTGATCCAATTTCATAATAAAAATAATAGCAATTTCAATTAATCTAACAGTAAAATCTATATATTTATTTTAACAAATTTTGGTTTCTATAAATTCAATATTAATATATAATAATGGTATTACATTATTTAAAATTCTAAAAACAAATATATGCTTTTGTTAAGAAAGGTTGTTTGATGAATGTATAAAGAAAAATTGTTTGATAATTATTTTAAGTTCTTAGCATTATTTTTTTGGCCAATTATGTGGTATAAGTGGATAGTAATTTCAAATGGAACTATTGAAAACATATTATTTACCGTATATGCAATTGTCGCAATTGGTTTCATCATTTTATATTCAGTGTTTATGATAAAATATAAAGACATTACACAAATAGATTTCTTTTACAGGATAAGTACTCTACTTGCTTTTATATTTACTCTTTTTAGCTTTTTAATATATCCAAAGAGTTTATCTTTCCTATATTTAAAGATAATTTTTACTGGGATATATTTTTATTACTCAATGGTAAAAACACTTAAGTTTAAACATGAAGAGGGTGTAGTAGGTATTATGAGCTCACTTTTATTGATTGTAATAACTTTGTTCTACTAAATTTAATTCTATTTGACTTAATATGACTTTAAATGTTAGACATCTACATTGTTTTCTGATATTATTTAAGATGGTAGTTTTTATATTAATAATGAAATACACTATAAAGGAGTTAACTATTATGGAAAAAAAAGTTTTAGCAACAGTTGGAGAAAAAGAAATAACTAATATTGATATTGAAAATGCATTAAAATCATTAGACCCTTATCAAGCTATGCAATTTAAAACTGAAGAAGGTAAAAAGCACTTGTTAAATGATTTAGTAAACCAAGAATTATTCTTATTAGATGCTAAAGACGAAAAATTAAATGAAGAAGAAATATTCAAGTCAGAAATGAAAAAGATAGAAGAAAATGTATTAAAGCAATTTGCTATAAATAAAGTTTTATCTAGTGTTAATGTGACAGAAGATGAAAAAGTAGAATTTTTCGAAGCTAACAAGAGTTCTTTCTCTAAGCCAGAAAGTGCAACTGCTAAACATATATTAGTAGATAGTGATGAAAAAGCTAAAGAAATACTTGCTCAAATAAAATCAGAAGAAATATCTTTTGAAGATGCAGCTGTTAAACATTCTTCTTGTCCATCTAAAGACATGGGTGGTGATTTAGGAACATTCGGTAGAGGACAAATGGTTCCTGAATTTGAAGAAGCTGTATTCTCTATGGCTAAAGGTGAAGTAAGTGAGCCAGTTAAGACTCAATTTGGATATCACATAATAAAATTAGAAGACCTTCAAGAAAGCACAGAATCTTCATTTGATGAAGCTAAAGCTGAAGTTGAAAAAAGTTTATTATACCAAAAGCAAAATGAGGTTTATGGAAATAAAATAAATGCTCTTAATGCTAAATATGGAAGCCTTGTAAAATACAACGATTAATCGTAAAACGGCGTATAAAAAAAGCTGTCTTTTCACAATTTTTATTGTAAAAGACAGCTTCTTATATTAAAATTTTAATTTTTAATTTCAGATTTTTATTCTTTTATTATAAAGAACTTAGCTTAAAAAATTTCAATAAGATTTTTAATTATCATTAGCTAGATTTTTATATCCTCGTATTATCTCATAACAATAACCTATAACATCTCTTCTTTTTATTATCCCAATAAATGTATCTTGGTCATCTATAACAGGAATAAAATTTTGATTTAAAGATTTTATAACTAAATCTTCTATATCTGCATTGATGGAAACAGGAGAATTATCCATTTTTCTATTAATATCTGTCACAGGAACATCTTCCAATCCTTTTAAGTCCAGATTTAAGTCGTTTTTTAATGTCCATAAAAAATCACCTTCTGTTATAGTCCCAATGTATTTACCATCCTTACTTATTATTGGAATTGCAGAGTATTTGTGATATTCCATTTTTTCTAGGGCTTGCCTTATAGTGTAGTCTTCATATATATATGCCACTTCACTTTTTGGTGTTAGAAAGAATAATATGTTCATTACACTACCCACCGTTACTGAAAACTTATAAATATTATTGAATATTTATAATGTTACTTTTTTGCAGTAACTTTCTCCTTTCTTATTTTCTAAGTATTCTTAAATACTATACGCTGTAACAAGCGTTTTTCCTTTGGTCATTTTAATCTTGTTTATGCTTTATTAATATTTTTATATGGTCTATCAGTATCACTTATTCTCTTTTTAGCAAAATTAACTAAAAATCAATTGACTTAAACTTAGCCATAATAAATTTACTCTACAATATCAATTTTAACATATTTATCTTATTATTAATGCTTTTATTTTAATAAATTTAATTTATTTTGCAATTTATTTTATTTACAAAAAATGAAAAAACCGCTAAATGATTAGCGGCTTATCTCTCATATTACTAGAACACTAATATATATGAATTTTTAATTATAATCTAACTACGTTAGCAGCTTGAGGACCTTTAGCTCCATCTACTACTTCGAATTCAACACTTTGTCCTTCTTCTAATGTTTTGTATCCGTCTCCAGTTATAGCTGAGAAATGTACGAAAACATCTCCTTCACCTTCTACAGATATAAATCCAAATCCTTTTTCATTGTTAAACCATTTAACTACACCAGTTTTCATTAATAAATCCTCCTAAAAAAACACAATTATTTAGCTACTCTTTTCTGTAACCTTAGTACTACTCTATCATATATAGCTATGTTTGTCAATTATTATTATTTTTATACATTAATAATCATTTTTTTTACTTTATAATATTAAGCCATTATTCTCTTTTATACTTTATTTTTCTTTATAGATTTTTAATAATTTATTTTTATTATATGGAATCTTATGGACTTATCACTCCAACCTAAATCCCATGGAACCAGCATTCTATCAGTATTATGACATGTTACCAAAGGATATCCTCTTGAATCTAATCCTGTTACTGTTGAAACATGTGTTATTCGGCCTTTTTTCTCATATCCGACAAAATCCCCTGGACGTAGATTATAAGCCTGTTTATAAACTTCTTCATAGGAGCCTTTTGCTATTAATGAACCTCTTCCACTATAAAGAGAATAATTTTTAAAGGCTTGTGCATTTACCCATGCTTTTGTACCTGCTCTTTCACTATAATTCCAAATTGAGTTCTTCTTAAACCTTCCACTTTCAAACATTATCTGTGATGCAAAATTTGCGCAATCTCCACCTTCTGGATTATAATCTCTATAGTTTGGATTAAATTTCATACCATGTTCCTCATCAGCTGCTGCTCCACAGTATTTGTGTGCATAATCTATAGCCTTTTTTTGCTCATCTGTAAGTTGTAACTCTACACCATTTTGTTGACCAATATAGTTTCTTATATCATCAGATTTTATGTTTTCTAAATTTAAAGAATCTGCAAAAGGATCTGTATACCACTCTTTAGTTATGACATACTGATTATCCATAATTTTTACATTTAGATAATGATATGTACCTATTCTAAAGACATTTTCTTTGTCCTTTTGATTTTCATATGAATATTTATACTCAGACGATACAGAGCAGATTATACCATATAGGTCTTTTTCTTTTTCCTTTATCTTTTTAACCTTAACTCTTGTTTTTATGTCCTTAAATTTTACACCTTGTTTACTGGACCAATTCTCTAAATACTTCATCTTCTTTACTTCATTTTCATAAGCCCAAAGACCAAACTTTTTATCTGTCTCATAAAGACCTTTTAAAATATTTTCATTTTTCTCTAATATTGCCTTATTTCTGTAATCAAATAAGTTTTCAAGCAATAGTTTATATTGGTCTTTTACATCATCACCTTCAACAGTTGCAGATTCTATGACTTTTTCTTCCATATTTTTAATACTTAAATCATTAACTAGAAATACACCTGCTGTAGTAGCTAAAGACAAAAATACAAATGCCATTATACCTTTGATGTACTTATTCTTATTTTTCAGTATTTTCAAAGCTACACCTCCCAAATAGTACACCTTACAAATGAAATTACAAAGAATATTCTGTCACATATAATAATTTTCATATTTAATAATTCTCTATTCTATTATGTCCAATATTAAAAATTAATTGTATCGATACACTGTTTTTTTTACAATTTTTTATTTTATAATCAACTTTTTTCTTTTTTTTATAGTAATATATATGTATATAAATATTTTGGCATCATTATAATTAATACATACTAATGGAGGGTTTTTTATGCAAAAAAAAGTCGCAGCAATTAATGACTTATCTGGAATAGGAAAATGTTCATTATCAGTTGCTATACCTATACTTTCAGCATTAAAGGTTCAATGTTGTCCATTTCCAACAGCTATACTTTCAAGTCAAACTGGTTATCCTGAATTTACTTTTTTAGATTGTACTGATGAAATGGTAAGATATTCAAATGTTTGGAAAAATTTAAAAGTCAACTTTGACAGTATATATAGTGGTTTTTTAGGTTCAAAACACCAAATCGAAATAGTGGCTAATTTTATAAATGATTATCCTAATGCTTTTATCGTAGTTGACCCTGTTATGGGTGATAATGGAGTAATGTATCCAATCTTTACAGAAGAAATGAGACAAGAAATCAAAGAATTAGTTAAACATTCAGATTTAACTACGCCTAATTTAACAGAAGCTTGTTTTTTAACTGGAAATGACTATACAAAAAGTGACTATAATAGAGAAGAACTTATACATATTGCAAAAGCTGTATCTGGTTTAGGACCTAGCAAGGTTGTTATTACTGGTATATTAGAAGATGATAATATATTAAATTTAGCCTATGATAGAGATAATGACCATGTATTTTTTACATCAGTTAAATACAATAACTGCTCTTATAGTGGAACAGGAGACATATTCACATCTATCCTTTGTGGTATGTTAGTAAATAAACACGACTTAGGAGTGGCTGTTAATACAGCAACAGATTTCATATATAAAACTATAAATTATACATCTCAATTTGACACTGATAGAAATGATGGAGTTATGTTTGAAAACTTTTTATCAGATTTAACTAGTATATAAATTTCAAAAAAAATTATCCATTTTATAAATACCTATAGACCACAAAATCTAGGTATTTACAAAATGGATATTATTTATTAAATCATTGGTATTTCAATTGTTACCATAGCGCCTCCAGTTTTTATAGAGTTTTCAATATTTAAAATCCCATTATGTTTTTGTACAATATTATTTACAATATAAAGACCCATGCCATAATGAGATTTAGAGTTTCTACTTAAATCTCCTGTATAAAATTGTTCTGTAGCTTTTGACAAATCTGCTTTAGAAAAACCACTTCCACAATCTGTAACCACAAATTTTAAGTATTTATTACTTAGTGATACACTTATGTATAGTTTGCTCTGGCTTGGTGAATAATCTATAGCATTTGAAATTATATTCATAATGGCTCTAAATAATAATTCTTTATCTATAGTTATACTTTCAGGCAAATTATCTTGTTTAGAAAACTCAACATCTAAGTTTTGTGTACGAGCTAATGCTTCTATTTGAATCAAGACATCTTCTATAAATTCACTTACATTAATTACTTCTTTATTTAATACATAACCAGCCTCTGTTTTTGATATGTCTATTAGTGTATTAATATATTTTTCTATTTGGGTGACACCTTTTGCTATGTATTCCATGTACTCTGATAACTCTGGATTTTCATTTATTTCAATTAATAAATCAGTGTTTCCATGTATAATAGTCAATGGTGTTTTTATATCATGTGCTAATGCAGATATCTGTTCCTTACGATTCTCTTCTAACATCCACTGTTTTTCTAAAGAATCTTTTAAAGCTGACTTCATTTTATCCATAGAAAAAAGAACATTATTGATTTCACAAATTTTACTAGATTCTACAACAAAATCTAAATCCTGCTGCTCTATTTTTTCTGTAGTATTTTTTAAAAGTTCCATTTCAGCATTTAATTTCTTGCCAAATAATTTTGATAGTATAATAATTTCAATAAGAAATATTATACTAAAAATAATCATTCCTAATAGTTCTGGCTTTGGTAAATATGTCCTTAAAGTTGGAGAAACAAATTCTACTACTATACTATAACGTATTATGCAAACTTCATTTTCTCTGGACAATTTGATATAGTTTTTTGATGACTTGATAGTCCTTCTTTCAAAACCTTGCATTAAATCCCATACTTCTTTTGACTCATCTTTATTGAAAGTTCCTGAAATTACTTTGCCATTTAAAGTATACACCCCATACTCACATGAATCTGGAATTAAATCTTTAGTTACTTGTTTACTTGAAATAATCTTATCTTTATTTTCATAGATTTGTTTTTCCGTATAATTAGCAGGTAATATTATATTTAATGATAATAATATAGGAAATGATAATATCAATATAGATACTAAGACAACGGTTATAGCAAAGAATAAAGATAAATATCTTACAAAAACGGTTCTAAGTGTTACAACCTTTTTATTATTAGACTTTTTACCTACAAGTATCCTCACCACCTCCTCCAAACTTTAATTAGTTTATAGTTAATTACAAACTAGCTTTTGATTTGATTATTTTTATCACTAGACTATATTCTAACATAATAATATGAGTAAATAGTAACTTTTTTATTTTTATTCTTCAGACTTTTTACCCTCCCATTTAGAAAACCATATACATAAAATTATAAATGCTAAAATGGTTACAAATCCACATACTAATCCTATTGATTGATATTCTTTAAATGATTCAACTTTAATATATTCAATTGTCTTAGAACTTGAAAAAGATGACCAAATACTTATAAATCTAACACCCCATACACAAGGAATATAAGGCCAAATTCTAGTACCTAATCCAGTTAATAACACTGCTGAAAGTAAAGTTTCTACTATACCCACTCCAATTGAGGCTCCTTTTCCGAATCTTAAACTTAAGAATAAATGTAATATATATACAAATAAATTACTCCCAACTAAAATTAAAATTGAAATCACATAAAAATCTAATGTAAAATAAACCTCATTAGAAATACTAGATACACCAAATTTAAAACCTAATACAGATACTAGTGTCGCTCCAAAACCAAGGCATATTAATATTATATACTTACTTATAAGTGTAAGATATTTTGGATTAGATGATGTTAACATATGTTTATAACTTCCTGAATAATATTCTTGTTCAATACATAATGAACACATAATACTTGATAATAAAGGAAAAGCTATTGCTATAACTTGTAAATATGCAGCTATCTTTGATATATCATCAGCACTTGAATACTTATAATATCCTAAACACAATCCCATACCTATCAAAGCAATGCAAAAGTGCATTAGTATTATAAAAGTTCGCTTTAATTTTATTAAATCAGAAAAAAAAATTCTTACTAGTTGTTCCATATTACTTCACCTCTCTATTATTAAACCAGGCATTTGTAACTAAAGAAAGCACTATAAATAAAACAATAGATATTAACACTCCTGGCAAAATTACATTACTATTTAAAAACTCACTTCCTTCTGGTACAGGAAGTCCATTTGGTAGAATATGCAATACAGGAGCCATTAATCGTGTAGTAATTGAATACGGAAATATGTACCATATTTCTGTAGTCGAAAAAACTGCAACCCCAATAATAGTAAAAAACATGTTTATTATAATTGTAATAAACAAACCAAATTTTGAAGCTAAAAACATACAAAGAGGAATCTGCCACATAAATAATAAAACTAATAATATGGTTCCAATAATATTTTGACTTATTGAAATAACTTCCTTATATACTATCCCAACAAGAACTATACCTATCATAAAAATAATTGATGTTATAAAACAGCAGATAATGCAATAAAGTATTTTTCCAGTCCAAACATCTTTTTTTTCAATTGGTAATGATAAAATACCACGATACTTCTTTTTTTCATCTTTTTGTACTATTAGGGAAGAAATCAATGTTAATGCCCCTGGAAGAAACATAGTATACCACCAATTGTAAACACCATTTTGTCCTCCACCAAATAAAAATACAATAATTATAGAAAATACTGGGGCTATCCATATCAATCTAATTCCAAAAGTTCTTTTCATTTTTTGAAATTCTGCTCTAACTAATTTTTCCATATTAATTTCCTCTCTTTCTATTTTCAGCTACTACTTTCATAAAAAGCTCTTCTAAGTTTTCTTCTTTTGATATCTTTCCTTGATAACCTATTACTCCATTAGAAATTATTCCTATTTCATCTACAATTTGCTCAACTTCAGATAAAATATGGCTTGATAAAATAACTGTAATTCCTTCCTTTGGAAAAGAACGAATCAATTCTCTAAGCTCTTCAATACCAATAGGGTCAAGACCATTTGTAGGCTCATCTAAGATTAAAAGTTTTGGGTGATTTAATAATGCAATAGCAATGCCAAGACGTTGCTTCATCCCTAGAGAAAATTGACCTGAACGCTTTTTAAAAGTCTCTCTTAAATCAACAATTTTTAAGACTTCTTCAATACGAGAATCTGGTAGACCTAATAAAGTAGTATGAACTTTTAAATTTTCTCTTGCTGTTAAATTTTCATATATAGCAGGAGACTCAATAAGAGAACCAATATATGCTAGGTCTTTTCTAGTCCATTTATGTCCCTCAAACATTATTTTTCCTGAAGTCGCATTTAAAATCCCAGTTATCATTTTTAATAAAGTAGACTTTCCAGCTCCATTTGGCCCTAATAATCCGTAAATAGAATTAGGTCTAATTTTTATTGAAATATTATCAACTGCAACCTCATTCTTAAACTTTTTAGTAACTCCCCTTAACTCTAAAATATAATTACTCATAATTTTCATCCTTTCTTTTATCGAACTTGTTTACAAGAATCATTCTAAATCATAAATATAAGGATTTTATAAGGATTAAAAATTAATAAAAAAAATGATGTGTTTTTTTAAACACATCATTTTTTATATTAACTCTATTAATTTTCCATTATAGTATATTTCTACTTCTTCAATCCAGATACTATCATCATCTTCTTGGATGACATTTTTGATAATATTGTTTATAGTATATTTTATATTTTGTTCATTTAAATAATCGTCTTTCCAAGAAACCCTACTTTTTTTATCTGGTTCTATTAAACTTATTCTAACGAGTCTGTCTTTTTCCTTAACTTCTACTTCCATATCTAAACCATTAAAATATTCATTTGATAATGTATCTAAGATTAATTGTAACTTATCTTTAAGTGTACTTTCTACATCAATTTGTAAGTATTTTACTATTTTATCATCTTTTGAAATTATCTCTATGGGTATTTTAGTAGTAGTCTTAGGATTAATTATTTTACTAGTTGCTTCTTCTTCGACACTCTCATCCTTCTTTACAACTGCTGACTCATTAGAATCAACCAATTCAACTGTGCTGATGCTATAATCCATACATGCTGTACTCGATAAAGTAGTAGCAATTATTAAAAAACTTACTGCTATTTTATTCATAAGTATCCCTCTCCTAATTCTCTTTCGATACTTATTATACCATAGTATAGATTATATTTTTATACTTTTAAGCCAATTTATCAATTATTGTAGTAAATTATTTACAGTTCTAATCGATTTGAATTTATTTTTATAGTATATTCTTGTTCTAAATTCGACATATTTTTATTCAAAAGCCCTTTTATTTCTCTAATATTTTTATACTTATTACTATGTTCATAGTCAGACGAATCATTACTATATTCTTCATCGCTACTATACTCTTCATCATTATTAAATTCTTCTATTACTTCTTTTGCCTTTATATCACAATTAAATTTATACTTATCTACTGGTAAATTAAGACTTACCTTAGAATTTGGAACTTCTATATTCAGATGCTTAGCAATTGGCAAATTAGAATCTAAATTAAATTCATTATCATAATGTGAATTTCTACTTACTTTTTCATTTATATTTACATTTTCAGGTATATAATCTTCTACATTATTTATAAACACATCTTCATATTCTGAAGATATATCTAATGATTCTGATTCTATATTTACATTTTTAACACCTAAAATTGACTTTGTTGATAAGTCAATATTACTATTAGATATTAAATTCAAAGTCTCTAATTTATTTACATTATTTTCTGTTATAACTCTTCCAAAGCTTCCATAAGAAGTCTTATATGTTATATTATTTGAAGCTACATTATCATATACCAATAAATATGAACTTACACTTGATACATTTACGTCTACATTATTTGGTACATATATTACAAGTTCTCTATAATCATGTGAAAACATATTATCTATAGATGTATTTAGTAATTGGTCAAAATTTTTAATCCTTTTAAGCTGATTTTCATATTTTCTTTCACCTTTTACCACTAAAGTTTTATCTTTTAAAGTAACATTATACTTATAAAACTCATTATTTCCTTTTGTTGTTACACGCACATCTTCACTTGCATGTTTCTTTATCGTAATATTTATATTGTCAACAGATACATCTAACTTGTCAATATTTACTTTTTCTTGATAAAGTTTATTTTCTTTTTTAAATTCAGCTTCCTTTTCTAGCCCAAAGTTTATTAAGCTTGGCATAACTAAAATCCCTGACCATGTCGTTCCAATTATGCCTATTACCAATAATATTGCAGCAAATATGGCAAGTTTCTTATTCATGTTTATCTTCTCCTTTCTTATCATCTAAATCTTCAAAATCCTTATACATTGCCTCAAAGTTTATACTATCATCATAATCATCAGTTTTTTTAATACTTTCTTCTTTTGTATTATAATAGTCATTACTATATAAATCTTCATTAATATCTTTATTCAAGTCTTCATCTCTTAAAATATCTTTATTTCTTTTTTCCATTTTTTCATTTGCATTTATATAAATATTTTTTCTCTTTATCCAATTTATATAGCTACCTAGCAACTGTTTCCCTAATTTTATAACAAACAGTAAAATTTGCCATGCAAGTATTTCAAGTCCTACAAATGCTATAATCGCAAATATACAAAACATCGTAATATCTGGAACCATTGTTATAAACTTAATCACAAATGGAATTGATATAACAAAAGCAATCAATGTACATATTAATCCAATAGCGACAGATATA
This sequence comes from Clostridioides sp. GD02377, assembly GCF_045899875.1. NCBI lineage: Bacteria > Bacillati > Bacillota > Clostridia > Peptostreptococcales > Peptostreptococcaceae > Clostridioides > Clostridioides sp. GD02377. The sequence continues at coordinate 83,974 of NZ_JBJODA010000001.1, forward strand.
ATTGCACATACGAATGCAAATGCTGGAATAATTAAGAATAAAGATAATACTACTAATAATACCTTTATAACTTGCCTAGATAAACCTCCAACACCTTCTTCTATGCTTGGTGTAAGCTTATCATTTATATTTTCCTTTGATTTATTGTATTTTTCTTTAGCCTCATCTTTTAAGATAGAATAACCCTTTTTCATATCTGACTTAAATTTACTAAATTTATCGTTTAAAACATCTGTATTTATTATTTTTTCTTCTTCAGTATCTTTTTCTTTAGTCTGTAAGATAAGTTCTCTTGCTATAGATTTTGGTGAACCAAGTGATGCTATTATCTCCATATCACTCTTTCCTTCTATAAGACCATCTACAAAATACTCTTCATAATCTCTCAATATATCATTAACTTCGCTCTCAGAAAAATCTTTTTTTAGATAATCCTTTAAAATTTCAAGAAACTCAGTTTTATTCAAGTTCATTACCTCCCTCATCTTCACTTATTAAAATCTCAACAGCCTTTACAAATTCTCTCCACTCTTCCATTAGATTGGATAAATTTTCTTTTCCTAGTGAAGTTATTCTATAGTATTTTCTAGCAGGACCTTCATTAGATTCTAGTATATATGTTTCGAAATACAAATCTTTTGTAAGTCTTCTTAGAATAGGATATATTGTTCCTTCATTTACATCTATTACTTTAGAGATATTATGTACTATTTCATATCCATACATATCCTTTTTAGATATTAGTGCAAGTACACAAATTTCTAAAACACCCTTTCTAAATTGTGTGTTCATATACTCCATCCTTTCTTTAAATACACAGTATTGTGTTTTACAAGGTACTATGTTAAAACTTCTTATATTTTCATAATAACACAGTACTATGTCTTACACAATAGTTATTTTTAAATATTATTGTTGATTAAATTCTTCTATAAATGTATAATACTCTAATCAGATATATTTTATGAAAGTGGTGATAAATTGGCTAAAACGAAAGAAGATAAAACAATATTAATCTTAACTGCTCAATTTGGTGCTGGCCATATAAGTGCTGCAAAAGCAGTAAAAGAATGCATTATTGAAAAATATAGTAACTACAATGTTGTTATACAAAATTTTATAAATGCAAGTATACCTATGATGAATAAGCCTATGGTAAAACTTTATGAGAACAATACAAAATATACTCCAGGATTGTATAATTACTATTATTATTTTAAGAAATCGTTTGATTCAAGACATGATTTCTCTCATAAATTATATACACCTAAACTTTCTGAGTATATTTCTGATATAAATCCAGATTTAATTATCTCTACATTTCCACTAGCAGCTGCTTGTGTAAATAATTTTAAGATAAAAAATCCTGATATAAATATACCAACACTTACAGTTATAACAGACGTTGTAGATAGTATGGAGTGGGTTTTTGACCATACAGATTTGTATTTTGTTCCATCTCCTGAAATAAAAAATAGATTTTTTCAAAAGGGGATAAATCCAGACTCTATAAAGGTTACTGGTGTTCCTGTAGATAAGAGATTCCAAATTGAAAGTAAAGAACTCTGTCATGATAAATACAGATTACTACTTCTTGGAGGAGGACGAGGTCTATTCGATATAGATGAGGATTTTATGCATTGGATAGACGAATTTATTGAAGAACATATTGATTCTATAGAAATTACAATAGTTACAGGCAAAAACAAAAAATTATATGACACATTAACTTATAAAAAACCTTTAAAAAATATAAAAGTGCTTGGATTTGTAAATGATATGTATAATCTAATAAGAGAATGTGACTTAATGTTAACTAAACCTGGAGGAGCAACTATATTTGAAGCTATCCAGTCACAAACTCCAGTACTTGTAAAAATGCCAAAGGTCGGACAAGAGATTGAAAATGCTAAGTTTATAATAGATAAAGGACTTGGGATGATTTATAGTGATGACTTAGACCTTAAGAATATATTTTATAAATTAGTATCAAATGAATTTGATTCTATAATAAACTTTATGAAGAAAAATTTAGAAGAGTTTAAAACAGTCATTCACCCAGATGAAATTGCTGATTATATCTCAGAATTAATAGATACTCATTACAATTAGTATGTTATTATAAAACTTAAAATAATAAAACCAAAGGCAATCAAGTATGCTTTCATATTTGAGATTTTACTCAAAATGACCTAAGCATACTCGATTGCCTTTATAATATTAGAATCAAGTTACTAATTTATTTTAGTATATATTTTTCTTGTATTGCATATACAGTTGTTGTATTTCTTCCATACTTCTTTTTAATTCTATTTGTAAATCTGAAGCAGTCTGATAATCTTTATTTTCTACAGCTTCTCTTACTCTAGTAAATAGAGATTCTCTAGTTAAAGTGTCCTTCATAATGTTGAACTTCAAATCTGATATTGAATTCCAAACCACTTCATCAAGTGCATCCATATTTTCTTTTGTGTGTATTTTGACAATACTTCTTATCTTTTGTATTCCAGCCTCTATTATTCTAGTTTTTAATTTTTTTTGCCACTTATCTATTGCTCCAACCTTAAATGATTCTATTATACTATCAGTAAATACATCACCTTGTTTTAAAGATTTTAATTTTGAAGCATATATTTCTAAATTTTTCATATTTTCATACACTGTAGCTGGAGGAGTTCCAAATCTTGCATTTCTTTCTTCTAAGCTATAATGCTCAAATACATCATTTTCATCTCTATATGCTCTATCTTTTTCTAAATAGAATCCTTCTTCACCTACATTTTTAGACAATTCTTTTTCAAGTTCTTTTGTACTAAGACCACTCTTGGCTGCTGCTTTTATACCATCTAACATTGTCTGATAACACCCTGCTATTACTAGATATGTATTAGATAAAGGACTTGGTGATCTTAATTCAAATCTTACAGTCTTTGGATTTTTCATGTCTCTTATTAATCCAACAAGTACTGACCTATTTCTTGATGGAATCTCATAACTATGACCTAAAGATGTAACTATGCATACAGGTGCCTCAAATCCAGGAACTAATCTATTAAATCCATCATTAGAAGCTGTTACAATTGGATTTAATACTTCATAATTGTAAAGAAGTCCCATAAGGGCGCCATATCCTAGTTCACTTAGATAATCTTCTTTTAAATCTTTTGGGGCAAATAGATTTCTGATACTTCCATCTTTTAGTCTTGCACTTACTCCTACATGTGTATGTCCACCACTTCCTGCAACTCCATGAATTGGTTTTGCTTTAAACGTAACTTCTAGTCCATGTGATGTAAATACATCTTCTATAACGTCTCTTACTAATAATTCATTATCTGCTGCTTGTAATGGTGTAGAAAACTTCCAAGAAACCTCTAGTTGCTCCATAGCATGATTTGTTCTTCCATCTATACTAATAGAACTTTGTATCCCTCCAACCTCTTTATGAGCCATTTCAGGGCTTACACCTAGTTTTTGAAGTATTATCAAACTTTGCTCTAAGCAAGTTCTTATGATACCATGAGTTCTTTTCCAGTATTGCTCTTTTAGGCTTTGTGATACATATAATTTCTCTAAGTCCGCTTTATCTTCAGGAGTATTAACCCAAAACTCAAGTTCTGTAGCTGCTGTTAACATTATTTCTTCTATATCATCTACTGAATCTATTCCTATGTTATTTAATACATGTGGGTATTCTCTAAATATCTCAAACATAGATTTTTTGAAATACTTGTCTGCTTTTTGAAGCACTCCTCTTGAACATACTTTTTTGTTATCATGTATTAAAAATGCAGGTATCTTTAATGTTCCAACAGGTAAACCTACTTCTTCGTCTATATATTCCATATTGTAATCTACATACCAATGACAACTTTTATCTGGCATTAAATCAACTTTTGCATTATTTAATGTCGCTATGTTATAAAGTTCAACACTCGAACCATCAGTCTGTATAGCTGATTCTAAAAATTTATCTATATCTTCTAAAAATATTTCTACAGGAATCTTTTCATCTGTTGCATTTCCCCCTAAGTCAACACCCATTAAGGAAACAAATCTTATATTTTTATTGTTTTTTAGGATTTCTCTTATTTCTTCATTAGTATGCTTATCTTTCTCTATTACATATAATAGACTATCCATTTTTTCACTCTCCCATAATTTTTATGTAAATTTTATTTTGTTAAATACAAGATAAAATTCATTTTTACTTACATTTATGAATTTTTCTTGCAAAATATTCGTATTTTATTCGTGTTTTTATTTATATTATTATATATCAAGTACAAAAAGTTCGCAATATTTTTTATTGGAAAAAATATTCTACATACAATAGTTTAACATTTTTATAAATATGGGGTATACTAAAATAAAAGTATTTTTGTTTAAAAATTTAATTTGACTTATAATATAATCTATAGTAGCAATAATAAAAAAATTTAGGAGATAAACTTTATGGAATACATAATTTTCGATTTGGAATTTAATCAAGGATTTGATAAAAAATTTAACAAGACTGTATCCAATGAAAGGTGTCCTTTTGAAATCATACAAATAGGAGCAATTAAATTGGATTCTAAATTCAATATAATAGATACATTTAATAGCTATGTGAAGCCTACAATATACAAAGAAATACACCCTTTTATTAGTCGCATGACTAATATTAAAGATTCTGATTTTAATGGTTCACCTACTTTTCCTGAAGTTTACAACAAGTTCATAAAATTTATATCATCACAAGACCCTATATTATGTGTATGGGGAGCTGGAGATTTAAAGGAATTGTACAGGAACATTAATTACCATAAGCTAGCATCAAATACCTTACCTAAGTCTTATATTAATATTCAACAGCATGCATCTAAATATTTCAATAACCCAGCAGGAAAAAGTATTGGATTACAAAATGCTATTTCCTTATTGCAACTCGATGAAAAAATGTCTTATCACAACGCTTTAAACGATGCATACTATACTGCTAAGGTCTTTATTAATATATACAATCCAAGTATAGTGCCAGATATATATGTGTATACAAGCATTAGACCTAAAACTATAAAATATTCTAATAAAAAGAAAGTTGATTATGATAAGTTATTTGATGAATTTAAGAAGATTTTAAATCGTGAATTGAGTAAAGATGAGAAAAGAATTATTAACTTAGCTTATAACATGGGAAAAACAAATCAATTTGCATTAGAAAATGCTACTCAAAGAAAAAACAAATAGAATTTACTTAGGTTAAAAATAGGCATGTAGATTAAAACATAATCATCTTTAAATGTATATCTACAGCCCAATTTTTATCCTTATTAATCTTTATTTTATCTCTAATTCAACTGGACAATGGTCTGAACCTAGTACTTCAGTGTGAATGTTTGCACCTATCAATCTATCTTCTAATTTCTTAGATGCACAAAAATAATCTATTCTCCATCCTGCATTATTTTTTCTTGCATTAAATCTATATGACCACCAACTATAGACACCTTCTTTATCAGGATTAAAGTATCTATATGTATCTATGAACCCACTATCTAATAGTTTAGAAAATTTTTCTCTTTCTTCCTTAGTAAAACCTGCATTTTTCATATTATTTTTAGGATTTTTTAAATCTATCTCTGTATGTGCAACATTCATATCCCCACATACAATTACAGGCTTCTGATTATCTAATTTAACTAAATAGTCTATAAAATCATCTTCCCATCTAGTTCTATATTCTAATCTCTTCAACTCAGATTGAGAATTTGGTGTATATACAGTGACAAAATAAAAATCTTCAAATTCTAGAGTTATGACTCTACCTTCCTTATCATGTTCTTCTATATTTATTCCATACATTACTTTTAAAGGCTCTTTTTTTGTAAATATAGCAGTACCTGAATAACCTTTTCTCTCAGCATAATTCCAGTATTGAAAATATCCTAGTAAATCTAACTCTATTTGTCCTTCTTGTAATTTAGTTTCTTGTAAGCAAAATATATCTGCATCAACCTCTTTGAAAAAGTCTAAAAATCCTTTCCCAACACAAGCTCTTATTCCATTAACATTCCATGATATAAATTTCATATTATACTCCTCATCTAAACAGTAAATTTCTTTTAATTTTTTCATTTGTTTTTATTTTAACAACATGACACTATAATTTTATCTAAAAATTACTATTTACTTAATACCTTAAAAATATATATTTTAATCAATTTTTAATTTTTTTGTTAACTCTTCAGGGATTATTGAGGAAACATACATATTTGTTCCAAGCTCGAATCCTCCAAAATTATATTTTCTTGGGATTATGTGCATATGAACATTAAAATATGATTTTGTTTCAATATTTGTTGGATGAGTGTGAATACATAAGTTAAATGGCATATATCCATTGACATTGTACAGTTTCTTAAATAACTTCTCAAATATCATGGAAAGTTCTTTTACATTATTATCATTTAACTCATCAAATTTTATTTTATCTTTAAATATTACTCTTACTTCTCCACTATATTTAGTTGCATATGGAACAAGCACTATAAAAGCTTCTCCATTATAAACAACTCTTGTATTTAAATTTATTTCATTTTCTATTAAATCATCATACAAAGAGCTATTATTACTATCATAATACTCTTTTGAAACTAGTAATTCATTAGTAATTTCAGGAGGAATAAAAGACATAGACAGTATCTGAGCATGTGGATGCATTAAAGATGCCCCAGCTTTTCTCAAGAAGTTTTTAAAGATACTAACATACTCTACTTTGTCATTTTTCGACATTTCTCTAAATCTGTCTCTATACATAAAAAAAACATCTTCAAATTCTTTTTGATTCATGTTATAAAAATTACTATTATGTTTATCGCTCTCTATCATCACTTCATGAATACCATATACATCTCTTGCCATATCATCAATTATAGGAAATTTATTATAAATAGACTTCACAAGCCATCCTTCTTCACCCTCTATTTCAAATAGTGTATCAGTTGCATAAGCCTCATTTCCCTTACAAAATGGGCATCCTTCTTCATATTCCTTAATCTCTTCATCTTCATTTGGTATATCTGCTGTATCCAAAGGTCTTTTCAATCTATCAGTAGCAAATATAACAACATCATTAGTAATTGGATCTATTCTTAATTCTTTCATAATTAACACCTCTTAGTTAATAGCCTTTAATATAATTATATGATATTTATCGTATCTGTTAAATAAATTTATAATATTTTTTATAAATTTGCGTATTTACCCTTATATATTTTTATCTATAAATAGAGGATTATAACAAAAAATTACTATCTATACACCAAAACATTATCTTATCATAAATTAATTTACTGATATATAATTTATTGGCATGGACACAGGTATTTCACTGTAATTTGTTAAAAGTTTATTTTAGAGCTATATTAATTTTTTTTGATGATTTTTACCTATAAGTATGTTATTATTATCTTGTAAAGATGTCTTGTATTCAAACATACAATTTACATAATACAATATACGTATTTAAATTAAATAGGGGGTATTAAAATGAATTATTCAAACAGAGTTAGTGCAATGCAGGCCTCTCCAATCAGAAAACTTGTTCCATTTGCACAAGCAGCAAAAGATAGAGGAATCAAAGTATATCACTTAAACATAGGACAACCAGATATAAAAACTCCTAAAGGGTTTTTTGATGCTGTTAAAAACTTTGATAGTGAAGTCTTAGAATATGCTACATCAGAAGGTATTCCAGAATTATTAGAGGCACTTCAAAACTATTATAAAACTTATGATATGCATTTTGAAAAAGATGAATTACTAGTAACTAATGGTGGTAGTGAAGCTTTACTTTTCACTATGATGGCAGTTTGTGACCCAGGGGATAATCTATTAGTTCCAGAACCATTCTACACTAACTACAATGGATTTGGTCAATGTGTAAATGTAGAAGTTAATGCTGTTACAACAAAAGCAGAAAACGGTTTCCACCTTCCATCTAAAGAAGAAATAATGTCTAAAGTGGATGATAAAACTAAAGCTATAATTCTTTCTAATCCAGGAAATCCAACTGGTGCAATCTATACAAAAGAAGAACTTAATATCCTAGCTGAAATAGCTAAAGAAAAAGATTTATGGATAATAGCAGATGAAGTTTATAGAGAATTTGTTTATGATGGACTTGAGTACACAAGCTGTGGTAACTTAGAAGGTGTACAAGATAGAGTTATCATAATAGACAGTGTTTCTAAAAGATACAGTGCTTGTGGTGCTAGAATTGGTTCTATCGCTTGTAAAAATAAAGGTCTTATCGCTCAAATACTTAAATTATGTCAAGGAAGACTTTGTGTTCCTACATTAGAGCAAATAGGAGCTGTTGAATTATACAAAACTCCAGTTTCTTATTTTAAAGAAGTTAATGAAGAATACAAAAAAAGAAGAGATGTATTATACAATGAATTAATGAAAGTTGATGGCGTTATATGTAAAAAACCAACTGGTGCTTTCTATATAGTTGCTAAATTACCAGTTGAAAATGCAGAAGATTTCACAATCTGGATGTTAAAAGAATTCAACAAAAACAATGAAACAGTTATGGTTTGCCCTGCTGAAGGATTCTATGCTACTCCAGGTTTAGGACGTGATGAAATAAGATTGGCTTACATCCTAAATGAAACTGACCTTCATAGAGCTGCTACATTATTAAAAGAAGGTTTAGAGCAATATGTAGCTTTACACAAATAAATTCTTGAAATATTAATTTATATAAATTTAATGATATAAAAATATCCCCTTTTCAGATGTTATTTGAAGAGGGGATATTTTTTCTATTTAAATTCTTCTTTATTTAATATATATTGAAGAGTATTTATTGCCTCTAAATACTTTCTTCTATCTTCTTCAGTCAATTTAGAAAGCTTTTCTCCTAGACCATCACTTAATTTATCCATAAAATCAGAAGCTATATTGCCCCCTTCTTCAGTAATATCAATTAAATACTTTCTTCTATCAACTAAGTCTCTTTCTCTTGTTACATATTTCTTTTCAGTTAAATCATCAACCATACTAGTTAAACTGCCTTTTTCTATATTTAATTTAGAGCATAAATCAGTCATACTTATTACTCCATAATTTTTTATAAATACTAATGCTCTTAATTGTGTTTTATTTACATTATAGTCTGGTGCAAATTTTTTTAGGTCCTCTAAGTATAGGCTAGAATAAATCTTAGGAAATGTTTTTACTAGAAAACTTATGGTATCTTTTACTACGTAGTTCATACAATCACCTCGGTTGTTTTTAAATTTATTAAATTATCTAAATAACTTTATTTCAGTTTACATTAAAAATATTGCAAGCACAATAGTTTTTACTGAATGTTTAAATTTAATTAGTAATCTTATTATTTTATTTAATTTTATTTATATTATTCTTATTAAACACTATTTATATAGCTATTTTTTTTAATTCATGGTATAGTAAATAAGGAAGAACTCTTCATAGCGATGAAGAGCAGACGCTAGCCCATTAAAATGGCTATCTTATTTATAAATAAGATAGCCATTTTTGATTATATTTTATCTGTATACTTCTATACTCTTAAATCCACATCTACTTTTCCTAAATCTTCTTTATAATCTTTTATAGCTGGTTCTACAACTTCATTTGCAAACTCCACAACTTGTTCTGGTGCTCTACCTATAAAGTTTTTTGGGTCCATTATAGATAATATTTCTTCTTTGCTCATTTTAAATGAATCATCATTCATTATAAGCTCAATTAGATTATTATCCTTACCTTCATGTTTAACTCTATATGCAGCTTTCATAGAGTATTCTCTTATTATCTCATGTAACTCTTGTCTATCTCCACCTCTTTTTACAGCTTCCATAAGTATTGTTTCTGTAGCCATAAAAGGAAGTTCCTCATTTACACGTTTATTTATCATATTCTCATATACTACTAAACCATCAGTTACATTTATGCCTATTTCAAGTATTGCATCTGCTGCCATAAAAGCTTGAGGTATAGCTAATCTCTTGTTAGCTGAATCATCTAATGTTCTCTCTAACCATTGAGTAGCTTGTACCATTGCAGGGCTTAAAGATTCAGAGATTATATACTTAGATAAAGATGCTATTCTCTCACTTCTCATTGGATTTCTCTTATAAGCCATTGCTGATGAACCTATTTGATTCTTTTCAAATGGCTCTTCTAATTCTTTTAAACTTTGTAAAAGTCTTATATCATTAGTCATTTTATGCATACTTTGAGCTATCCCTGATAGTATACTTATCACTTGATAGTCTAATTTTCTAGTATATGTTTGTCCACTTACTGCATAAGAAGAATTATATCCCATCTTCTTGCAGATTTTTTTATCTAACTCTTTCACTTTTTCATGGTCTCCCTCAAATAAGCTTAAAAAACTTGCTTGAGTACCAGTAGTTCCTTTAACTCCTCTTAATTTCATATTATCTATTCTGTAATTCAAATCTTCCAAATCAAGTATTAAATCTTGAGCCCATAAACAAGCTCTTTTACCTACTGTTGTAAGTTGCGCTGCTTGAAAATGTGTAAACCCAAGAGCTGGCATATCCTTATACTTAAGTGCAAATTCTTTTAAATTATTTATTAAGTTTACAAGCTTTACTCTTAGAAGTTTTAACGCTTCATTCATTTGTATAACATCTGTATTATCTCCAACATATGCAGATGTTGCCCCTAAATGTATTATTCCTTTGGCTTTTTCACACTGTAAACCATATGCTTTTACATGAGACATTACATCATGTCTTACTTCTTTCTCTATTTTTCTAGCTTCGTCAAAATTTATATTATCTATATTAGCTCTTAGCTCATCTAATTGTTCTTCAGTTATATTTATTCCTAACTCATGTTCACCTTCTGCAAGAGCAACCCATAGTCTTCTCCATGTAGAAAATTTAAATTGTGGAGAAAATATATAGCTCATATCTTTGCTGCAGTATCTATCTGTAAGTGGATTTGAGTACATAGTATATTTATTATCTATCATTATTTAGCACCTTCCTTAAATCTTTTGTCATGTGATTAGTGTGTACAAATTAGTACATAAATAATTATATATAATTTTACGAACTATAACAAGGCTTTTTTATTTTTTGTTCACATTTATATATAGTATTTTTTATTTATTACTATTTTTTATTTATATCTAAATTATCTTTTTCAATAAGATAATCCACTATTTCGCTATCGACAAAATTTAATACATATTTATATCTAATTGCATAGTATTTGTCACTCCAACCAAGTTGATTTTTTACATCACTTTCATCTGCTCCAAGTCTTAAACTTATTGCTGCAAATGAATGTCTAAAGTCTCTTGCTGAATATTGAGAAAGCCCTGCTAAATCTAAAGCTTTTTTGACTATAAGTCTGACATTTCTATCTGTTATAGAATTACTTTTTTGAGTAGTAAAAATAAAGTCATCATTAGGTATTATTACCTCAGGAAGCCCAGAATAATTCCTATAATCTTCTAATAGTTTAAAGAAGTACGGATGCAACTTAACTACCCTCTCTTTTCTTCCTTTTCCCAGTCTCACGTACGAGTTATCGTTTTCATCTACCATAAGGTCTTTCCACTTCAAGCTAACCAATTCATTTAATAAACACCCAGTAGTAACTAGACAGACTATTATTACTCTATCTCTTATATTTAATTTTGGTAAAATACCTATAAGTTTATTTATTTCTTGTATACTTAGGACATCATCTTTTGTTTTTATTCTTGTTACTGTTGGTTTCTCTACATACCTAAATGGATTTATATCTATGTATCCTTCTTTCTTTAAGAAGTTATAAAAACTATGTAAATAACTATATATCTTTTCACAAGTTGATTTTGCATATTTGGTCTGTATATAGTCTACAAAATTTTTACAATCTTCTTTTGTCGCATAAATCAATTCTTTCCCTTTTAAGAACTCTTTAAACAGTATAACCTTTGATAAATAATCGTGTTTTGTATTTGGGTTTAATTTTGTAGAAAAAACATTAAAGGTTTCGTACTCATAATCATCTAGTATTTTTGTACTATACATAATAACTCCTTTCCTTCTCATAAAATAAAATCGTTATACTTTTACTATACCATATATTTCCCCTTCAAATATACCCCTTATTCAATAGATGAACTCTAACTTTACTTTGTCAAATTATGAAGGTTTTATGAAAATATCAATCTTCCATTGTGCACTACACAGTACTATGGTATTATAAGTTAGTAAAAGGTGGCATTTTTTTGTTAATATATGAATAAAATATGCTACTATAAATTTGTATTGGAGGTATTTTGGTTTGGAAACATTTAGTTTGCTTGAAGTTTTTAAGGCAGTCATTTTAGGAATAGTTCAAGGAATCACAGAATGGCTACCAGTAAGTAGTACAGGGCATATGATATTAGTTGATGAGTTTATAAAATTGAATTTTTCAGATACATTTATAAGTACATTTTTGGTTGTAATTCAATTTGGTTCAATATTAGCAGTACTTGTTATATTCTTTAAAAAGTTAAATCCTTTTGATAGCTCAAAGAATATTAAACAAAAAAAAGAAACAGTTCGCTTATGGCTTAAGGTTATAATTGCAGTTATACCATCTGGAGTTATTGGAATACTTTTTGAAGATGATATAGATAGATTATTCTTCAATTCAACAGTAGTTGCTATTGCTCTTATTGTATATGGTATAATAATGATAGGACTTGAAAAGAGAAATAAAAGACCTAAGTATAAGGATTTTTCTCAAGTTACATATAAGTTAGCTCTTTGTATAGGATTATTCCAATGTTTAGCTCTTATACCAGGTACATCTAGGTCTGGTTCAACTATAATAGGTGCAGTGTTACTTGGTGCTTCTAGATATGTAGCTGCAGAATTTTCATTCTTCTTGGCTATCCCTACAATGCTTGGAGCTAGTGCATTAAAGCTTCTAAAAGCTGGATTTGGATTTAGTGGATTTGAATGGCTTATTTTAGGTGTTGGTTCTATAGTAGCATTTATTGTTTCAATTGTAGTTATTAAATTCTTTATGGACTATATCAAAAAACATGACTTCAAAGTCTTTGGTTATTATAGAATAGTCTTGGGTATAATTGTTCTTGCTTATTTCTTTCTATTCTAATGTATTCTAATTTAATAACAAATGATAAGGAGAAAAATTATGAGTGTTAAAAAAGAAATATTTGATTGGGCTAAGTCAATAGCTATGGCTATTGTACTTGCATTTGTAATCCTACAATTTATAAGACCTTCTATTGTCAGTGGAGAATCGATGTATCCTACTTTAGACGATAAAGACTATCTAATTTTAAATAGAATATCATACAGAGTTGGTAAACCTGAAAAAGGCGATATTGTCGTTTTTAAAACCAATTTAGTTGATGGCGATACAGGAAAGAAAAAAGACTTAATAAAAAGAGTTATAGCTACTGAAGGTGACAGTATAAAAATATCAGATTCCAAAGTATATGTAAATGGAAAGTTATTAAATGAACCATATATACACAATAATTACACTTCTGGAGATATAGATACAGTTGTTCCAAAAGGTAAACTATTTACGATGGGAGATAATAGAGAAAACAGTAATGATAGTAGATTTCCTGATGTAGGTATGGTTGATGAGGATGAAATTCTTGGTAAGGTTATGGTAAGACTTTTACCTCTTAATAATATTGGAAAAGTGGATTAAGAAAATAAGAGACTGAATTGGTAAAATTTATTTTACACATCTCAGTCTCTTTTAATTTACTTATAGAAGTTTTTTCTAGTTCTCTTTTGATTCTGTGATAATTCTTATTATATCACTTGCATCTTCATTAAAAGTTGTTACTATACTTAAATAATCAGTTGCTCTACTCATAGCCAAATAAACCTTATTTAAATCTCCCACAAAGTCATTTACTTGGTAATCTTGCTCTGTATCATTTATAGTTTGATTGTATAACATTTCTAGCTCACATATTATCACTGCTTTGTATTCCAAATTCTTTATAGAATATATATTTGCTATTGTAGTTCCTACCTTCTTACTTATATTTGTCAGATTGTCTTCTGCACATATATAAGGAATTTTTGCTTCTTCTAAAGCTTTTTTTAGCATGTATTGAAAATAAATAGTTTTTCCACTTTTTAACTTTTTCTTATTGTAAGGATATACAATAGCAACCTCAGAATAATCAAGCCCCTTTTTACCTATCAGGTACTCAATTTCCCATATTACAGAACTTATCTGGTCATCAAGGTCACTTACCTTTATTATATCAACAGATTTATTACCACTTCTAAGTGCTTCAGTATTAAAAAAAGTATTAAACTTTGTATTTGGTCTTAATTCATTAATATATGAGTTAGAATTATTTGAAAATTTATTTGAAAAATCTACAATTTCTTTAGCTTGTCTATAATTTCTGCTTAAGATAAGCTTATCATCAAACTCTATATTGCTATATAACGTTTTAAATATATTTAATCTATTAGAGATATTCAAAGAATTACAAGAACACACATTAAATATAAATTTGGTTTTATATAAAAACTCTCTTATAAAATCTATCTCATAATCTAAAAAACTTTCTGCTTCATCAACAAAAATGGCTTTAAACATATTTTTATTTTTTATGATGTTCTGTGCTTGTTTTACTAGATTATTAAAAGTTTTTTCATAATCATTTTTTAACATATTGTAGTCTACAATTAAGTTGTATTTTTTAGCGAGTTTAAATATAAAAGAACTAAATGTATGGACTTCTAAATTATTATTATCTTTATACAATAGCTCTATCCTCTCTCGAAGCTCATTGCATAATTGCTTTGTATGTGTAAATATGATTAATTTATGATGTGGATATACTTTTGCTAGCTTTATAGCTCTTGAAAGCATAATTGCTGTCTTTCCTATACCAGAACCACCTTCAATAAGTGTATTTCCATATTTAATAGAAACAGCATCTTTAATTTGAACTTCTTCCATCATAGTTGCTGTATACTTATAGTCATCATTATAGAAAGAAATCTTTTTAAATTTTTCATTTAAATGAAGTTTATCATTTATTATATAGTACTCTGAGCATATATCTAATAAAAATAAATTTAAATTTATTTCATCATTTTTTTCACTAAGAAATTCATCTAGTGAACCTTTATTCATTATATCTTGAAGCTTATTTTTATCTATTATATTATTATTAACAAATTCTCCAAACTCATATGCTTCTTCTACTTCAACATATGGCATAATGTAAACGTAATTATAGCTTATATTTCTATTCTTTTGTCCCATTTTTAGTTTCAAAAGCTCATATTCCTCATTCATAACTTCAAGTAACTCTTCTTCCAAAATAAAAAATATATCTTCTGTTGTATCCATAAATTTTATAAATAAAATTTTTCCATCTTTGACATACAACAAATCAGTATTTATTCCTTTAAAAGGAGTAACTTTTGGCACTACTTTAACGTCCTCATTGATATCTCCGTAAAATAATTTCTCGAATTCTTTCAATTTTAGGGCGTCTAACTGAGAGTTTATATTTATGTATTGGCTCACTTACATTACCTCCTTCTGTTATACTTAATTATACCATTTTGAACTATATTTTTATATATACTTTTTATAGGCAAATTTAGTAAATAAATTCAAAATAAATACAAATAAATACAAAACTTTTGAAGAAAAGTTGTAATAAGTATAGATACTTATTCTTATAAAATGTTTTATGTAAATAATAAATTTCATAATTAATTTTTAAAATGATAAGTAATGTCTTTAAAATGCAAAACTTTATCGTCTAAAAACATAAAAATTTATTATTAAAAAATTTAAAAACCTGCCAAAAACTATCTATTTTTATTAGCAGGTTTTATTTATAATCTTTACATGTTGATACTATTATATTAATTTTTTTATTTTACTATAATGTTTAATTTTTATCTTCTGATATAATATTAAGATTTGATATATCTGTATAAATCGCATAAAAAACAGGATAACGATTTTGATATAATTCGTTTACAAACTTACCTTGCATTCTTACAGGAAAAACATGACCATCTGTATGGCAAAAGCGGAAAACTACTTCAAAAGTTTCTCTTTTAGAAATTGCTTTTTCCAATGTATCAGTTACTATTTGCAAGTCATCTTGTAATACTGGTGAAAGAACATCAAAATCTTCAGATGAAACAGATTGTGCATAATATCCAGTGAATTCAAGCATTTTTTGATTAAAATAAAGTAATTTCAAATTCTCCATGCAAGCAAATTTGACAACACCATCAGTAGCCATTTCTAATAATACCTTTATATCTCTAGGGTCTATGTGAAATGACATGCTATCAGCAGAATCATCTGAAAATACATGATAAGAATTTTTTCCATGACTTTTTGCATAATAAAGTGCTTGGTCTGCTTTTTCATATAACTCAGAATATACATAACCATGTTCAGGATACATCGCTACCCCAATACTACATGTAATAGAAAACTCCATATGTCCAGCAAATCTTTTTTGGTTAATTTTAGAACAAAAACGCTCTAATTTATCTACAAGTACATAGTTATTGGTGTTAAAGTTTTTTATTAATACCACAAACTCATCTCCACCAATACGCCCTACAATATCATCCTCACGAAATTGAGATTTCAGCTCCAATGCAAACTCACTTATAATAAAATCTCCAAATGCATGACCATACTTATCATTTACATTTTTAAAATCATCAATATCAAATATTAGAAAAACATGTTCTGAATCTTGATTATTTTTATTTTCTAAAAATGAACTAATAAATTCCTCTGTTACCCCCTTATTGTAAAGACCAGTAAGAGAATCACGTTGAGAACGTTCAAGGAGTAACAATTCTCTATTTTTCTCTTCATCTATATTTTTACGATAAGATATCATACGAACAGATTCATCTGATGTCCAAAAGAAAATTCGTGCATTAATTCTAATCCAGTGATAATTTTCCTCGTCTGTCTTAATTAAAAAATCATAGCTAATATTATTAATTCCACTATTATAACACTTAAGAACATTTTCTGGTAAGAATGTATCTAAATACCCCTGTGCATACTCTTCTTTTATTTGTTCTTTAGCAATTGTATGTAGTGCTTCATCATATGGTGTATTAATATCTAACCCAAAATCATGAAAATATCTATTTAAATCTTCACAACCAGCTCTATTATTAGTGACATCAATCTCAAAAATATTTTCATAAAGTTCTTCAGTAGATTGACTCAGCAACTTTTGATATTCTAATTTCTGGGATACACTAAGCTTCATTATTTGGTTCTTATACTTCTTAAGCACACGTGTAATTGTAAAAAGTACAAATATTATAATCAAAATTATAATTGCAATTCCTTTTAGAAATTGTGTTTGAAATTGCTTACTCATTATAGTCAAATCATTTTCTAAAACAAGATGCCATTTTAAACTAGATATATATTGACATACAACATAACTTTTTGATTTTTCAGATGAATTCCAAAAACTCTTTTGTTCTTTTTTATTATTTAGTATTAACTCTTTTGAATCAGATAAATCACTACTAGAATTTTCAAAAAAATTTATATGCTCATAACCAGTTTTATCTGATGTTAATTGTACAAATCCTTTATCATCAATTAAACGTGCTACAACATCGAATTTATCATCATATTCTTTAAGCAACTTTTGTAATGAATTAACCTTTAATCCAACTCCTATAATTCCCATAGTTGAACCATCATTATCTTTTATCTTACAGTTTACAAACACCGTAATACTATTATTACTTGCTTCATCATTATCAACATTTAATGAATATTCCTCATTATTCTTTAGGAAATCATAATACCATTGATTCTCAGAATTCTTATCACTAAGATTTCTATCAAGACCATTAAAGTGATAATAATTATTCGTTTTGGTCGATACTAGAAAAACAGAATCATATGAGTACTTATTCCTGTATGCATTCAAGTAATCTTGTAGTTTATGAATAAACTCTTCATCATTTAAATGTTCTTTCTCTCCATTTAAAAAGTTTTTTAATAAACTATCATTTGCCATGGTAAGAGACACATTTATAGGCTCTGAAAGGATTTTATCTATCTGATAATAAATACCTTCAGCAGCTAATGTAGATACATGCTCAATATCATTTTTAAAAATATTAGTATTAGATTGATATCCAATTACAGAAGTAGCTACAAAACCAAGAGTAATAATAATACAAACAACAATATTTGTATGTAAAAGTGTATTTTTTTTCATAATCTGTCCCCTCTTTAACCCTCACTTTGGCTTCATTGTATTTTCACCTTCTTTAAATATAATTATTTCAAGTATTAAACTTTTTAAAACTTTAAATTTTTTATATTAATCTATTACTTTTTATAAAAAAACAGAAATATACAAATATCTAATACAAAATTATTTGTTAAAATACTAAAATCATTCTACTAATATAAATGAATTATATTAGTTTTATTATTAATATATATTAATATAATAGATAAAGCACATCTAAAGCACATCATCAAAATTAAAAGTCTAAAAAAATTTATATTTTTTTCAAATATATTATTTATCTTTCACAATAACATTGATTAAAAGTTTTTTGATATAACATTCCTGTAGTCAGTTCTGCCCAACTATAATTTGTCATATATTCTCCAGAATATGTATTCACTGCCATCATATCCCATGTAAGCATATTATAATAATCACAATCAAATTTTGTAATATCTACTGCGATACTATTCCATTTTTTAACTATTATATGTTCGATATTTGCATCTTTCATAGTTTTCATCATATTTGATACTACTGTTTGTGTTTGATTTTGTAAAGAACGATTATATTCTCTATCTTCCCAAAGTACTGCTGCTATTTCAGCAATAGTTACACTCGTCCCTTTTCTATCCACTAAATAAGCGAGTAATTCTTTTGATTTTGCTCTAGAAAAGATTAATGGTTTTTTATCTACAAATACTTCAAAATTACCAAATGTATGAATAAAGATACGATTTTTCGGCTTCAAAGTAATGGGTATACGTAAATTTTCGATTTCTTTCTTTATTCTTTCTACTGTCACAGGCTTAAGAAGATAACCACTAGCATGTATAGAAAAAGCATCTACTGCATATTCTGAGTAACCAGTTACAAAGATTATATTTATGTTGGGTAAAATATTTTTTGCTAAGAGTGCAAACTCTAATCCGCTCATATCATACATCTCAATATCAAGAAATGCAATATCTACAGAGTGTTCTTTTAAATAATTTAATGCAGACTGAGGTTCATCAAAAAGAGTAATTTCTTCAATCTCAGAAATATATAATAACTTTTCATTCATATTTTTAAGAGCAATTGGCTCATCATCTACAACAATTATATTCATAATTTGACTCCTTTCTAATAGGTATGATTATTGTTACTATTGTCCCTTTTCCTACAAAACTTTCTATGGTTAAACTTCCATTACACTGTGTCTTTAATCGCCTTTTTACATTTTTAATCCCAACATGATTTTTTCCATCATTCATTTTTTCAAGTTCTTTAAATCCTACTCCATCATCTTTTATAACAATATAAATATTTTCTTTATCTCTTGAAGTTGATATTACGATTGTTCCTCCTTCTTTTTTCTTTGTAATTCCATGCCGTATTGCATTCTCAACAATCGGTTGTATGGTAAGAACAGGAATATAAAAATCAGTAGTTAGAAGTTCATACTTAATTTTTACACGTTCTCCAAAACGCAATAACTCTATACACAGATAATTTTTTAGATGTGATAATTCTTTATTAAAAGGAATCAATTTTTTTTGTGTAAGAGAATCCATATTTCCACGAAGATAAGAAGAAAATTTTTCTACTGCTTCACATGCCATATTAGAATCATGCTTACACAAATACTGAATAGTATTAAGTGCATTATACAAAAAATGGGGTTGTATTTGGCTAAGCATTATAGAAATTCGATTTTCCATCAATTCATTTTCCAATTTCTTTTGAAGCTTCTCTTTTCTTTTTATGGATAGCATAATATGTCCAATTTGAAATACAATAGTAGTTAAAAAACCCACACAAAAAAAGGACAATTCTCTAATATATATAGTATAGTAATTTGCTATTTCCAGAATACCACCAATCACTACTGGCAAGTATGTAAACAGTGCTATTTTAGCATCAATTGCTCTATATAATATAATTTCTATAACTAGACATCCCATACCAAGTAGTACAATTAAGATACACATAATATTTTGTACTATAAGGAATTCATGTAAATCATATATTCGTAATATTTGAAGAATAACACAAAGTAATATACTAGTCATTATTCCATACACACCTATATTTATAGTTTTCGACCTCCACCCAGTTAAATAAGTAGCTAGATAGAGCGTGCCAAAAGTAGGAAGAAAAAATTGTGTAAGTAACTCTAAAATACCAACTAGGGTTGGAGATTGAATTATAAAAGTAAGTACATTAAAATCTGCTAGACACCAAATTCCTCCAGCTATAGCAAACCATGACAATAAAAAAATCTGACGTGTTAGCTCACTTTTCAAGCAAAATAAAATAATACTTGCAATTAGACCAAATAGTCCAAAAGATATTGTTAACATTGTGAACATAAGACCAATCTTATTTTCATGAAGCACACTAACAATTAAATCGCCTTTAGAGCCAATCTGCATTTCATCAAAAAAACATACTAATTGTAACGCTCTACCACTAGAGTACACTCGTTGTATGGTTATTTCTACTAAGTCATTGGATGATATGCCACTTGATTTAAATCCTGTCCACATATGTCCTGTAGATTTAGTCAGTGTATTATTTGAATTTATACTATTAGTAGAAAACACTTCCTTATTAGATACTCTAATATTAACCTTCAAATGACTGATATGTAGTAAAAGAGTTTGTCCTGCTGGAATATCTTTATTAAAATGACCACGTAAATAAATAGTTTCTTTTCTTATATTCTTAAGTGAATCTACATCAATAAAAGGTTTGAATTTTCTAGACTTAGGTACTTGATATTCTCCAATAAATGAAACTGGAATAAGATTATTTTTAAAATTTGGATGATTATCCGCTTTTGAAGCACAAATAAGTAGCAATATCACTGACAAAGTTAGTATTATTGGCAAATAAAATGTATTCCACCTAGATGTTTTCTTTCCCACAATAGTTTCCTCCATAAAATAAATGCTAATTTTCTTATATATTTAAATATATAAGAAAATTATATGACTTAAAAACATTTATTTAAACATAATATATTATTTTATAATTTTATTATATCAAACAAATTTAAATAATTATATAAACAATACATATATAAACATTTATTTTATCAATGCTTTATAATTAATATATTTATCTATTATATTAATTCCATATACTGGTAAATATATTTTTTATAATTAAAAAGCCACAAGATATATTATTTATATCTTGTGGCAAATCTAAAATTCTAAAAATATTTTTTATTATTA
Source organism: Clostridioides sp. GD02377 (assembly GCF_045899875.1). Classification (NCBI taxonomy): domain Bacteria; kingdom Bacillati; phylum Bacillota; class Clostridia; order Peptostreptococcales; family Peptostreptococcaceae; genus Clostridioides; species Clostridioides sp. GD02377. The sequence goes on from NZ_JBJODA010000001.1 coordinate 105,511, forward strand.
TTTAGATATTATTTCTTTTATTTGGCGTACTCTATAGCTCTTGTTTCTCTTATTATACTTACTTTTATTTGTCCAGGATACTCAAGCTCATCCTCTATTTTCTTAGTCATATCTCTAGCTAATAAGTGTATCTCTTCATCATTTATAGCCTCTGGTTTTACCATTATTCTGATTTCTCTACCAGCTTGTATAGCAAATGATTTTTCTACACCTTCATATGAATTAGCTATTTCTTCTAGCTTTTCAAGTCTCTTGATATAAGCTTCTAAAGTTTCTCTTCTAGCACCAGGTCTAGCAGCTGATATTGCATCTGCTGCTGTAACTAATACAGCTTCTACAGTCTGAGGTTCGTAATCTCCATGATGAGTGCTCATTGCATGTATAACTTCTTTAGATTCTTTATAACGTCTAAGTAAATCCATACCTATTTCAACATGCGTACCTTCCATCTCATGGTCTACAGCCTTACCTATATCATGTAGTAAACCTGCTCTTTTTGCTAATCTAATATCTGCTCCTATTTCAGCAGCCATTATACCAGCTATATGAGCAACTTCTATAGAGTGTTTAAGGACATTTTGTCCATAACTAGTTCTATAGTTAAGTCTACCTAATAATCTTATTAGTTCTGGATGAATTCCATGTACACTAGTTTCAAATGCAGCTTGTTCACCATATTCTTTTATAATATTGTCAACTTCTTTTCTTGCCTTTTCAACCATTTCTTCAATTCTAGCTGGATGTATTCTTCCATCTGCTATTAGTTTTTCTAGAGCAATTCTTGCAATTTCTCTTCTTATTGGATCAAATCCTGATAAAATTACAGCTTCTGGAGTGTCATCTATTATAAGGTCTATACCTGTTAAAGTTTCTAAAGTCCTTATATTTCTACCTTCTCTACCGATTATTCTACCTTTCATTTCATCATTAGGTAAGTTTACTACTGTTACAGTAGTTTCTGCTACGTGATCTGCTGCACATTTTTGAATTGCATATCCTATAATTTCTCTTGATTTCTTATCAGCTTCTTCTTTAGCTTGACTTTCTATCTCTTTTATCATTATAGACATTTCACGTCTTACATCTCTCTCTGCATTTGTTAAAATTATTTCTTTAGCTTTATCAGAAGTAATTCCTGATATACTTTCTAATTTTTCCAATTGCTGAGATTTAATTACTTCAACTTCTTCTTCTTTCTTTTCAACTACCTTTAGTTTTTCGCTTAGATTTAATTCTTTAGATTCTAAATTTTGTAATTTTCTATCTAAGACTTCTTCTTTTTGTACTACTCTTTTTTCATATTTTTGTACTTCTGTTCTTCTTTCTCTGTTTTCTCTTTCAGCTTCTGTTCTCCACTTATGGATCTCTTCTTTAGCTTCTAATAATTTTTCTTTTTGTACTGTTTCTGAGTCGTGGTGTGCTTTATCTATTATTTCTTTGGCCAAGTTTTCAGCTTGTCCAAGTTTTGCTTCAGATATATTTTTTCTAACAAAATATCCAGCTATAATACCAACAGCTGCACCTATTACAATCATTACTACACTATCTATGACATCCACCTCCTTCGTTAATAATCCCAAAATGTCATCACTATGATTAAAAAATATTCCTAATAATTAAAATTAAATTTAGATATTTTATCCTCACCTAATTTTATAATTTTTTCAACATTGTGTCAAGCTAATAGGGAGCGTGGCATGTCTTTAATTACTAGTTATTTTTTTGTATTTTTACTTCTTCTTCTACAATTTCTTTTGATACTGGGTTACTTGATTCTTCACTTTCTCCAGTTAAGTTGTAAAATGCTCTAACTTTCTCGTCTATTTCATTAGTTAAATCCAAATTATCTTCCAAGAATTTTTTAACATTTTCTCTTCCTTGTCCAAGTTTAGTATCATTGTAACTATACCATGAACCTGATTTTTTAACTATATCTACGTCAGCAGCTATATCTAAAAGGTCTCCAATTTTTGAAATACCCTCTCCATACATTATATCAAATTCAGCTTGTTTAAATGGTGGTGCTACTTTGTTCTTAACAACTTTAACTCTCGTTCTACTTCCTATGACTTTATCACCTTGTTTTATTGTATCTATTTTTCTAACATCCAGTCTAACTGATGAATAAAACTTTAGTGCACGTCCTCCAGTAGTAGTTTCTGGATTTCCAAACATTATTCCTACTTTCTCTCTTAACTGGTTTATAAATATAGCAACACAATTTGATTTTTTAATTGAACCAGTTAATTTTCTAAGTGCTTGAGACATAAGTCTTGCTTGTAAACCTACATGAGAATCACCCATATCTCCATCTATTTCAGCTTTTGGAACTAATGCCGCTACTGAGTCTATTACTATTATATCTATCGCTCCACTTCTTATTAATGCCTCTGCTATTTCTAAAGCTTGTTCACCTGTATCTGGTTGAGATATTATTAGGTTATCAACATCCACGCCCAATGCTTTTGCATATACTGGGTCAAGTGCATGTTCTGCATCTATAAATGCAGCTATTCCTCCCTCTTTTTGAGCTGATGCTACACAACTAAGCGCAACAGTAGTTTTACCAGAAGATTCTGGCCCATATACTTCAACTATTCTCCCTCTAGGTAGACCTCCTATACCAATTGCTATATCTAAACCAATTGCTCCTGTTGATATAACATCTATAGACATAGACGTTGCTTCTCCCAATTTCATTACTGAACCTTTACCAAAATCTTTTTCAATTTTACCTAAAGCTTCATTCAACGCTTTTAACTTTTCTTGATCTACACTCATCTCTATACCATCCCTTCATTTATCTACAAACATTTGTTCTCTTGTTATATATTAATTATATAACATAAATCAAACCTAGTCAATTTAAAAACGCTACTAATGATTATATTTTTATTCATTACTTTTTATTTATAAACCATTATTAATAATTATATACACAAAAGAAAATATTCTTAAAATGAAAAGAGGTATACTATAATAGTATACCCTTTTTTAGATTTTTAAAATTTTTAGTTGTTATTTTTTATTAATTAATCAATTATTTTTTCTTTATAAGTCATTTTTACTTAGAAGACATAAAAAGCTCTTTATTTTTATATAGGTATTCCCACCCTGAATATAAAGTAAGTAATGTCGCTATAAGTATAAGAATTCCACCCACATTTAAGATTAATCCACTCTCAAACTGAGCTCCTATCAATAAAAATACTATTGATACCATCTGAGTTATAGTTTTAAGTTTTCCACTGTTACCAGCTGCTATTACTTTACCATCTGCAGCTGCTATAGCTCTTAATATACTTACTGTAAGCTCTCTAGCTACTATTATAATTACCATCCAACTACTTACAAGATGGTCTTCTATCATACATGTAAGTGCAGAAATTACTAATAGCTTATCTGCTAATGGGTCCATAAACTTTCCAAAGTCAGTAACCAAGTTGTATTTTCTAGCTATTTTTCCGTCTAATGCGTCAGTAATTGAAGCTATTATAAAAATAATACAAGCTATTAAAAACTTATTTGGTACATTGAGTAACATAATTAAAACAAATACTGGTATTAAAAAGATTCTAAACAAAGTTAATTTGTTAGGCAAGTTCATATAATACATCTCCCATTAAATCGTATTCCATTGCATCATTTATTTGAACACTTACGAATTCTCCTACTTCAAGATTGTCCACACTTTTTACATATACTATACTGTCAATTTCTTCCGCATCACCTTGTGTTCTTCCTGTATATACATTATCTTCTATCTGCTCTTCTATTAAAACATCATATATCTTCCCTATTTTTTTATCATTAAGTTCTTCAGATATTTTTTGTTGAATCATCATTAAAGTATCTCTTCTTTGTACTTTTATTTCCTCATCTATATGATTAGGTAATCTATCTGCTGGTGTATCTTCTTCTCTTGAATATGCAAATGCACCAAGTCTATCAAACTTAACTTCTTTTACAAAATCCACAAGTTGTTTAAAATCATCTTCTGTTTCACCAGGAAATCCTACTATTATTGTAGTTCTAAGTATTGCATCTGGTATATTACTTCTTATAAGATTTATTTTATTTAATATATCTTCTTTACTAGTTTTTCTATTCATTAATTTTAAAATATTATTACTTGCATGTTGAATTGGCATGTCAAAGTAACTACATATATTATCGTGTTTTTTTATAACTTGTACCAATTCTTCTGTTATAGATTCTGGATATGAATACATAACTCTTATCCACTTAAATCCATCTATCTTTGCAAGTTCTTCTAAAAGTTCTGGCAATTTTTCTTTTCCATACAAATCAAAACCATATTTGGTTGTATCTTGTGCTATAACTACAAGTTCTTTTACTCCAGATTCAGCTAGTTTATTGGCTTCTTTAATTATATCTTCAAATTTTCTACTTCTATATTTACCTCTTAATTTTGGTATTATACAATAAGTACAATTATTAGAACATCCTTCTCCGATTTTTAAATATGCCATATAACTAGGTGTAGATAGGTATCTTGGTAAATCTTCATTAAACACAAACTCTATATCATCAAGACTTACAATTTGATGTTTTTCACTTAATTCTTTAAGTATCTCATCTATGTTTTGATAGCTCCCTGTACCTACTATAGCATCTATTTCTGGAATTTCAGCTTTTAATTCTTCAGAATATCTTTGTGCCAAACACCCTGTTACTATCAACAACTTTAAGTTGCCAGTTTGTTTTAATTCTGCAAATTCTATTATTGTATCTATTGATTCTTGTTTAGCCGATTCTATAAATCCACATGTGTTTACTATAATTACATCAGCTTCTTCAAAATCTCCAATTAATTTATAGCCTTTTTTATTTAAAATTCCCATCATTATTTCTGCATCCACTAAATTTTTTGAGCATCCTAATGATTCCAATGCTATTTTTAACATTCCTTCTCTCCTTCCAATATGCTCTCATATAGGTCCATAACATCTTCTAAAGCTTTTTGTGTATCATTAAAGTTTATAACTTTATCGTACTTATACTTCTCTACTGAATGCATATAAAGTGGGTCGTAGTATTCTAAAAGATATCTTTCTACAAGCTCTTTATATTTACCTGATTCTAATAACTCAATATAGCCATCTACTACTTTATTACCCAATCTTTTTCTAAATTTATTTATACATTCTTTTAAGACATCTATATTATCTTTATCATAAATATAGTCTCTACAAAGTCTATTAACTCTATTTTCAATATTACATTCTAATAGTATATGATGTCCTTCTCGTATCATAGCATCAAAAATCTCATTTGGAACTGTAACGCTTCCAACTCGTTTACTTTCACTTTCAACAAATATATAGTCCTCCTTTGAGAAAAATATACTTTCAAATAACTTAGTTTCAAAATTCTTTTGAGATGGTGGTTTTTTATCAAATGTTATAAAACCAAAAGTAGAACCACTATTTTTAGCTATACCTTCCAAATCCAATACATCTATTCCTTTTTCCACTAATAGATGTAATAAGTCAGTCTTTCCTACTCCAGTCAATCCATGAACAGATACAAAGTTTTTTGTATCCATTGCATTTCTTAAATATTCTAAAACAAAGTTTCTATATGACTTATATCCACCTTCAAGTTGATATACATTTACACCTAATGATGATAATACATTTACTATACTTCCACTTCTCATTCCACCTCTTGCACAATATATAACAATATTATCATAATTTGTTGCAAGATTTGCTGCTTGTAGATACATATCTTTTAACTTATACGAGACATAGTCAAAACCCTTTTGTATTGCTTCATGTTTTCCTTGCATTTTGTAGATTGTTCCAACTTCATTATGCTCATTATTTTTAAAAATAGGCATATTAATCGCATTTAATATATGGTCTTCTTCATATTCACCTTCTGTTCTTACATCTACAAATATTACTTTCTCTAGCTTAAGTGCTTCTTCTATTTTTATAACTGACAATTCTATTCACCTTCTAAATTCTGCAAATCTTGTTTGCTTATTAATACCTTTCTCGGTTTACTTCCCTCACTAGCTCCAATTATGCCTCTTTCCTCCATAGAATCTATAAGTCTAGCTGCTCTATTAAATCCTATTTTAAATCTTCTTTGTAACATAGAAGCAGATGCTTGACCACTCTCCACTACAAATTCTATTGCTTCACTCAAGAATTCATCTTCATCACTACTCTTTGAAGTATTAACCTTAGATATAGTTTCAATTATATCTTCTTCGTATTTTATTCCATCTTTAACCTGACTCTTTACAAAATCAATTACTTTTTCTGACTCGCTCTCTGATATGAATGCACCTTGAAGTCTAACTGGCTTTGCTGCACCAAGTGGGTAAAATAACATATCTCCCTTACCTAGGAGCTTTTCTGCACCACCCATATCAAGTATTGTTCTCGAATCAGTTTGAGATGATACTGCAAATGCTATTCTAGATGGTATATTAGCTTTTATGACCCCTGTTATAACATCAACAGAAGGTCTTTGAGTTGCTACAATCAAGTGCATTCCAGCAGCTCTTGCCATTTGAGCTAGTCTACAAATATAGTCCTCTACATCATTTGCACTTGCCATCATTAAGTCTGCAAGCTCGTCTATTATTATTACTATTTTAGGTAATTTTTCTTCAGATTTCTCATTATAACTTGTTACGTCTTTTACTTGAGCATCTGCAAAGAGTTTATATCTTCTATTCATCTCAGTAACTGCCCAGTTCAAGGCATTAGCAGCTTTTTTAGGGTCAGTAACTACTGGTATTAATAGATGTGGTATCCCATTATAATTTGCAAGCTCAACTACTTTTGGGTCTATTAATAGTAGCTTTACTTCATCAGGATTTGCCTTATATAATATACTACTTATTAATGTGTTTACACATACACTCTTTCCTGAACCTGTAGAACCAGCTATTAGTAAGTGTGGCATCTTACCTATATCTCCAATTATAATTTTACCTGCAACATCTTTTCCAAGCCCCATTGCAAGAGGAGAATTAAAATTATTAAATTCTTCGCTTTCTAGAACTTCTCTTACTCCAACCATTTGAGCTTCTTCATTTGGAACTTCTATTCCAATTGCACTTTTCCCAGGAATTGGTGCTTCAATTCTTATACTTTTAGCTGCTAAGCTTAGAGCTATGTCATCTGTTAAATTTACAATTTTACTTACTTTGACTCCTGGACTTGGCTGTATCTCATATCTAGTTATAGTAGGTCCAACTGTAACTTGATTAATTTTCGCTTCTACTCCAAAATCTGATAATGTTTTTTCTAAAAGAGAAGCATTTTTTAACACTTTCTTTTTACCATTTTCATCAGATTTCTTATTTACTTTATTTAAGAGTTCAATGCTAGGCTTCTTATAGTTTGAATAATCTTCATTAACTGATTCTGCTATGATACTCATAGGTTGAGTTTTTTCTATATTTAAGTTAGGTTTGTTTATATCAACTTTTTTTTCTGGTTTAATATCTACAACTGAATTTTCATTTGTAGCTTTTTGTAATTCCTTTAAAACATCTAACTCTGGCATACTCTGAGTTCCTTCTAATATTTCTAAATACTCATCTTCTGCTTTATTAAATCCAACTATTTTAATAGTCTTATCATCTACACCATCACCATTTTCTTCTTCAAAATATTCCTCTTCTTCATCCTCATCATTACGACCTTTTGACATTAACCCTTTAAAGAAACCTGGTTTCTTGTTTATAGTGGTTTCGTCTACTTCATCAGTCATCATATCTATTGCAGATTTCTTCATATTTGCAATTTTATCTTTAAACGTTAAATTACTGTCTTTTGATGCTTTAGATTTTGATTTTGCATTTGATACCAAATCTTTTATAGAAATATTAAATATAAACATGATAGAAAGTATAAGAGCAAATACACTTATTAACCATCCACCTGCTATACCAAATATTTTACTCATATAATATGCAATAGTAGTTGCTATCAAACCACTACCTTGTCCACTCACACCCATTTTCATAACATCATCAAACATGTTACCTTTTAGTGGACTATCTACAGGAAGAGTTCCTGCATTTAATAATCCATAAAATACAAAGATAAATAAAATAATTATGTAGTATAATTTAGTCTTTCTTAGCCTATATATATATTCATTTCCATCAAAAAATCCTAAAAGTCCTGTTATAATTACTATAAATGGTATTGCTATGGAAAGCCCCCCAAATAGTCCTTTAAAAAGATTCTGCATTAACACAGGTACCCATCCCATAGAGTTAGAATTTAAACTATATAATAAAAATACACCTATAAATATCGTTATTAAATTATGATATTCTGCGTTAAAACTTAAGGTATTTACCTTCTTTTTTTTCTTCTTTTTCGTGGCCATTAATATCACTCCTTATTTTTAGCAAGTTTTACCCCTTCACAGCAAAAAGTGCTAATGCCTTAACACTAACACTCCTACTTTATTACATCATTATATCATAAATTTTATTATTTAAACAAATTTTAATCATTATTTTTTTCTTCATCAGATTCTTTTATAAGCTCTTTTAGTTTTTTAAGAGCTTCCTTTAGTCCTCCAACTTCATCTATAAGCCCATAATCTACAGCTTCTTTTCCTATCAATACACTACCAACATCACTTACAAGCTCATCTTTTTCATGCATAAGTTTCTCAAGTACATCTTTTTTGATATTTGATGTTCTTATTATAAACTGAATTATTCTATCTTGCATCTTTTTAAAATACTCAAAAGTTTCATTTATACCAATCACAAGACCAGTAGTTCTCACAGGATGTATAATCATAGTTGCTGTTGGTGCTATAAATGAGTAATCTCCTGCTGTAGCAAGAGGAACTCCTATACTATGACTTCCTCCTAAAACAAGAGTAACCACTTTCTTAGATGTACTGTTTAAGAGTTCTGCAATAGCTAGACCTGCCTCAATATCTCCTCCAACAGTGTTTAAAACAACTAACACACCTTTAACCTCATTACTCTCCTCAATTGAATATAACATTGGAATTATATGTTCATATTTTGTGGCTTTTTTTTGAGGATTTCCTATAAAATGACCTTCAATTTCTCCAATTATTGTCAAACACTGAGTATCTTTAGGAGGCTGAGGTGGCATTTCATTAGTACCAAATTGCTTTATACACTCTCTTTCTTCACAACTAGATTCTCTTCTACAACTATCTTTATCAAATGGTTCGTTATCTTCTCTATAATCTTTCATAAAAAAACTCCTATCAAAATCATATTTAACTTAGTTTTACCAAATAAATCAAATATATTAAGATATACGTAAAATTATTAAAATTTGAATAAAAATAGTTGTATTATAGTGTTTATTTTACATAAAATTGTTGGTGTATTGCATGTACTGCTGTGTGCATATCTTCTTCACTAACTAAACAAGATATAGTCATGTTTGAGTCTGATGTTTGTAAAAGAGATACTCCTGCCTTTGATAATCCTCTAACTACCTTTGACATGATACCAGACATTTCATCTGCAATTCTTGAACATATCAATGTTACTTTGGCACAATCTCTATTTACTTCATAATCCAATTCAAATTTATCTAGTATTTCCTTTAAAGCTTTTATATCAGCATCTTCAATAACAAATGCTTTTTCTGATATAAAGAAGTTTATCATATCTATAGTTATAAGTTTATCTTCTATCTCATTTAGTACTTCTGTAAACACTTCTTCTGCTGATTTAATCTTAACTTGGGCTACACTATCTTTGTTTGCAACAGCAACATTAAAGTCTTTTTCTTGTTCATATTCTATATTTTCTTCTAAGTGTCTACATAAAGAACCTATTTTTGTACCTTCAAAAGTTGGGTTCATTGTATTTTTTATAGCTAAAGTTATATTGCCACTTTTAGCTAATTGTACTGCTCTTGGGTGTATTACCTTTGCACCTTTATCAGCCATTTGGAATACTTCTTCATAATCTATAAAACTTAATACTTTAGCATTTGGTTCTACTCTAGGGTCTGCTGTCATTATACCATCTACATCAGTGTAAATTTCAACTGTTTCACATTCTAAAGCTTTCCCAATAGCAACTGCTGATGTATCACTTCCTCCTCTTCCAAGGGTAGTTATTTCTCCATCATCTGTTACACCTTGGAATCCAGCTATAACTACAACTTTGCCATTGTCTAAAGCTCTTTTTACCTTTTTAGGATTTATATACTTTATTTTTGCATTAGAATATTCATCACTTGTAATTATACCTGCTTGTTGACCAGTAAAGAAAACAGATTCTATACCTTGTGCATTCAATAAGTTAGCAAGAATTGTTCCTGATATTATTTCACCACAAGACATTATTAAATCAAGTTCTCTCTTATTTGGTTCGTCATTTACTGCACTACACAAATTTATAAGTGTATCTGTTGCATATGGAGCTCCTTTTCTACCCATTGCTGAAACTACTAATACTAATTGTAATTCTTCATCATTCTCTTTGTATGCTTTTACTATCTTACATACTTCATTCATTTTTTCATATGATTCTACTGATGTCCCACCAAACTTTTGCACTAAAATACTCATTTTTTCCTCCTAAATATATCCCTCATATTCTATAATTATCATGTCATTACCTATTTTTTTCACATTTCTCCATGGTACTTCTAAAAATGACTTATCTTTTCTTCTGGCAAAAAAACCTTTTTCTTTTGGAATTAAAAGCGCTAATATACCGCCTGTAGTTTCATCTAATATAAGGTCACATTCTCCAATGACCCCCAATCTTTCTCCTGTGACCAAGTTAACTATTTCCTTACCTGCTATTTCAGATAAATTCATATTTTTATACCTCCAGAGATTTACTTTTTAAGATATTAATCCAGATGTAGAATCTTTTCTACATCTCTTCCAACTATACATGTACCAATATTTTCGATATTGAATACCTTATCAACAACTTTTTTTACTGAATTAATATCAACATTATTTATACATTCAAGTATTTCATCTGTAGTTTTTACTTTTTTGCTAAGTAACATAGATTTACCAGTAGACATCATTCTACTGCTAGTACTTTCTAAATCCAATATATAATTGCCTTTTAATTGCTCCTTACTTTCAAATATTTCTTTTTCTGTAAGATAGTTTTTCCTTATATTTTCAATTTCTTTCTTTATTAAATTATAAACATCTGGCAAGTTTTCTGTACTCATACTTGCAAATATGCCTAATTCACCACACTTTCTGTACAATGTCTGTGATGAGTATATAGAATATACTAAACCTTTTTCCTCCCTTATTTTCTGAAAAAGTCTTGAGCTTATACTTCCACCAAAAATATTATTCACTACTGCCATTGAATACACTTCATCATCATTTTCAAATGGAATACCTTTTAGGCACATAGCTAAGTTTACCTGCTCAGTATCTTTGTTTTTTGATATAAAGCAAGGATTAAATTTAGCCTCACTTATTTCTATATTCAACCTTTTCTTTTCCCAGTGTCCAAATTTCGATTTGATTTTTTCTACCATATCATCAAAATTAAAGTTTCCAGCTATAGAAATAACAGCATTATTTGGAATATAATACTTGTTTAGGTATTCTAACATAGACTCCCTAGTTATATTATATAGAGAATCTTTTGTACCAATTATATTCATCCCTAAACCATCATTAGCATATATATTTTCTACTAACAAATCATAAGATAAGTCATCTGGAGAATCTTCATACATCTTAAGTTCCTCCAATATTATAAGTCTTTCCTTATCTATATCATTTTTATCAAATCTAGAGTTTAGTATCATATCACTTAATACATCGATTCCTGTATCTATATGCTCATCTATTAATTTTACATAATAACATGTACATTCTTTACTTGTAAATGCATTTATTTGCCCACCTAAATTGTCTATTGAGCTAGCAATCTCTTTTGATGTTCTATTTTTGGTTCCTTTAAACATCATATGCTCTATAAAATGAGAAGTTCCACTCACCTGTTCTTCCTCTATTCTAGAACCTGCATTTATCCAAATACCTAATGTTATTGACTTTAGATATGGTATCTCTTCACCAATTATTGTAAGCCCATTTTCCAGTATTTTTGTCTTATACATTACATTCTCCTAAAAATTTATTCTTTGTTTTATATTGGATTATTGAAAACACTATGTTTTAATTATATTTATTTTTATATGTATTACATTATAAGTCAGTCTTTTAATTAATTCAACTACAACTTATACAATCTTAATCAAATATTTATACTTTGTCTACTTAAACACATCACTGAGTTTACCTGGTTTTAGTCCTTTTTCCCTTACAATTGCTATAATATCATCTATACATTTTGTGGTTGCATCTGTTGGGTGCATTAATATTATACTATTATCTTTAATATCTTTTTTCTTCATTCTATCAATTATTACTTCTGGCTGGTCTTTATATTTCCAGTCTATAGTGTCAGCATCCCATTTTATTGATGTATATCCTAATGCTTTAGCTGCTTTTACTGTCTCTGGACCGAAAGAACCTGCTGGTGCTTGAAAAAATTTAGTTTTTTCATTTATTATTTCTTCAATTATTTTTTTAGATGTCTCTATTTGTTCATAATTGTCTTCGTATGATAGTGTCGAATAGTCTAAATGTTTGTATCCATGATTGCCTATTTCATGTCCCTGTTTTTTTATCTTCAATAATTCATCCTTATTCTTTTCTGCCCACTTACCAGTCACATTAAAAGTAATTTTTACATTTTCCTTTTTAAGTGTCTCTAAAATGGATTCTACATACTCTGTTTCCCATCCAAGGTCTATGTTACAAGTTAATGCAACATATCCACTTTTATCTTTTGTACCTCTTTCATATGGTAAGTCTACCCCATTAAAGAAGTTGAATACTGGTTTATTATTGAACATTTTTAATACCATTACTCCTCCTGATAACCCCAATAATAAAACTAAAATTAGTATTATTATTTTCTTGAGTTTACTCTTGTTAAGTACCATCATTATCATTAAAACTCCCCCTAATTATGTACAAATTGTTTCTTATTTAATACTATTAAAAGAAAGCTTTATTTATGCACTAAATATAATGTAAATACTTTTTTACATGTCAATATAATTTGTATCATTTAAGAAGATATATATTTACAATAAAAAAAGCAAAATCATAAGATTTTGCCTTTAATTATTTATTATATTATTTATTTTTATGTTCTGGTTTATGTTCTGGTTTTGGTAAAAGAACTTTTCTTGATAAATTAACTCTTCCTTTTTCATCTATTTCTGTAACTTTAACTTCAACTTCATCTCCTATATTTAATACATCTTCAACTTTAGCAACTCTTTCATGAGCTATATGAGATATATGAAGTAATCCTTCTTTTCCTGGAAGTATTTCAATAAATGCACCAAAGTTCATTATTCTACTTACTTTACCTTTATAAGTCTTTCCTACTTCTGGCTCGATTACTATGTTATTTATAAGCTCTTGAGCTTTCTTAATCATATCAATCTCAATACCTGATATAAATACTTCTCCAGTTTGTTCGATATCTATTTTAACTCCAGTTTCATCTATTATCTTAGTTATAATCTTTCCACCAGGTCCTATTACATCCTTTATTTTATCAGGATTTATTTGCATCTTAACAATCTTAGGTGCATATGGTGAAAGTTCTGGTTTTGGCTGAGATATAGTTTTTCTCATTTCTCCTAATATATGGATTCTACCTTCTTTAGCTTGTTTTAAAGCTCTTTGTAGAATTTCCTTATCTATACCATCTATTTTTATGTCCATTTGTATTGCTGTTATACCATATTCTGTACCAGCCACTTTAAAGTCCATATCTCCTAAATGGTCTTCCATACCTTGTATATCTGAAAGTACTGCAACTTTACCATCATGTTTTATAAGTCCCATAGCTATACCTGCAACCATATCTTTTATAGGTACACCTGCATCAAGTAAAGATAATGTTGAACCACATACACTTGCTTGAGATGTAGAACCATTTGAACTTAATACCTCAGAAACTAATCTAATAGCATAAGGGAAGTCTTCTTGAGATGGTATAACTGGTAATAAAGCTCTTTCTGCTAAAGCACCATGTCCTATTTCTCTTCTTCCTGGTCCTCTTGATGGTCTAGCTTCCCCAACACTATATGCAGGGAAATTATAATGATGCATATATCTCTTATTTTCTTCTTCATCTAATCCATCTAGCTTTTGAACATCTCCTAAAGCACCTAAAGTAGCCACATTAAGTACTTGAGTTTGCCCTCTAGTAAATATAGCTGAACCATGAGCTCTAGGTATCATACCAGTTTCACACCATATAGGTCTTATTTCCTCTAGTTTTCTATTATCTGGTCTTACATTTTCATGTACTATAAGTTTTCTTACTTCTTCTTTTATTATATCTTGTAATACTTCTTCTATATCTCCAATGTAATCTTCAAAATCTTCAAGAGTTTCTTCAAAATGAGCTAAAGTTTCTCCCTTAACTCTATCCATATTTTCCATTCTCTCTAATTTTTCAAAAGTTTGAACTGCTTCTTTCATCTTATCAGTTGCAAATTCACGAACCAATTGAGTTATTTCTTCCCCTGCATGGTACAATTCCACTTCTAATTTTTCTTTCCCAACTTCTGCAACTATACCTTCTATAAACTCAACCACTTTTTTTATTTCTTGATGAGCAAATAAGATAGCTTCTAGCATCACATCATCAGGAACTTCATCTGCTCCAGCTTCAACCATCATTATAGCTTCTTTTGTACCTGAAACAACTAAGTGCATTGAACTTTTTTCTCTTTGTTCTGCATTTGGATTTACAACAAAGGCACCATCTACAAGACCAATACATACTGAACCAGTTGGTCCATTAAATGGTATGTCTGATATAGAAAGGGCTATAGAAGAACCTATCATTGCTACTATGTCTGGTGTGCAATCTTGGTCCACTGATAAAACAGTTGCAACTACCTGAACGTCATTTCTAAATCCTTTTGGGAATAATGGTCTTATTGGTCTGTCTATCAATCTTGATGTAAGTATCGCTTTTTCTGAAGGCTTACCTTCTCTTTTTAAAAATCCTCCTGGTATCTTACCTACAGAGTATAATTTTTCTTCATAATCTACACTTAAAGGAAAAAAGTCTATTCCGTCTCTAGGTTTAGCCGATTTAGTTGTATTTACCATTACCATACTATCACTGTATCTAACTATGCAACTACCACTAGTCATTTCACAAATTTTTCCTATTTCTACAGAAAGTTCTCTTCCTGCAAAATCCATTTTAAATATTTTATGTTCAAACATTAATGCTTGTCCTCCTCTTATTAAAAACACGTATATCACTCTATTTACTATATTATCAAAAATACTATAAATTAACAATATAAAATTATCTTTGCACATATATGCAAAAAGCTTATATTACTGCTAATTAGAACAACTTATAGCTAATATATCTGGTCCTGTATGAGAGCAAATAGAAACTCCTCCTCGAGTAAATAATACTCTTCTTGCTTTTATTCTTTTGTTTACTTCTTCTTTTAATATTTCACAATCATGTAGATTGTCTCCACAACCGATTGTAACAATTTTTCCTTCTAAAGAACCTTCATTCATTTCTAAAATTATATCAACCAATTTGCTTGCTATATTCTTTACTCCTCTAACCTTATTTACCAACTTAGCTTCCCCATTATCAAAGAAAAATATAGGCTTTATATTTAACATATTTCCTATCAAAGCAGTTGCAACTGGAACTCTTCCACTCTGTTTTAAAAAATCAAGTGTATATGGTGCAAAAAGTAATCTCACACTACTACGAGTATTTTCTAACTCATCTATGATTTCCTCAAATGCTAATCCTTCTTCAAGAAGTTCACATGCTTTTATAATATATTGCCCACTACCAAGAGATAAGTTTCGAGTATCAAATATATGTATTTTTTCATTTCCAGCTACATCATTTTTAGCTATCATAGCACTTTGAAAAGTTCCTGAGGCATTTGATGCTCCTGTCATGCAGATTATGTGATAACCCTCTTCTATAAACTTATCAAACACTTCTTTAAACTCCATATATGTAGCTTGCGATGTTTTAGGTATTTGTTTGATTTCTTTTACCTTTTTATAAAACTCTTCTTTATTTATATCTACTCCTTCTATATATTCTCTATCATTAAAAATAACTGTAAGTGGAACTATTTCTATATAATCTTTTTCTGATATTTCATCTGGAATATCACATAAACTATCACATACTAACTTCATTTTCAAAATAATATCCTCCTTATTCCAACTAATTATACTGTTATAAAGTTTCTATATTAATCTTGTCTTTCCTCTTAAATTGATTATGTATTTATATACTTCTCTAATATTCTTACCCAATATTATTCATTTTATAATTTTTTATAATATATAAACTACTTTTATTATTAACTATTTTACTTTATAATGAATTAACTATAAAAAAGCAGGTATACACTATACCTGCTTTTTTATAAAGAATGAAATTACTTTCTTAATCCTAACTTAGCTATTAATGCTCTATATCCTTCAAGATCTTTTTCTTTTAAGTAAGCTAATAAGTTTCTTCTTCTACCAACCATTTTTAATAGTCCTCTTCTTGAATGGTGGTCTTTTTTATGAGTTTTTAAATGTCCATTTAACTCGTTTATTCTAGCTGTTAATAAAGCTATTTGTACTTCTGGAGAACCAGTATCTCCTTCAACTCTTCCAAATTCTTTGATTATTTCTGATTTGTTTATCATTTAGATTACCTCCGTATTTTTTTAGAAACGCCTATTACTAAGCATTGATTGGAGTATTCAAATGCCGAGTAACGGTTATTTTCCTTAATCATTTTATCATACATTACTTGTTTTTGCAAACATAGTTTTCGTATACGTAATTTGTGTCATTAAACAATTGATTTTTTAAGTCATCTATTGAATTAAACTTTCTTTCATCCCTTATTCTTTCCAAAAATTCAACAATTATATTTTTACCATAAATATCTCTGTCAAACTCTAAAATATTGGTTTCAATAGATAAAGATTTTCCATTGACTGTTGGATTATAACCTACATTTGTAGCGCCAAAATAAGTCTCATCTCCAATATGTACAATAGAAGCATAAATACCTCTTTTAGGAACGAGCATGTTATTCTTAAGGTCAATATTTGCTGTTGGGAATCCCATAGTTCTTCCAAGGTGTTTAGAATGTATAACACAACCTTCTAACTCGTAATTACGACCTAAATACTCTTTGACATTAGTCATATCACCTTGGGATACTAAACTTCTAATATAAGTACTACTCACTCTTACATCATTTATTTTGATTGGCTTTATTACTTCCACCTCAAAACCATATTCATCTTCTAAGCTTTTTAATAGATTCACATTGCCTTCTTTTGCTCTTGCAAACGTAAAGTCATGTCCAATTACTATTTTTTTGGCTTTTAATTTTTTTACTAGTATCTCATCTACGAAATCCTTTGCAGGTATTTTAGTCATATACTCATCAAATGGTATGATTACAACTATATCTATTCCCAAGTCTTCTAATAATTTTATCTTATCATTGTTACTTATGATATTTTTTGTTGAGTTTGGTCTAAAGTAATTTACAGGATGATTTGCAAATGTAAATACAATACTCTGTATATTTTCTTTTTTTGCATATTCAACTGTTTTTTTTATAAGAACTTGATGTCCTTTGTGCACACCATCAAAGTTTCCTATGGTAATGACACTTTCTTTTATGTTTGCTATTTCTGCTATAGATTTTATAATCACCATAATAAATGTTCCCCGCTAAAATTATAATTTACTCTTAACTTATTCACAAACTATTATAGCATAAGTAAAAGAGATAGACTATAGAAGTTATTATAGTACTATCTCTTTTGGCATTCTTTTAAATACATTAATTATATAAACATCTTATCACTTTTAACACTTATCGTATTATTGTGTTTTGATAATTTTCCTAATCCTAAGAAGTTATCTGTACTATATACTCTTACAAATTCATCATTCTTATTGAGATTATTTTTCAAAAATCTTTTATCATCTATTGAACCACCATTGCTATAATATTTTATGGCATTAGGATTTAGTACAATATAATTAAACGAATCTAGTACGTAGTCTATATCGTATAAGTATTTATCTAAAGTTTTATTTTCATAAAATAATTCTAGTTCTTCTAGTGTTATCGAGTTATCTAAATCAAATTTACCAGAAGATGTCCTATTCAAAAATGACATATGTGCTCCACAACCTAGGTATTCTCCTATATCATGACAAATACTTCTTACATAAGTCCCTTTAGAACATTCAACATAAAACATTACCTTGTTACCTTTTATACTGAGTATTTTTATGTCTTTTATATTCACCCTTCTAGTTTTTAAAGTAATTTCAGATTGTCTACCACTTCTTACTAAATCACACATTCTCTTTCCATTTACTTTTAAAGCTGAGTAGATTGGAGGAAGTTGACTTATTTCTCCTCTTTGTGTATCAAAAGCTTTTTCTATATCTTCATTACTCAATTTGAAATTATCAACTTTTTTTAAAATTTCACCTGAGGCATCATAAGTATCTGTACTAATACCTAAAGTAAGCTCACATATATATGATTTATCCTTATTTAAAATAACTTCACATACTTTTGTAGCTTTTCCTATACAGATTGGTAAAACACCTGAAGCATCTGGGTCAAGAGTACCTGTATGACCTACTTTTTTTATATTTAAAATTTTTCTCACTCTACTTACAACATCATGAGATGTCATGCCTGTAGGTTTCAATATACTTATAATCTTATTCATTTTTCTGTCACCTTAAATTGATTTTAACACTGCCTCTAATACCATTTTTTTTGCATTATCAATACTATCTTTAATAGTACATCCAGCAGCTCTTACATGACCACCACCACCAAATAACTTGGCTATTTCACTTACATCAACATAATTTTTTGACCTAAAACTTACTTTAATTTCATTTTGTTTTTTCTCTTTAAATAAAATTCCAACCTCAACATCTTTTATGTCTCTTGTATATGTTGTTATTCCATCAACATCGTTGAAACTTGTATTATTTCTATTCATCATATCCTGAGTCAAAACTATACTAGATACTTTTGATTCAAATATTTCCAAAGATTTTAAGGCTTCTCCTAATAATTTATAATAATCAGAAGAATTACTTTGATATATATTTTGTATTATAGTATTTTTTTGTGCACCTAAAACAAGTAAATTCTTTGCCATTTCAAAGCTACTTGCATGGACATTTGAATATGAGAAGTTTCCAGTATCAGTTACAAGACCTGTATATAAACATGTCGCTATATCTTTATTTATAATCTTAATATCTTTTATTTGCTGGAATCTAATCAATAAATTATAAACTAGTTCACATGTAGAAGATGCATCCTTATCTACATAATTTAAATCTCCATATGAATCATTACTTGCATGATGGTCTATACAGATTAATTTTGATGCATTATTTTTGATTTCATCACTTACACATATTCTTGGTTCATCTCCACAATCAAGTGCTATTAGGGAATACTGATTCATATCAAGTTCATTAGACTTATAAATTTTTACATCTTCAACCAAAAACTTTAAATTTAATGGAGCTTCATCATCAAGTACATAATATACTTTTTTTCCTAAGTTTTTTAGTGTATAATACATCGAAAGTGTAGAACCAATATTATCTCCATCTGGGCTAATATGAGAGGTAACTATAAAATAGTCACCCTCATAAATATAGTTTATAATACTATCAATATTATTCATCATAATTTTCATCCTCATTTTTTTGAGTATTTTTTTCATTAACTCTTTTTATAAGGCTATCCATATACATTCCTTTTTCTATTGAATCATCAATTTTAAACATTATTTCAGGAATATATCTAAGTTTTATATTTTTTCCTACTTCTCTTCTTATATACCCTCCAGCACTTTTAAGTCCTGTTAGTGTAGATTCTTCATCTCCACCTAAAATACTTACATATACATAAGCATATCTTAGGTCATTTGTAACTTCTACATCAGTTACACTCACCATAGATGTTATTCTAGGGTCTTTTACTCCATTTATAAGCATAGTACTTACTACTTTTCTTATTTCTTCTGCTATTCTTCTTGTTCTATTATATGATGCCATACCATCGACCTTCTTTACTAACTGATTTTCTTTGATACGAATTTATAATTTTCTTTCTACTTCTTTAGTTATATAAGCTTCTACTACATCGCCTTCTTTTATATCGTTGTAATTTACAAAACTCATACCACATTCGTATCCAGAATTAACTTCTTTTACATCATCTTTAAATCTCTTAAGTGCTGCAAGCTCACCTTCATGTATTATTATACTATCTCTAACTAATCTTACTTTACAATTTCTAAATATCTTACCATTAGTTACATAACATCCAGCTACTGTTCCAACACCAGATATTTTATATATTTCTCTTATTTCAGCTTTTCCTGTTTCTTCATCAACATATTCAGGGTCTAACATACCAGTCATAGCAGCTTGTATATCTTCTATAGCCTTGTATATTATAGTATATGTTCTTATATCAACATTTTCTTTTTCGCCTAGAGATTCTGCACCTGGAACTGGTCTTACATTGAATCCTATTATTATTGCGTTAGAAGCTGCTGCAAGTAATATATCTGATTCTGTTACAGCTCCAACACCTCCATGTATTACTTTAACTTGAACTTCTTCATTTGATAATTTTTCTAAAGATTGTTTAACTGCCTGTACTGAACCTTGTACATCTGCTTTTATAACTATATTAAGGTCTTTTATAGAACCTTCACTCATTTGACTAAATAAAACATCTAGTGATAATCTTTGAGTTGATTTTAACATTTCATCTCTAACTATTTGTTGTCTTCTTGCTGCTACACTTCTAGCAATCTTGTCAGTTGGAACCTCAACAAATTGGTCTCCACCTTGTGGAACTTCTGATAAACCTAATATCTCAACTGCTGTAGATGGTCCTGCTGTTTTTACTCTTTTACCTTTTGCATTTATCATTGCTCTAACTTTACCACATGCAGCACCTGCAACGATTGGGTCACCTACTGTTAAAGTACCACCTTGAACAAGTACTGTTGCAACTGGACCTCTTCCTTTGTCAAGCTCAGCTTCTATAACAGTTCCTACTGCTCTTTTATTTGGATTTGCTCTTAATTCTTCCATTTCAGCAACCAATAATACCATTTCTAAAAGTGTATCTATTCCTTCTTTTTTCTTAGCTGATACTGGAACTGCTATTACTTCTCCTCCCCAGTCTTCAACTAATAGACCTTGGTCTGCTAATTCTTGTTTTACTTTATCTGGATTTGCACCTGGTTTATCTATTTTATTTATAGCAACTATTAAAGGTACTTCTGCTGCTTTAGCATGGTTTATAGCTTCTACTGTTTGAGGCATTATACCATCATCTGCTGCAACTACTAATATTGCTATATCTGTAACTTGTGCTCCTCTTGCTCTCATTGATGTGAAAGCCTCATGTCCTGGAGTATCTAAAAATACTATTTTGTGTCCATTAATTTTAACTTCTGAAGCACCTATATGTTGAGTTATTCCTCCTGCTTCACCTGAAATTACATCAGTTTTTCTTATTGCATCTAGTAGAGATGTTTTACCATGGTCAACATGTCCCATAACTGTAACAACTGGTGGTCTAGGTTCTAAATCTTCTTCTTTATCTTCTTCAATTTCCATCAAAGCTTCTATTTCTAAAGCTTCTGTATCATCACCTTCAGCTACTGTTAGTTCAAATCCATAGTCTTTTGCAGCTAAAGCAGCAATTTCAAAACTTATCTCTTGATTTATTGTTGCCATAGTTCCCATTTTCATAAGCTTCATGATTACTTCTGACGGAGATTTATCTAACTCTGTTGCTAATGCTTGCACTGTAATCTTTCCATCTATCTCTATCACATTTTCATTTTCTTTAGATGAAGCTTCATTTAATAATTCTAATACTAAATCTAATTCTTCACCTTCTAATACTGAATCTTTATCAGCTACATTTATATCTAATTCAGTTAACTTATTCATAAGCTCTTCATTTGATATATTTAATTCTTCTGCTATTTGGTATACTCTTGTTTTTGACACAAGATCACCCCCTATTTTATTTTAAATTTCTATTAGTTCAATTATCTTTTTAGAAAAGTTTTCATCTTTTATTCCTATAACTGCTCTTGGAGATTTTCCTATTGCAAATCCTATTTCCTCTTTTGTTGAAAAAAATAGATATGGAATATTTCTAAAAGTTGATTTATCCTTAAAAAGTTTTTTAGTATTATTTGATGCATCTTCTGCTATTAAAACCAATTTTACTTTTCCTTTTTTTAAGTCAAGCAAAGTTGAGTCATCACCAGACACTATTTTCCCTGCACGAGTTGCGAGCCCTAAGAACGAAAGTATTTTTTCTTTATTATTTTTCATATTCTTCTAACTCCATAAGTAGATTATCATAGACTTCATCAGGAACATCTATCTTAAAAGCTTTATTTAATGCTTTACTTTTGATGGCTTTTTTAAGACATTCAGAGCTTTTACATACATATGCTCCTCTACCATTAGCTCTTCCTGTTGGGTCTAAAAATATTTTTCCTTCTTTATCTTTAACTATTCTTATAAGCTCTTTTTTAGAGTCTCTATCTTGACATGCTATGCATTTTCTTTGAGGCACTTTTTTTACTTTTTTCAAAATCATCCCTCCTTACTCTTCTTCACTAAAATTATCATCTGAAGTATCTAACTCTTCTTGGTTGATAAATTCAGCTTTAACATCCTCATTTTCTATTTCTTTGGAATTTTCAAGATTTAACATTTCTTGTTCTGCTTGAGATTCGCTCTTAATATCTATCTTCCAGTTAGTCAATTTTGCTGCAAGTCTTGCATTTTGACCTTCTTTACCTATAGCAAGCGATAATTGATAATCTGGAACAATTACTAAGGCAGATTTTTCTTCTTCATTTATATCTACTCTAACAACTTTTGATGGGCTAAGTGCAGCCGATATAAACTCTGCTGGGTCTTCACTATATTTTATTATATCTATTTTTTCATCACCAAGTTCATCCACTATATTTTTTACTCTAAGTCCTTTTGGTCCAACACAAGCTCCAATTGGGTCTATTTTTTCATCTATAGATCTTACTGCCATTTTAGTTCTTGACCCTGCTTCTCTTGCTACAGATTTTATTTGAACTATTCCTTCATATATTTCAGGAACTTCTTCTTCAAACAATCTTTTTACTAGACCTGGATGACTTCTTGATACAACTATTTGAGGTCCTTTATTAGTCTTTTTAACTTCAAGTATATAGAATTTTATTTTTTGACCTGCTTTATAATTCTCAAATGGTATTTGCTCACTTTGAGTCATTATACCTTCTATTCTTCCTAGGTTTACATAAACAATGTTTTTATTTGCTCTAGCAACCTCTCCTGTAACTATTTCATTTTCTTTTTCTATAAATTCATTATACACTATTTCTCTCTCAGCTTCTCTTATTCTTTGAACAACTACCTGTTTTGCTGTCTGAGCTGCAATTCTTCCAAAGTTTTTAGGAGTAACTTCATGTTCTATAATATCACCTAATTCATAATTAGGATTTATCTCTCTAGCATCTGCTAACTCTATTTCTAAGAAAGTATCATATAAATCTGATTCATCAACAACGACTCTTTGAGAAAATACTTTTATATCTCCTTTATCTCTATCAAATTCAACTCTAACATTTTGTGCTGAACCAAAGTTTTTCTTGTATGCAGTTAAAAGAGCTTGTTCTATAGTATCTATAAGTATCTCTTTATCTATACCTCTATCAACTACTAATTCATTTAGTGCTTCCATAAATTCATGATTCATTTTTTATTTCCTCCCTATTTAATATACCACTAAAACTTTATTGCTAATCTAACAATAGCAACATCTTTTCTATTAAATTCCATTTCTTCACTATTTACAATGATTTTTATATTATTATCTTCTGTTAATCCTATAAGTTCACCTTCAAATTGTTTACATCCATTTAATGCTTTATATAATTTTAAATCTACATCTCTACCTTGGTATCTTACAAAATCTCTATCTTTTTTTAATGCTCTATCAAGTCCTGGAGAAGATACTTCTAAAAAATAATTCTCCTTTATAGGGTCTTTTTCATCTAATATTGGGCTTAATTCTCTACTAACTAATTCACATTCATTTAAAGATATTCCTTCTTCTTTATCTATGTATACTCTTAAGTAGTATTCTCCTGCTTCTTTTACATATTCAACATCAATCATTTCAAATCCATGTTCATCCGTTATTTTAGTTACAATCTCTTCAATTGTAGCTTCCAAATTTTTTTTCATTAAATTTCCTCCTATTCAATTGTAAATGACCAGCTCCTATAATTTTAAATAAAATATATTTAAAAAACTAAACTGGTTTGTAATAATATATTTAAAATAAAAGAGTGAGAACAGCTGTCTCACTCTTAGTTTCTGCAAAGTATACTATTTTCTATACTATGATATCATAAAATTCTTTTATTTGCAACTTTTTGAACTAACTTAAAACAGTGACAATTGATTTCTCTCGCTCATATTCTCAAGTGAACCATGATTGGTAAGAGTTTCTATTACTGTTTTTGATATTTTCGTTCTCTTTCTCAAATCTTCTTTTGATATAAATTCACCATTTTTTCTTTCATTTTGAATATTTATGGCAGCATTTCCTCCAAGACCTTGTATTGCTGCCATTGGTGGAAGTAATGTCTTTTCTCCCACAACTATAAAATCAGTTGCATCTGATTTATATATATCGACTGGCAATAATTTTATTCCTCTAGCATACATTTCAAGAGCAACTTCTAACACTGTTAACATACCTTTTTCTTTTGTAGTTGCATCGTTTCCTAATGCTTCAATTTCATTTATTTTTGATTTTATAGAATCTAAACCTTTAACAATTAAATCTGCATCAAAATCTTCAACTTTTGTAGTAAAGTAAGTTGCATAAAATGCTTCTGGATAGTGTACTTTACAATATGCAATTCTGAATGATGTCATAACATAAGCAACTGCATGTGCTTTTGGGAACATGTATTTAATCTTTTTACATGAACCTATATACCATTCTGGGACATTATTTTTCTTCATTTCTTCAATATGTTCTGGTTTTAGACCTTTACCTTTTCTTACACTCTCCATTATTGTAAAACTCATTTTTGGAGGTAATCCTTTAAATATTAAATAGTTCATTATGTCATCTCGTGTTGATATAACGTCTTTTAACCCAACTATATCTTCTCTAACTAAATCTTGTGCATTGTTTACCCAAACATCTGTACCATGTGAAAGACCAGATATACGTACAAGCTCTGCAAATGTAGTAGGTTTTGTATCAAGTAACATCTGGCGTACAAACTTAGTCCCAAACTCAGGCACAGCAAGACAACCTATTGGACAATTTATCTCTTCTGGAGTAACTCCTAATGCTTCTGTAGATGTAAATAAAGACATAGTTTCTTCATCATCTAATGGTATTTCTGTTATATTTATTCCAGTAATATCTTCAAGCATTCTTATTATAGTAGGACCGTCGTGTCCAAGTATATCTAATTTAAGTATTCTACCACTTATTGAATGATAATCAAAATGAGTGGTTATTACACCACAGGAAGTATCATTTGCTGGATATTGAATAGGCGTAAAATCATAGACATCTTTATAATCAGGTATAACCATAACTCCTCCTGGATGCTGTCCTGATGTTCTTTTTACTCCAGTACAACCATTTGAAAGTCTCAGTACTTCTGCATTTGGGACACTTATATTATTTTCCTCTACATATTTTCTTGCATATCCAAACGCTGTTTTTTCTGCTACAGTACCTATAGTTCCTGCTCTATATACATATCCCTCCCCAAATAATTCTTCTGTGTACTTATGAATTATTGGCTGATAATTTCCTGAGAAATTTAGATCTATATCTGGCTCTTTATCACCTTCAAAACCTAAAAATACTTCAAATGGGATATCATGGCCATTCTTAGCAAGCTTTCTTCCACACTTTGGGCAGTCCTTATCTGGTAAATCAACCCCTGAACCCCACTCACCTATTTCATAAAAAAATGAGTATTTACAGTCTTCATTTTCACAAATATAGTGTGCTGGGAGAGGATTAACTTCTGTTATATCACTCATTGTAGCCGCAAAAGATGACCCAACTGAGCCTCTTGAACCAACTAGATAACCATCTGAAAGCGATTTTGCAACTAGTTTCTGAGCTATAATATACATAACCGCATACCCATTGCTTATTATCGAATTTAACTCCCTATCTAGCCTTTTTTGAACTATTTCTGGTATTGGATCTCCATAGATTCGCCTAGCTTTTTCATAACACATCTCTCTTAATTCCACGTCTGAACCTTCTATAATCGGTGGATAAGTATCATCTGGTATAGGTTTTATATCTTCAACCATATCAGCAATTAAATTGCTATTTTCCACTACAACTTCATATGCCAATTCTTCACCAAGATAACTAAACTCTTCCAACATTTCATCTGTTGTTCTAAAATGTAAATAAGTTTCTTCTTCATCTACTTTAAAACCTTGAGAATATTTAAGAACTTTTCTTAAAACACCTTCATGTTTATCTAAAAAATGAACATCTCCAGTAGCTACTGGAATTTTATTAAATTTTTTAGCTGTATCAATTAGCTTTCTATTAAGTTCTCTTAACTCTTCTTCATCCTTAACTTCTCCTTTGTCAATCATAAATCTATTATTATCTATAGGCATTACCTCAATATAATCATATAAATCTATTATTTTTTTCATTTCATCATCAGAAACATTCTTCTTTACAGCTTGAAAGACCACTCCTGCTTCACATGCCGAACCAATTATCAGACCTTCCTTATATTCATTTAATACACTTCTAAGTATTCTTGGAGCTCTAAAAAAATGATTTACATGTGCATCTGAAATTATTTTATATAAGTTTTTTATGCCTACAGAATTTTTTGCTATTAAGGTTATATGATTTGTGCTAAGTTTTGTATAATCAATTTTTCCAAGCACATTATTTACATCACTTAAAGTCTTTGCTCCTTTTTCTGTAAGTATTTGTAAGAATTTATTAAATATGAGTGCTGTAGCCTCAGCATCATCTACTGCTCTATGGTGATTTAAAAGAGGTATACCAAGTTCTTTAGCAACAAGATTCAATCTATGTCTTTTTAATTTTGGCAACATTACTCTTGCCAGCATAAGTGTATCTACTTTTTTGTTATTATATAATAAACCTTGTTCTCTGCACTTTTGTGATATAAATCCCGTATCAAACTCTGCATTATGTGCTACTAATACACTATCTCCAACAAATTCCATAAACCTAGGAAGAACCTCTTCAATGGTTGGCTTGTCTTTGATTAGCTCATTAGTTATTCCTGTTAATTCCTGTATCTTATAAGAAATATCTTTTTCTGGATTTATTAATTCGCTAAATCTGTCCACAATTTTAAAATTTTCTATCTTTACAGCACCAATTTCAGTTATTTTATCATTCGTGTTAGAAAATCCTGTTGTCTCTATATCAAATACAACAAATGTCTGTGAAAGTTCTTTGTCATTTGCATCTTCTATAATGAGAGAATCATCTTCAACCAAGTATCCCTCTACTCCATAAAGTACTTTAATATTATTTGCCTTACCTGCATTCATAGCATCAGGAAATCCTTGTACAACACCATGGTCTGTTATAGCAATAGCAGGATGCCCCCATTTAGCTGCACGTTCTACAAGCTTTTTAACAGAACAGATTGCATCCATAGAAGACATTTGTGTATGTGCATGTAGTTCTACCCTTTTTTCTTCTGATTTGTCTTCCCTCTCTGGTCTAACCTCTTTTCTTATTCCACTAATCATCATACTAATTTCTCTTTGATATGTATCATAAACTATGTCACCTTTGATTTTTAAATATGCACCTTTTTTAACATTTTCAAGTACTCCATCCTTATTTGTATCTGTTAAAAATAATTTACAGCTTATCGAACTAGTATAGTCTGTAATTGATGCTATCATAAGTATTTTTCCATTTTTAAGTTCTTTAGTTTCAACATCAAATATATCTCCAACAATTGCAACTGTTCCAGAAGATGCATTTAATTCAGCTATATTTTCAATCATAGCATTTGCATTATCTCCATAGACTAAATTTTCATCTACTTCAGACTTGATTACATAACTTTCTTCTTCACGCTCTTCACAATTATTAATTTTTCCAATTTCCAAAGCTCTAATTTTTTCTTCCATTTCTCTATCATTAATTCTTATAAGTCTTTCTTTATTCACTTTTTCATCAACAGCTTTTTCAATCGTTATATTTAAATCCAATCCTAATTCTTCACTAAGCACAGTTCTAAGCACATAAATTACATTTTTTTTCATTAATCGCTCATAAAATATACCTTTTGGAAGTTTTATTTTTAATTCTTCATCTAAACAAAGAAATTCTACTTGTTTATACCAACCTGCTATAGATGGACAAAGATACTTTAATATATACAATATATTATTCCAATATTTTTTTATAACATCTTTATTAGATTTTCTTTCAAATCCAGTGAATCTTATCTTCATTCTCATATCTTTAAAATAATCGAGTTTATACATCAATTCTTCTTTAAATTTATCTAAGAGCTCATGAGAAACAATCTCCTTAGAAGTTAGATAAAAATAAACTATCTTGTCTTCTTTAAAATAAACTACTCTATTTATGTAAACTTCTTTAAGTTGCTTTCCAAGGCCACTATTATTAATTTCCAATTTATCTAAATATTCCTTAACACTTTCCATCTATATCCTCCTTTCTCAAAATTATCTTTATATATTATTACCACTTTTTATCTATTTCTATCTGTTATTCACTTATATTTACTTAGAATTAATATTATAACATAAAAATTTTGTTAATATTAATTTTAGACCTTGTAAATTATATACAAAAAGACTATAGATAATTTAAATAAATGAAAACTACCCATAGTCTGTATTTTTTATTTATGTATTACTTGTACTGAGGAACCTCAAAAACTAAACTACTTCCTCCTCCATAAAGACCAATTAGATTTTCCATAATTCCAGAAATTCCATTAGCCCAATTAACATCAGTTGCATATTGATGCCATGTATAATCATAATTCCACTTCATCTTGTAGATAGTGTTTTGATTATATTTAGAACTGTTTATATAATTTTGAGATATCCACTTTGCAGAACCATCTATAGTAGCTTCTACACTCGTCCATCCATTAGAATATGCTGCTTCTGCCCCTGAAACATTAGCGCTTTTATCTATTGCTCCTATTCCAAAAAAATTGTATACTTTAACTGGTTTACTAAGGGGTTGACCCTTATAAGATGTTATTGTCTGACCTTGAGCAAGCGTAGATTTACCATATGCAGTTTCCCACATAGCATGTGATACCAAATATACAACGTCTATATTGTACTTCTTAGCGGCATTTATAAATGCTGCTCCTTGATTTTTAAAGATACTAGAAGATAAACCATTAAGATATGAATTTAAACTCGATTCTGAAATACCTCCCTTATAGCTATTAATCTTCAAAAACTGCATCATACCTTTAGTTGTACTTGTAAAGTTTTTAGGATTTAAATAATATTCTATATCACTTGAACTTGCATTTACAAATGAACTTGTTCTTTGAGCTGAAAAAGTGCTAAATTCAGGACTTGGAGTACTTTTTCTATTCCCTGGTGCTATTACATTTCCCCCTGCTGCCGCTTTCTCAACTTGTTTACTTATGTGAGATTCCAAAGTATAACTCAAAGATTTGTAATCAATTTTAGCTCCACTTATACCAGACATACCATTTACTTGACCTGATGATGAAGAATTATTTCCATTACTATTTGAATTATTATTAGAATTACTATTTGAGTTATTATTGGATGCATCTGTTGAAGTAGATAAATAATTACCTACTACAAAAGCTTCTTTATTATTAAAGCTAATTTTAGCCCATCCACTACTCTCTGACAATACAGTTACTTTACTCCCTTTATATACCTTCCCTAACTTACTATATGTAGAACCTGGCCCACTTCTTACATTTAATGAAGCTGTATTTACAACCTTATCAGTATTTTTTTTGTCATTACTTTGACTAGAGTCATCTGAGCTACTTTGATCTACCTCTGATAAATACATACTTGATACATACGCATCTTTTCCATTATACTTTATTTTAGACCATCCATTACTTTCTGATATTACTTCCACTTTGCTTCCTTTTGGCAACTTACCTAATAAACCATAACTTGTATTTGGTCCACTTCTTACATTTAATGAAGTTGTATTTACTTGTTTAGTTTTTGAGCTATTGGTTGAGTTTGAGATATCTCCTAAGTAAGAACTAGATACATATCCTAATCTTCCATCATATTTTATTTTAGACCATCCATTACTCTCTGATACTACCTCTACTTTTTGTCCTTTTTTTAGTACAGTTATGATTCTATAACTTGTGCCTGCTCCATTTCTCATATTTAAACTATTTGAAGTAACTTGTTTTTCTTTATTTGTAGATGTTCTTAAAGAATCACCATTTGATTTTGCTATATATTTTGACGAAGCCCAACCTTCTTGTCCAGATTCAGCTTTTATTTTATACCATCCATCAGAAGAGTCTTTAATCAAAACCTTGTCATCTTTCTTGGCAACAAAGGCTATACTACTTTCGGCAGTTGGCTCATTTCTTACATTTAAATAATTTATAGTCACTATACCTACATCCCCATCAGCATGTGCATTTATCATACTTAAGGGTAATACAGCTAATGTTGCTAACGCTGCTTTTTTCTTCATGTACTTCCCCCGCCCTTCTTATACACTAAAACAATTTTAATATAATTATACGACAACTTGTGATTTTAGTAAATATTGTCTATTTACATTTTGTATACATTCTATTTATAAATTCTTTATTCGTCTTATTAAGCTATAGGTTTTTTTAATATGAAAATAGATTTTTTTTATAATACTTATAATGTCACATGTGATTACCACATAAATTTATTTTAAAAACACAGGGTTCTAATAAAGTAACATAAATATCCTAATATGTAGTACAATTTATATATAATAATTTGGAGGTGTAACTATGGATGCAAATAACTTAAAAGAATTGATAGCTAATCATAACAATATAGTATTTTTTGGTGGAGCAGGTGTGTCAACTGAATCTAATATACCAGACTTTAGAAGTTCTACTGGACTGTTTAGCCAGAAACTCAATAAACAATTTACTGCTGAACAATTAGTTTCACATACTTTTTTTGTTAGATACCCAGAAGATTTTTTTGAATTTTATAAAGATAAATTAATATATCCTAATGCAAAGCCAAACAATGCTCATATAGCCTTGGCAAAACTTGAAGAGATGGGCAAACTTAAAGCTATTATAACTCAAAATATTGATGGGCTTCACCAAATGGCTGGAAGCAAAAATGTCTTAGAACTACATGGTTCTGTGCACAGAAATTATTGTACTAAGTGTGGTAAGTTTTTTGATTTAGAAGCTATGTTAAACCTAGGTGGTAATATTCCTTATTGTGACAAGTGTGGTTCTATAGTAAAACCTGATGTAGTACTTTATGAAGAAGCTCTTGACAATGATGTTATTACTAAAACAATTTCTGCTATAAGTAATGCTGATTTATTAATTATAGGAGGTACATCACTAGCTGTATATCCTGCTGCAAGTTTTATAGATTATTATAAAGGTAAATACATTGCTCTCATTAATAAAGCAAACACAGTTTATGATAAATCAGCTTCTCTTGTAATAAATAAACCTATTGGAGAAGTCTTATATGATGCTGTATTAAGACAAATGTAGATTTATTTCACTATTTTTATTCTATATATGAGTTTTTATGTTGAATTTAAAGTTTATTTTTAGTATTATCTTTGTTATGATGTTTTAGTATAAATATGAATAACTTGAAAGGAGCTTTTTATGAAACTAAAAACTATATCTTTACCAGAACTTAATAATTTAGACCCAACACTAGAATCTACATTTATCAAAATGGGAGAAGAACAAGGTGAATTGGCTGAATGTATAGGTAAATTCAGAAATCTGAGTGGAGAAAATAATGACTTGGATGAAGTTGATATTATAAAGAAAACTGCTAAGGAGCTAATGGATGTAGCTCAGACATGTGTTACTATGATGTTTAAACTAGAAGAACAATATGGTATTAATCTTGATGAAATACGCAAAGAACATATAAAAAAATTAGAAAAAAGAGGCTACATAAAAAATATAGATAAGTAAGATTTATTACTCATACATTATTAAAATAAATATTAAAGATGGTATCACAAAATGATTTTTAATTACATTTGAAGTACCATCTTTTTTATTTATTTTGTTTTTAATAGTTTATAAAAAATCTAAATTCTTTAAGTAAAGCTACTTTTTTATAATAAAGTTTTATTAATCTATTCATTTCTTCTTTCTTCATAAAATTTACTGTATTCTTCTACAGCTTCATCCCATGCTTCTATATCAGTTATCCCCTTTTCAACAGCTAATAAATGAACCATTTCAGCTAATTTTGATGCTGACTCTATTATTCCCATTTGTTACACCCTCTCTATTGTCAAATACTTACAAAAAATGTTAATTAATTCTAATATCTGTTATTATTATTTCCAAAAACTCTAGTAAATAAAGATTTTTTTATTTTTTGACATAATTAGAATATATACACAAAACAATAGGATATTTTTAGTTGCAAAAATTCCTATATAAAATCTAACTATTATTAAATTTTTTATATATTAAATTGAGAGATAATGAATATATTTATATAGATACATATTAAATTTATTATAGGAGAGAATATTATATGTTTAAAATTTTCCTTTTTTCTAGTGAACAATTTGTAAGCCTCTTTATATTTGGATTATTTCTATACTATTGTCCAAAACTAACAAAAAATATTTTGCCTTATAGTTACACAGTCGAGAAGATAATTTGTACATTAATGGTAATAGTTATGGCTTTAGAGCAATTCTTAATTATTTCTTCTGGTAATTATAGTACTCTAAATTCTTTGCCAATTGGAATTAATTATATCTGTATATACCTGTGTATAGCCATACTTATTTTTAAACAGTATCATCTTTTTAATATCTTTTTTTCATGGAGTTTGGTTTGTTCAGTTGGAGAACTCATTTTTTCTAAAAACTTGGGTTATGAATTTCCTAGCTTTATATATTTTATATTTGTCTTCTCTAAATGTCTTATAATTTATGCAAATATCTATATGGTCGATGTTAGAAAATTTAAAGTTAACAGATATGCGCTTAGAGATAATCTAGCTATTTGCTTTATTTATTTTTCATTCATATTTTTACTAAACACATTTACCAATTCTCAATACTATTATGGTTTTTTAAGCCATAGCACAACTGCTATTTTTACATTTATTTTTGTTACTAGTATTATGTACATACCTGCTCTTTTGTCTAATAGAGATACTTTTATACTTGAAAAAAAGAAAAAGAGTAAATAATTTATTTAAATTTAAAAATAAAGCCACATGGATAATCTTAAATCTAAGTAATTATCCATGTGGCTTTATAGGTTATATATTTTATGATTGTTATTTTATATCTCTGCTAAATAGTACAATGTTCTAACAGGTTCTCCTGTTGCACCCTTTGCTTTGTATCCAATTGATTTTGATGATGTACTTGTGCCAGCTATATCCATATGTATCCATGGAGTATCACCAACAAATTCACCAATAAAAGCTCCTGCTGTTATACATCCAGCATTTTTACCTCCTGTATTTTTAAGGTCTGCTTCTTCACCTTTTATCATATCTCTAAATTCATCATAAATTGGCATCTTCCATACCCTTTCACCTGATAAAGCAGATGCTTTTTCTAGTTCATAATAAAATTCATCATTATTTGTCACTACAGGAGTTGCGACGTTACCCAATAATGTTAAAGCAGCACCAGTTAATGTAGCTACATCAACCACCTTTGTTACCTTTTCATTATTTATGATGTAATATATTGCATCAGCTAATGTAAGTCTACCTTCTGCATCTGTATTTAAAACTTCAATAGTTTTCTTTGCCATAGAATTAATTATATCTCCAGGTTTATATGAGCCTCCTGATAAAGCATTTTCACATGCAGCTACTACTGCTATAACATTTCTCTTTAATTTATTTTGAGATATAGCACACATAGCGCCTATGACACTTGCAGCACCAGCCATATCTGTTTTCATATCTAACATAGAAGCATTTGATTTTAAAGAATATCCACCTGTATCATAAGTCAATCCTTTACCTACTAGACCAAGTATATCTTTACTTTCTTTGTCTCCAAAATATCGCATAACTATGAATCTTGGTTTATTAATAGAACCTCTTGAAACAGCAAAAAAAGCTTCCATTCCTAATGCTCTTATTTTTTCTTCTTCATATACTTCAACATTAAACCCAAACTCTGCTCCAAGTCTAACTGTTTCTATTGCTAACGTCTCTGGATAGATTATATTTGATGGTTCATTTACTAGATTTCTAGCTATTATATTTGAATTAGCTAATATCTTAGCTTTTTCAATTTGGCACTCTGCTTCCTTTTCAGTAAATATAATTATATTATCTATTTCCTTTTTTTCAAAATCATTGTTTTTTGACTTATACTTATTAAATTTATAATCTCCAAGTAATATCCCTTCTGTAAAAGCGCCTATTTCATGACTACTTAAGTCGAGATTCAGTATATTAATGTCATTACTCTTATATTCTTTATTTTTCAATATATTTTTTAACTTCTTACATAAGTTTCCACCTATGATTCTAATCTTTTCTGTATTTAATAACTCTCTCTTACCAAAACCAACAAAACAAATATTCACTAAACTATCATTTTTAAACAATGTTACAGTGTCTATATTATTTTCTTTAGCTTTAAAATCTCTGCTTACTAAATTTAATTCATCAAAAGGTGTAGAAACATCTTCACCATCAAACATAGCTATTACTGTTATAGTATTTTCCAAACTTTTTAATATTTCTTTAGAACATTTTATCTTCATAATAAAGCCTCCTTTTTAAAACAACTGTTCTATTATAGTTTTAGTTTCTTCTAAAGAAGCAAATAATTTATCTTTATTATCTATATCTAAGCAATCCATTTTATCACTTATTATAGATACAAATTTTAATATTTCATCATCTAGTATCTTTTCTCCATTTTTAGTTATTCCATAAAATGTATTTCGTCTATCTCTACTATCTTCTTCCCTATACACATACTCTTGCTCAACTAATTTATTAAGTAATATACACAAACTAGAAGTAGATACATGTAAATCCCTACTTAAATTTTTAAGCTCTATTTTATCATGTTTCCTTATCTTTACTAAAGCAAAAAATTGTCTTTCTGTAAGAATCTTACTTTTTTTATATCTTTCATTATTAATAATTTTTATTAAATTATGAAAGTTATTCATACTTTCTAACAACAAAATAGATAACTCTTTATCGCTCATAACACTCACCTCAAAACTAATGATTTATAACTCCCTCTTATATCTCAAATACGTTTATATATCTATAACATAATACTACTTTTCTTTTTATAATTATACTATATATCAACTTTATTATCTATTTAAATTGTTTTAAGCTAAAATCTTACTATATAAACATTTAAACCACATAACAAAATAGTGGGATTTAAACTAATCCCACTACCTTATTTAAAACTACAACCATATTTGTAAATATTTTATCTTATTCTTGCATATTATTTTTGTCTTGATTTTTATTACTTTGAGATATGTTTTGAATTTTCTCCAATACTCTAGGAGTTATAGATAATATATTATCTACAAGATTAATATTGCTATCTAAACTCATTATTCTAGTCTCTCCACTTTCAACAACTACAAATGCTACTGGTTGCACAGATATAGCACCTGCGCTACCTCCAGCAAAGTTCGTATCTGCTTTTTCATTTTTTGATTCAATTTCTTTATCTTTCTCATCATATCCTTTTGAGTATTCTCCTCCTCCTATACCAAATCCAATCGTAACTTTTGATATAGGTACAACTACTGTAGTATCTGTTTTTATAGGGTCTCCTATAATAGTATTTGCATCTATAGAACCTTTAATTGTTTCAAGAGTTGTTTCCATAAGACTTTGTATCGAACCTGTTGCTCTCATTACTATCACCTTCCTTATAATTTCCTTTATTCTTATTCATAATCTTATTAATCATTATTATAGTACGAAATAAATCTTTTATTCTTGACCTTATATGTATCCTTATATTTCCCAAAACATAATTTTTTGTAAAATCCGGATTTACATTTAAATACATTTTTTCTGCATCAATTATATTAAATAAATTTCCATATAGAGTATTTATTAATACATACACAGAAGATGTTAAGCCGATATTTTCAGTTCCAAAATTAATATTTGAATAAAGTTCATGTATTTTTATTTTTTTTAATAGTCTATAAACGCTTAAAAGGTCATCAGCTAATAATATACTTGAATCTATATTATTCTTCATCCCTTCTTTTTTATCATTATTTTTACTATTTTCAGCTGGATAAAGTTGTCTATTTATATTTATTAAATTAAACATGTATTTTATATTAATTGTTAGAATAATATCGTTGTTATTTATATCAGCTACTAATAAGATGTTTATATGAGATATTAAAATCAATATAAATATACTTATTATAAAAATTATAGCTATTATTAAATACTTAAAATTAAATAATTCATTAAACTCCATGTTTATATTATCATCAAAAAATTACTATTTATACTTAATTATCCATATTTATTTCGATATAATTTTAATTTTATATTTACACAAAAAAACACAATAACTTAGAGCATTTTAAATCCTTAAAAATTTAAAATCGCAAACTAAATTATTGTGTTTTTAATTTTAATGCTATCACTATACATGTACAACATTTTATTCATTTGTAGCTACTTCTTGATAATTTTCTATAGGAGGCAACTCTTCAAGGGTTTCTATATTTAACAATTTTAAAAATTCATCCGTTGTTCTATAAATTATAGGTTTACCTATCTTGTTAAGTCTACCAGCCTCTTTTATAAGTTCATTTTCAAATAAGGTCTGTAGTACCTTATCGCACTTTACTCCTCTTATATCTTCTATCTCAACTTTTGTTATTGGTTGCTTATAAGCAATGATAGTAAGAGTTTCTAATGTGGCTTGACTCAGACTTTTCTTTTTCTTTGGTTCAATAATCTTCTTTATATATTCCGCATAATCTTTATTTGTGCACATTTGATACTTATTTTCTAATTTAATTATCTGGATACCTCTATTTTTTTCTCTATATTCCTCAATAAGTGAATTTAACATAATCTCTATCTCTTTTGATGAAAGTTCTTTATTTATTATATAGTTTAATTCTTTTATACTTATTGGTTCTCCATATGCAAACATAACAGACTCTATAATATACTTTATATCTTCTCTTTTCATTTTAACACTCCGAACTTTTTCTTATTAGAATATCATCAAAAAATATATCTTGTACTACTACTATTTCTTTTTCTTTTATAAGTTCTAATATAGATAAAAAAGTAGCAATTATTTCATCATTTTCATATGATTTTATGATATTTGTGAAAGTAACTTCAAGCTTCTCTTTTATAATATCTCTTATATATAAGATTTTTTCTTCTACAGATATTATCTTCTTCCTTACTATTTTATCTAGTTTCTCATCATTAGAATTTTCAATTTGTGATGTTTTAACTTTAAATATGTATGGAAGTATATTTTTTATTGCTTCTATTGATATATCTTCTAAATCTACATTATCATCAATAATTATTTCTTCTTTATTTCTATAAAATCTCTCATTGATATAAGTTATATTTTCTTTTATATCTTGTGATGCCATCTTGAACTTTCTATATTCTTCTAACTTTTCCATAAGTTCTATTCTTGGGTCTTCCTCTTCATCCTTTTGCTTATAAAGCAGATATTTGGATTTTATCTCTAGGAGTTTTGATGCCATAGTTATAAATTCGCTAGTTATTTCTAAATCCATTTTATCTAACACTTTCAGATAATTTAGATACTGCTTGGTTATATCTATTATAGATATATCCTTTATGTCTATTTTATGTTTTGTTATTAAATCATACAGTAAATCTAATGGCCCCTCATAGACTTGCAATTGTATATTATACTTCATACCAATCCCTCTTTAATCTATTTATTGTATTAAACGAATAAATATACTATTTTTAGTAGTACAGCATATATTGGAGTTAATATTATTCTATATATACCAGTAAATAAAGCAATTAATAAAATTATATAACTCATACTTTCAAATTTGTACACATATTCATTCCATTTATATGGTACAAATGTAGATATAACTCCCCATCCATCAAGTGGTGGTATTGGAAGCAAATTAAACGCTGCAAATCCAATACTATATAAAAACACATATTCAGCTATTGTGTTTATCGCATACATATGCACATACTTATTTATAATTACACAAAGTATGGCAGTCAAAAGATTACAAAAAACACCTGCAAGTGAAACTATCAGATTTCCTATTTTGTAGTTTTTAAAGTTGTTTGGATTTACTGGTACTGGCTTTGCCCATCCTATTCTAAGAATAAACATAGCCAAAAGACCAATTGGGTCAACATGTCTTACAGGATTTAATGTCATTCTACCATAAGATTTAGCTGTATCATCTCCCAATAAGTGAGCTGAATAAGCATGGCCAAACTCATGTATTGATATTGCCATAGCTATACCAACTAAACTTGCTACTATTTCTCCTATATTCATACTTAACATTAATGTACATCTCCTAAATTAAATTTTTAATACTATTATAACAATTAAATAACTTATAATCAAAATTATTTTATATTATAATAATTTTAACATATCAGCATAAAATTAAAATTCACTTTTTATTTTATAACTTTTATTATTATATCATATTCATTGTGAAAATATAATAATTACGCCTACTGTAAATATAATATTATGTTGACATGAATTGACATTATTGTTATTTTATTTGTGTATTACAAATGAAAGGAGTAATAAAATGAACAATTTTGCAGAAAAAAATGAGCTTAAATTTAGATATGCAGTTGAATCAGATACACCTCTTATATTAAACTTCATAAAAGAACTTGCTTCTTATGAGAATCTATTAGATGAAGTTATCGCTACAGAAGAGATACTCAATGAATGGATATTTGTAAAGAAAAAGGCTGAGGTTCTGATTGGTGAATATGATAATGAAGCTATAGGCTTTGCTTTATTTTTTCATAATTTTTCGACTTTTCTTGGTCGTGCAGGAATTTATCTGGAAGACTTATATATCAAACCAGAATTTCGTGGCAAAGGCTATGGCAAAACATTTCTAAAAAAACTAGCAAATATTGCTATAGAGCGTGGCTGTGGTCGTTTGGAATGGTGGTGTTTAGACTCAAATAAACCAAGTATAGATTTCTACCTATCAATGGGTGCAGAACCAATGGAGGATTGGACAGTATATCGAATTGCTGGAGATACACTTAATAATTTAGCAAAATAAATTACATATAAATAAAAATAGCAACTGAGATAGATAAAGTTGCTATTTTTTTATTCATATTTAGATTTTAGTCAATATCATACAAGAAGTACAAAAAAATATGTGTTACACTTTATATAATGTGAAGGGAGGTTACTTAAGTGAAGCAAGAAGAACGCACAGTATGTTTTGATAAGGAATTGAAAATCGAAGCATATAGATTTAAAGGTATAATGCAAAAGTTCCCAAACCATTTTCATGAACATTATGTAATTGGTTTTATAGAAAAAGGTCAAAGATATTTATCTTGTAAAAACAAAGAATATACCACAAGTACTGGGGATTTGTTACTTTTTAACCCTTTTGATAGCCATACTTGTGAACAGATAGATAATAAAGTACTTGATTACAGATGTATAAATATTAAACCAGAAATAATGAAAAAAACTGTATTTGAAATTACAGGAGAAAATTATTTACCTAAGTTTAATCAATCTGTGATATTTCGTAGTGAGCTAGTACCTCTACTACAAGAATTACATCATATAATCATGGAAGAAGAGTTAGATTTTAAAAAGGAAGAACTTTTTTTCTTTCTCATTGAACAATTAATTGAAGAATATACTGAACCAAATTTGCAATTTAACTTAGAAAAAACAAGTATAGAAATTCAAGCAGTATGTGATTATCTAGAAGACAATTATGCTGAACGTATATTGCTTGATGAATTAAGTGCTATAGCAGGAATGAACAAGTACTCATTACTTCGCAACTTTACAAAATTAAAAGGTATTACTCCATATAGGTACTTAGAAAATATACGAGTAAATAAGGCTAAGAGACTTTTAGAAAACGGTGTAGAACCTATAGATGCTGCCATACAGACAGGCTTTGTAGACCAAAGTCACTTTACAAATTTCTTTAAGAATTTTATTGGTCTTACTCCAAAGCAATATCAAAACATATTTACAAACAATGACAAAAACAACTTTAAATAAAAAGGAGAAATAAAAATGGAAACTAAAAATTCAAAATGTGTTATGGTAATAGATGAAACTTTACCAATGGGAATCATATCAAATACTGCTGCTATAATGGGAATTACACTAGGAAAATTTGCACCAGAGACTGTTGGTTCAGATGTGCTTGATAAAACAGGAAACATACACCTAGGAATAGTTGAGCTTCCTGTTCCTATTTTAAAAGGGAACAAAGAACTTATAAAAGATTTACGAAAAAAATTATATAGTACTGAATTTGAAGAATTAACTGTTGTAGATTTTTCAGATGTTGCACAAGGTTGTAATGTTTATGATGAATTTGTTCAAAGAATTGCTAATGTACCAGAAGATGATTTACAGTATTTTGGTATAGCAATCTATGGAAACAAAAAGAAAGTGAATAAACTTACTGGTAGTATGCCTTTGCTTAGATAAATATTAAATAGACCTAAATATAAAATAATATTCTAAGTTTTATATATTTATCAAGTTCTCTATAAAAAACATAAAATTAGACAATCCTTCTATAAAAACAAATAAAAATACCCCTATAGTAAATAATTCTATATGGGTATTTTTTATGTGGATTGTAATTATATATCATTTGGCAATTATTTATATCATATTATCAATTATTCTTTGAAGCATTTGTAGAT
The DNA here is from genome assembly GCF_045899875.1 of Clostridioides sp. GD02377. Taxonomy (NCBI): domain Bacteria; kingdom Bacillati; phylum Bacillota; class Clostridia; order Peptostreptococcales; family Peptostreptococcaceae; genus Clostridioides; species Clostridioides sp. GD02377. Next base: position 146,962 of record NZ_JBJODA010000001.1, read on the forward strand.
AACTTGCTTTATTTATATCTTTAGTATTTATCAATTCTACTTCACCTATTACTTTTTTATCTTTACATATCTTTATCTTTCCTAAAACAGTTCCTTTTTTAATTGGCATTTTAGGATTTTTTACTATTTCAATTTTCTTATCAAACTCTTTAGAGCTTCCTTTTTTAATAAGTGCATTTAAATCTTCCTTAGCAACTAATTTAACTTTGTTTTCATCTGCCTTATCCAATGTAAGTGTTGCTACATTATCACCTTTACTACATAACTTAACACTTTCATAGTTAGCAAATCCATAGTTTAAAAGACTAGACGCATCGTTAAATCTTTCTGGAGAAGTCTCTGCTCCTAAAGTTGCTGCAACTAGATGAGTATTACCTCTCTTTGCTGCTGCTGATAAACAGTATTTTGCTTCTTGAGTAAATCCAGTTTTAACACCAGTTGCTCCTTGGTAATGCTTTATAAGTTTATTAGTATTTGCAAGACCTACTGTAACTTGTTTCTTACCTACCACAACTTTATCCATCCATGTAGTTAAGTATTTACTTATCATTTCGTGTTTTAACAGTTCTCTAGACATTAAAGCTATATCATGAGCAGATGTATAGTGGTTTGCAACTGGAAGTCCATTTGTATTTGCAAAATGAGTATCATTCATATTTAATTCTTTTGCTTTAGCATTCATTCTGTCAACAAATCCTTCAACACTTCCAGCTAAATGTTCAGCCATAGCGACACAAGCATCATTTGCAGAAGCAACAGCTATACCTTTTAATAATGTATCAACCTTTTGAGTTTCTCCTGGCTCTAGGAATATTTGACTACCACCCATACTAGATGCAGTTTCACTTACTTGAACTTCGTCATCAAGCTTAATCTTGCCTGAATCCAAAGCTTCTACTATAAGTAGCATTGTCATTACCTTCGTTACACTAGCAGGAGGAAGCTTTTTATGAGCATCCTTTTCGTATAAAATTTGTCCACTGCCAACATCCATCAAAATTGCTGATTTTGAAGATATATTTAGTTGGTTGGCATCAGCATTTTCCTTATTATTTGCAAAAGAAAAGCTTAAAGGAGTAAGCGCAAGTAATATAGCCAAAGCAGTACTAGCTAATTTTTTCATCGATGTCACCTCTTAAAGTTTATTTAAACTTATTTTCTCACATTTAACTTTTTTTATTCTAAATGCCTAGATATACCTTGACCTAAATTTTTTTTCTTCTCAAGCTTTTTAAAATAACCTTCTAAAACACCTTTATTAGATGCATTTTCTATTATTTCAAAAGCATCTTCATAATTCATGCCATATTCTCCTGCTATTTCCATCTTGGTTTGTTTTAAGGCTTTTATAGCATTTTGTCTTGAAATATTATCCATAAGAATCCTCCTCTTAGTAAAATTTATATATAATTAGTTTTTACTAATAAAAGATTGTTATAATTGGTATTTTATGTAATATATGTTTTTCAATATCACAAATTAAAAAGACCTCCTGCAATTCTTAAGATAATATCAACTAGATTTTTGATATTATCTTAAAAATTACAAGAGGTCTAATTTTCAATTTTATAGTTTTTTATATACTACACTTCCATTATTATAGGAAGTATCATTGGATTTCGTTTAGTTTTTTGATATAAATATTCTTTTAGGTTTTCTTTAATGTTATTCTTTAAATAAGCCCACTCTTTAATATTTTTCTCTTCACATTCATTTAGGACATTCTTAATTATATCTTTTGCCCCATCCATTAAATCTTCTGACTCTCTTACATATACAAATCCTCTAGAAATTATGTCTGGACCTGCTAAAACTTTACCTTCATCCTTAGAAATAGTTACTACAACTATCATAAGACCATCTTCTGATAAATGCTTTCTATCTCTTAAGACTATGTTACCTACATCGCCTACACCTAATCCATCGACTAATATGTTTCCTGTTTGTATACGATTTGCTACTTTAGCAGAATTCTTATCTAATTCCAAAACATCTCCTGTTTGCATGACAAAAATATTTTCTTTGTCCATACCAAGTTGTTCAGCTATCTCAGCATGTTTTTTTAACATTCTATATTCACCATGAGCTGGCATAAAAAACTTAGGTCTAACTAATGCATGTATAAGTTTTAATTCTTCTTGACAGGCATGTCCAGAAACGTGTATATCAGCTATGTCGCTATAAACTACTTCTGCTCCCTTTTCAAATAAGAAATTGATTACTCTTGATATTAATTTTTCATTTCCTGGTATTGGATGAGCAGATATTATAACTAAATCGCCACTCTTTATCTCTACTTTTTTGTGCTCTGAAAAAGCCATTCTAGCAAGAGCTGACATAGGTTCACCTTGTGAACCAGTTGTTATTATCACTAACTCACTATCTTCATATTTGCATATATCATTTAAATCTATAAGCATATCATCAGAAATATCTAGATATCCTAATTCTTTTGCAACTCCAACTACATTGACCATTGAGCGACCTGATATAGCAACTTTCCTATTGAACTTTTCAGCTGTGTTTATTATTTGTTGTAATCTGTGTATGTTGGATGCAAACGTAGCAACTATGATTCTTCTGCCATTTCCCTTTGCAAATAATTCATCAAGACCTACTCCAACAGTCTTTTCAGACATAGTAAATCCTGGTTTTTCTGCATTAGTACTATCAGCCAGCATTAAAAGTACTCCTTTTTTGCTTAACTCACAGAGTCTATGCATATCCATAACATCACCATCAATAGGAGTCAAATCAATCTTAAAGTCTCCTGTGTGGTATATTATACCTTGGTCTGTGTGTACTGCAATAGAGTAAGCATCTGGTATACTATGATTATTTTTCAAAAACTCTACTTCCATGTTATCAAGTTTTATAACTTGTCTTGGAGTTATGACATTTAACTTAACATTATTCATCTTATGCTCTTTAAGTTTCACTTGTATAAGACCTATACTAAGTCTTGCTCCATACACAGGTACATTTATCTTCTTTAATATATATGGAAGAGCCCCTATATGGTCTTCATGTCCATGTGTAATAAATATACCCTTTATTTTATCCCTATTTTTGACTAAATAAGTTATATCTGGTATAACTATATCTACCCCTAACATTTCATCTTCTGGAAAACTAAGTCCAGCATCTATAACAATTATTTCATCTTTATACTCAACAACAGTCATATTTTTTCCAACTTCGTTAAGTCCACCTAAGGCCATTACCTTTATCTTATTGGTGTTCTTTTTGAACAATTGCATCATCTCCTTCTGTCTATTTAATTTTTTAACACGTTCTACAATCCTAAATAATATCAAATCACGCACTCGCTACCAGTTATTCTTATTGTACCATAATTCGTATCATATTTTAAGCTATATTTAAAATACATTTAACGTATTATTTTGACAAACCTATTTTATTTTGATATCCTCTAAATATTATATGATTTAATATCGGATATTTTAGGAGGATTTATGCGTGGTAAAACTCATTGTGCAATAGGAATCTTAACAGCTATCCAAACGTCTTTAATATTTAAAATTCCTATATCTTTAGTTGACATTTTAGTTTCAGCTACTTTTGCCGTACTGCCCGATTTGGATAAATCTAATTCTATGGTCTCAAATTTCATTCTAAAAAACAATATATCCAAATACATATATAGAATTTTTATATATGCTGTTAATATTATTATTTTCTTTATTTCAATAAATATAAATGATAATTTTTATTTAAGTGCAATAATTACATTTATTGCAATTATAATTATTGAAGCAAAATTAACACATACGTTTCTTAGAAAAGTTTTTCTATCATTAATATTTATACTATTAGCTATATGCTTATACATCATAGAAGTTGAAATATATTTTATAATTTTTTGTCTAATGTTGTCAATTTTTCCCTGGCTGAAGCACAGAAGTTTTTCTCATAGCATATTTGCAACTATAATAATATATTTTTTACTAAAACAGATAGAATTAATCACTAGTATTAATAATTTATCTTTTTATGGGACTCTTGGTTATGCAAGCCATATGTTTTTAGGAGATTTATTTACAAAACAAGGAATACCAATTTTTTATCCATTAAGTGAGAAAAAAATTTCTTTAGGCTTTTTAACTGTTGGAGGTCCATTCAGTAATTTTATAGAAAAATCATTTATTTTCATCCTTATAGGATTAATTATATTTTCAGTATTAAAATTATAAATACTTTGAAAACTATATATTTGTATATCATAAGCAACTCATAATAAAAAATGGAAGAATAGCATAGAATATAAAAGTTCTATACTATTCTTCCATTGACATTAAGCAATAGAAGGTTATTCTTCTGAGTCGCTTATTCCATTACACTCATCACATAGTCCATAAAATTTAACATCATGATCAAGTATTTTAAATTTGTACAATGATTGTATCTCTTTTTCTATATTGTCTAAAAGGTCTTCTTTAGCTTCCATTATCTTTCCACAATTTTTACAAATAAGATGATGATGATTATGACAGTCTTCTTTATGTAGACTAATCTCATATCTTATACATCCATCGTCTAAGTTTAGTTTTGATATTAACCCTATTTCATCCAACAACTGCATTGTTCTATATACAGTAGCTAAACCTATTTCAGGACAGTCAACCCTAACCAAATCATAGATTTCTTCACTACTTAGATGTGAATGGTCATGTTTAAGCAATATTTCAACTATTGCTCTTCTTTGTGGCGTAATCTTAAAACCAGTTTCTTTTAACTTGTCTTTTAATAAATCCATTGTGTTTGCCATAACATCACCCTTACTATTTTCAATTGATAATCTTTATTAAATAATATTGTAATTGATAATTCATTTTTTGTCAAGACATTTGAAAAAATTTAATTTATTCTCACAATATAAATATATACCCATAAAAGATATATTATTCACCAAAATCCATAAATTTTTTAATATTTTTAATAAAAACAAAAAAACAGATATATACTATAAATGCTTTTACAATTAATAAATCTTAATTAAAGCAAAAATAATAAATACCTGAATTTTTGTATACAAACTTAACTTTCTATCTAGTTAAGTCCATTTGAATCATCTTCATCATAATTTAAACCTTCTTCTTCCATTATAGCTGTATATACAGCTACAACAGTTTCATACTCTTCATCACTTTCTAAAGGTATTAATATTTCACCTTCTTCGTCCTCATCGATTCTAAAGATTAAAGCTTCTTCAGCCTCTTCATCATCTAAAGGCATTAATATTGCATACTCTTTTCCTTCTGCTTCTAATGTTAATATTATTTCAAATTGGCTTTCAACGCCATTTTCGTCTATTAAATTTATTATATTTTCTTCCATAATGTCATTCACCTCAAATTTATTTTTATTTTTATTATTTATATTATATATCATAAGTATTCAATTTTATAGCTCTTTTATGAATTTATTTTAAAATCTAAATATCCTTGCAAAATTATTACTGCGGCTAACATATCTATAACCTTTTTTCTCTTTTGTCTACTTACATCTGCCTCTAATAGAGATCTCTCCGCTGCTACTGTAGAAAGTCTCTCATCCCAGAAATCTACATCAAGACCTGTTTCTTCTTTTATTAATTCACAAAACTTGATTACTTTTTCTCCTTGTGGACCCAAAGTTCCATTCATGTTTTTTGGCAATCCTGATACAATTTTATTTACTTGCTTTTCTTTTATTATTGCTTTTATTTCTTCAATATCTTTTTTCTTTCCAACTCTTCTTATCGTTTTTACACCTTGTGCTGTTAATCCCATTAAATCACTCACAGCAACTCCAATAGTTTTATCACCAACATCAAGCCCCATTATTCTTCCGTCTAACATAATTCCTCCTTTGTTTATTTATATTCTACAAGTTAAATACATATTATCAATCATAAAAATTGCAATATGATTTTTTGATGTAAGCTATTCAGTTTACATTAGTAATCATATTGCATTTTTTATTTAAATAATATATAAACAGTAAAAAATTCTTTAGTTATTTTTTTCAAATATTATCATATTTATACTTATTATTATAAGTGGTATAAGTATATATATAGATGCTGTAGATGCAGCAACTATACCAGAATCGTTAACTAAAAGAGTAATTATACAACCAACCATAGATGCAATAAAACCTTTAAATAATATTGGGAAGTTGTTCATTATCTTCCTAAAGTGTCTAGATGGTTTGAATATAAGTACTGCAATTACTCCAATTCCTACAAGTAAAATATTTACCCATACACTTGTCTGTGCTAATTGCATATTCATTTGAATTTTTCTTCCAAATGTCTGTAATATCTCTCCTGGCCCATTTAAGAAAATTCGTTGTACAAACATACCTAAGTGAGATTCACTACCTGAAACTATATCTAAAGCTGCAAATGCACAAACCACAACCACAGTTGAAATAACCAGTAATATAACTTTCTTAAAATCTATTTTAATATCATATATAAGCATTATAAACAATAAATATGCTACACATTCTGATATAGCTCCACCAACATTTGCACCCATTGAAGGATATGCACTAGTTATAAGTATTATTAATGAAAAAATTACAACAAGTAACTTAGATACCTTCTTGTAGTGTAATAATACTGCTAAACCAAATACTGCACTTGCAATAGTTACACCTTCATATTCATTCCCTACACCATAGTATCTAGCTCCAATAACAGCATCATAACTCATTATATTATTTTGCATTAAATATGTTCCAAATACGGAATCTATAACTATGACTAAAATAGTAAGGGCCGCAAAAAATCCCATGTGTTTTATATCATTGTCTTTAAATAATTTTATACCCAGTAAGTACAATATTAATGTAGTAGCAAATATCCCTAAAGATATTGAAAGTGGAGTTTTAAAATTCATCAAAGGAGCTAACATAAATGATAGTGGCATTATTATACCTAATTTTATAAACTCTTTAAGTACTTTGAATACACGCTCTTTATGTGGCATATAATTTCTAAAGAAAACTGCAAACATTGCAATTACCCAAGAAGCAGATATTACTCCTACAAATCCATTTATAATACTTGACCTTATTGAAGATATAGATACTATCCTTTCATAAAGTGATTTCAGATAACTAGCATTGTCTTCTTTGTTTACCAAAGAGTAACTTCTACCTACCATCTCTTTATTCTCAAGACCAAATTCATTTAATATATCTACTCCAACATCTAGATTCGCAACAATTCCAGCTTTTCTTGTTGTTGCAGATTCCAATAGACCTTTCCCTTCTCCACTAAATTTTATTATTGGAGAAAGTCTTCTTTTATTTTTATAATCTAAATCGCTTGGAAACGCACTTGATATATAAACAGTGTCATTTTCTCCAACCATAGAAAATACTTGTTCAAGATACTTATTTATATTTTTTACAATGTTTTTCTTCATTGTAGAATAAGTATTATCATTTAGATTCAATCTATACATATCTAATCTATATGTATCTCCAAGTTCCACAAATATAGCATCACTATTATTATAAGATTTTTTAGTCTCATCTAATAACTTATTGTAGTCTGTAGACATTCCAAATGGCATTTTAGAATCTTTTTTATTAATATCATCAATATTTCCTGAATCAATTCTTCCGTATTGGTCCATAGCAACTAAGCATAGATTTCTATTTTTAATTACTTGATTATTTTCAATGATATCAGAGTTTCCAATCACAGATGTCTTTAGGCCATTTTCTGACAAAGTTTTTCCTAATGACCCTAAGTTTGCTCCATATTCTCCAGACTCAAGATTTTCGTTTATTGATTTATTAATACTTAAATCATTTATTTCTTTAGCTTTTTGACCTGTTGCAACTTCAAAAACTTTAGCAGTATCTTGGTCTACTTTTTGAAAATTGATATAGTCTTCAGTAGTCACATTAGCTCTTGTTCCTGCACCCATACTTGCATAAGACCTTCTATCATCAGTACCTTGATCCCCTCTTATATTCATGAGAGCTATATAGCCTCTCTTTTCTAACTCGTTTTTTAAGATTGGAATATTCATCATACTTCCAAGATTAGTCCTATTCATATCAATAAATATAACCTTGCCTTTTTTTTCAGCAAAACTATAGCTGGCAGTCGATACAAAAATCATAATGACTACTGCAAACAATGACATAATCTTTTTTCTCATTTATTTGACCTACTTTCTATTCAGATAGTGCGTGATTACTTCTTCAAGTATCTCATCTCTTTCAAATTTTTTAATTATAGCTCTTGCATTTTTGTGACTAGTTATATAGCTAGAATCACCAGAAAGGAGATACCCTATAATTTGATTTATAGGGTTATATCCTTTTTCAACTAGTGCTTTATATACAAAATCAATAGTGTCTCCTACACTCATTCTATCCTCTGGTATCCCTTCAAATTTCATAGTGTAGTCTAAGTCTTTTTCCAAATTAAAAACCTCCTTAAGTGAATGTTATTTAACTTGTGTCTTAATAACCTCACTTGCATAGCTTAAAGCTTGGTCAACCTTAGATACATCACTAGCTCCTGCTTGTGCCATATTAGGTCTTCCACCACCTTTTCCTCCAGCTATTTTTGCAACTTCTCTGACAATATTACCTGAATGTATTCCCTTGTCTAATACATCTTTAGTGGCAGTAACTACAAAGTTAACTTTATCATCTACTACATTTGCTAGTACCACTACACCAGAACCAAGCTTATCTCTTAAATTATCTGCTGTTTCTCTTAGTGTATCCATGTCCATACCTTCAAATTTATTAGTTATTAAATTAACTCCATTTACTTCAACTTTAGAATCAAAAATAGAATCAGCTGATTGTAAACTCATCTTAGCTTTCATATCATGTAATTCTTTAGATAAATTTTTATTCTCTTCCAATAAAGAGCTTATTCTTTGAATTAAATTATCTTCCTTAGATTTTAAGTTTACACAAACTTCAGAGATAATTCCATCTCTTTCTTTTAGATATTCATAAACAGCTTTTCCTGTTATCGCTTCTATCCTTCTTACACCTGCTGCTACCCCACCTTCAGATAATATCTTGAACATTCCTACTTGAGAAGTATTTGTCAAGTGAGTTCCTCCACAAAGTTCTGTAGAATAATCTCCCATAGAAACTACTCTTACCTCATCACCATATTTTTCACCAAATAGTGCTGTAGCTCCTTTTTCTTTAGCTTCCTTTATATTCATAATATCACATTTTATGTCTAAAGATGATAAAATAACATTATTTACTTTTTCTTCTATTACTTTTAATTCTTCATTTGATATAGCTTCAAAGTGAGTAATATCAAATCTAAGTCTTTCTGGAGTAACTAAAGAACCAGCCTGATTAACATGGTCTCCTAATACTTCTTTTAATGCCTTATGAAGTAAATGTGTAGCACTGTGATTTCTTGCAGCTGACATTCTAATTTCTCTGTCTACTAGTGTCTTCACTTTATCTCCATTGCTTATTTTTCCTGATTTTATTATACCTATGTGTTTTATACTATTATTAGCTCCTTTTTTAGTATTTAGTACTTCTACAACTAAATTTTCATTAGTTATTAATCCACAATCTCCAACTTGTCCTCCACCTTCAGGATAGAAAGTAGTATTGTCTAGTACTATAGATACCTTATCGCCTTCTTTTGCACTTTGAACTAACTCATCATCTTTAACTATAGCTTCAATAGTTCCTTCGCCATATATTTCACTATATCCATTAAATATACTATCAACTGTAGTTTCTAATTTTGATAGAGGGTCTTCTTTCCAGCTTTCTCCATCCATATTTCCTCTAGCATTTCTAGCTCTTTCTTTTTGTTTTTCCATTTCTTCATTAAAAGCTTCTTCATCTACAGATAAATGTTCTTCTTCTAAGATTTCCTTAGTCAAGTCTATAGGGAAGCCATAAGTATCATATAATTTAAAAGCTTCTTGACCACTTAAAACAGTTTTTCCTTCACTTTTTAATACTTTTATATAAGAGTTTAATATTTCTGTTCCTTGGTCTATAGTTTCATTGAATTTTTCTTCTTCTATACCGACTACTTTTTTAATGTAGCTTTCTTTCTCAACTAAAACTGGATATGCTTTATCATTTACTTTTATAACTTCATCTATTAGCTTTTGTAAAAATAATTCTTTTACACCTAATAATTTACCATGACGAGCAGCACGTCTAAGAAGTCTTCTAAGGACATATCCTCTTCCTTCATTTGATGGAAGTACTCCATCACTAACTAAGAATGTTACAGCTCTTATATGGTCAGTTATTATTCTTAGTGAAATATCATTTTTTGGATTCTCTCCATACTTTACTCCAGTTAGTTTCTCAACAGCTTCTAATATAGACTTAATTGTATCTACTTCAAAGATAGTATCAACACCTTGCATGATACATCCCATTCTTTCAAGACCCATACCTGTATCTATATTTTTACTTTCTAATAAGCTATAGTTTCCTTCTTCATCTCTATCAAATTGAGTAAATACATGGTTCCAGAATTCCAAATAGCGGTCGCAATCACACCCTGGTTTACAATCTGGATTATCACATCCATACTCTTCTCCTCTATCAAAATAAATTTCTGAACAAGGACCACAAGGACCTGTACCTATTTCCCAGAAGTTATCATCCTTACCAAGTCTGACCATTCTTTCTTCTGGGAAATTCATTTCTTTTGCCCATATATCATAAGAATCATCATCTTCTTCATATACAGTCACCCATATCTTATCTTCTGGGATATTTAACCATTCTGTAACAAATTCCCAGCCCCATTTGATTGACTCTCTTTTAAAGTAATCTCCAAATGAGAAGTTACCCATCATTTCAAAGAATGTAGCATGTCTTGCAGTTATACCTACATTTTCTATATCTCCAGTTCTTATACATTTTTGAGATGTACACATTCTTACATTTGGAGGTACTTCTACACCTGAAAAATAGTTTTTCAAAGGTGCCATACCTGAATTTATAAGTAATAAACTCTTATCATTGTTTGGTACTAAAGAATAACTATTTGCCACATAATGACCTTTTGACTCAAAAAACTCTAAAAACTTACTTCTTATTTCATTTAATCCCATCTTTTCCATATTATGTTCCTCCTAATAAATTTTATTTTTTCGTTTAAATAAAAAACCTCGTCCCTATAAATAAATTTATAGGGGCGAGGACAATCGCGGTACCACCCTAATTATCATAAAAATTATGATATCTTCGGAAAACCTTAGCTATAACGTAACTACCGTCAATCTCTACTTATATCTTCTTTACATAAGATAAATTGTTCAAGATTGCTACTAAAAGGCTGCTTCAAATATTATATTCTAAGGGCTTCCAGCATTTTCCCTCTCTCTGTAAGACATCAAATATTTTACTATTCCTCATCACTGTATTTGCTTTTTAATTAATATACTAATTATATTACTAAATTTTACAAAATTAATCAATACTATATTTTCATATACAATAAATTTATTTTATAAACTTTATTCCACTTTAATATACTTTATTATTTATTTTTTAAATTTTTTAGATGTTTTTATAAACTTTTCTCGATTATTCCTCCACCTACTACAATATCTCCATCATACATTACCACAGATTGACCTTTAGTAATTGCTCTTTGAGCTTCATCAAAAACTATTTTAATAGTATCTTCTCCTATTTTATGAATAGTTGCTGGTGATGGTTTTGCTGAATATCTTATTTTTGCCTGAACTCTTAATGGTTCTTCTAATTTATCCATTGATATAAAGTTAACATCTTTTGCAATAAGTTCTTTTTTGAACAATTCTTCATTGTCTCCAAGAACTATAGTATTATTTATTGGATTTATATCTATTACAAACATTGGCTTTCCAAAAGTAATTCCAAGTCCTTTTCTTTGACCTATTGTATAATATAGTATACCTTTGTGTTTTCCAAGTATATTGCCTTTAGTATCTACAAAAAAACCTTCTTCAATACGTTTTTTAGAATGTTTTTTTACATAATTTGCATAGTCATTATCTTTTACAAAGCAAATTTCTTGACTGTCAGGCTTATTGTGAACTGCCATGCCCATTTCTTTAGCAATTTCTCTTACCCTATCTTTTTCATAATCACCTATTGGCAATAAAGTATGTTCTAGTTGTTCTTGTGTAAGATTATAAAGTGCATAAGTTTGGTCTTTTTTATCTGTAACAGATTTTTTTAGCAAATATCTTCCTGTACTTTCATCCTTTTCTATCTTTGCATAGTGACCTGTAGCTACATAATCACAACCTATTTGTCTGGCTTTTTTATAAAAATCATCAAATTTTATGTGCTTATTACAAGCTATACAAGGATTAGGAGTTTTTCCTTCTAAATATTCATCTATAAAATAATCTATTACTTTTTCTTTAAATACTTCTCTAAAATTTAGAACATAAAATGGTATACCTATTTTATTTGCTACTCTTCTAGCATCTTCAACTGCTGATAAAGAGCAACAACCACCTTCATTTTCAACATCGTCATCATCTTGCCACAATTTCATAGTAACACCAATGACATCATAACCTTGTTGTTTTAAAAGATATGCAGCTACAGAGCTATCCACTCCTCCACTCATACCTATCATTACTTTTTTATTCATAAACAAATTTCACCTCATCTTTTGCATTACTTATTATTATACCATATAGAGCAAGCATTGTACTTATTTAAAATATAGCTTGTTCTATTTTCCAAAAAAATAATCATCTTTATTATTTGAATCTTATGGATATATTTTGTTAACTAATTAACTTCTAAATCAATTTAAAACACTTAATTTAGGCAATAAAAAATAGCCATTTTACAAACAGCTATTTTTTATGTCCTAATTATATCATTAATACTTCTTTTAAATCATTTTAAACTTTCTCAAGATACAATCACTTATTTTTATTCTTCTTCCTCTACATCATGGTCATGAGCATCATCTATAACATATCCATCCAATTCTGGTATATGGATATTATTCTTTTGAGCATAATCTATAAGTGCTGCTTTTACAGCTTGTTCTGCTAGAACTGAACAGTGCATCTTTACTGGTGGTAAACCATCTAAAGCTTCAGCAACAGCCTTATTTGTAAGTTCTAATGCATCTTTTATAGTTCTACCTTTTATCATTTCAGTTGCCATAGAAGAACTTGCTATAGCTGAACCACAGCCGAATGTTTTAAACTTAACATCCTTTATTACATCTCCTTCTATGTCTAAAAATATCTTCATTATATCTCCACAAGTAGGGTTTCCAACTTCACCTACACCACTTGCATTATCAATTTCTCCCATATTTCTTGGGTTCATAAAATGTTCCATAACTTTATCACTATATTGCATTATTTTTTCCTCCTACTCAATTTATGTCTATTTTTTATGCTTTATCTCTCTGTCTATTTTACTAAGCCTTGTTTCTTTGCATCATCATAAAGTGGTGACATACTTCTAAGTCTCTCTATAACATTTGGTAAATTTTCTAATATATAATCTATATCATCATCTGTTGTAAAATCTCCAACTGTAAGTCTTAATGAACCATGTGCTATTTCATGTGGTAAACCTATTGCAAGAAGTACATGTGAAGGGTCTAATGAACCAGAAGTACAAGCAGAACCACTTGAACCAGCAATTCCTAGCATGTCTAATAATAAAAGTATTCCTTCACCTTCTATAAATTGGAACGCAAAGTTTGCATTTCCTGGAAGTCTATTTTCTAAACTACCATTTATTCTTGTATAAGGTATTCTTTCTAACACACCATCTATTAGCTTATTTCTAAGACGAGTTAAAGTCTCTACATGATTTTGCATATTTGCTTTAGCTAATTCTGCTGCTTTTCCATATCCAACTATTGCAGGTATGTTCTCTGTACCAGCTCTTTTACTTTTTTCTTGCGCTCCACCATGAACAAAGTTATGAAGTCTTACACCTTTTCTTATGTATAAAGCTCCTACTCCCTTTGGTCCATAGATTTTATGTGAAGACATGCTCATTAAATCGATTCCTAGTTCCTTAACATCTACTGGAATATTACCTGTAGCTTGTACTGCATCAGTGTGGAATAATATCTTATGTTTTTTAGCTATTTCAGATATTTCTTTAATAGGTTGTATAGTCCCTATTTCATTATTTGCAAACATTATACTTATAAGTATAGTAGTATCTTTTATTGAATCTTCTAATTGTTTTAAATCTACTTTTCCTTCGCTATCAACATCTAAATAAGTTATTTCAAATCCGTGATGTTTTGCTAAGTATTCACATGTATGAAGTATTGCATGGTGCTCTATTTTTGAAGTTATTATATGATTACCTTTATTTTTATTAGCATAAGCTACACCTTCTAATGTCCAGTTATCACTTTCTGAACCACCAGCTGTAAAATACACTTCACTAGGTTCAGCATTTATAAGGTCTGCTACTTGCTCTCTTGCTTTATCTAAAGCATCTTTTGCTTCTCTTCCGAATGTGTGAAAACTAGATGCATTCCCAAAATAGTCTGTTAGGTATGGCATCATTGCATCTAATACTTCTTTTTTAACAGGTGTTGTTGCAGAATAATCCATATACAATCTTCTTTTTTCCATTACATTCATCTCCAAATCTATTTTTTAATATTTGTTATATCATTTTCTAATTTATTTTTGTTATAGTCATTTATCATATCTTTTAGAGTAATTGAATCTATAACATCTTCTATACCCTTTTTCATCTTTTCCCAAACTATTTTTGTTACACACATGTTTGAGTTTTCACATACATCTTCATCTAGTACACAGTCAGATAATGCAACTGGTCCTTCTAATACTACAAGTATGTCACCTACTGTTATGTCTTCAGCATTCTTTGAAAGCAAATAACCTCCTTGAGCACCTCTTACACTTTTTACTAGACCTGATTTTTTTAAAGATGAAAATATTTGTTCTAAGTACTGATCTGATATTTTCTGTTTCTTAGCAATAAATTTTAACGACACTGGTCCATTATCTTGATTTAATGCTAATTCAAACATTGCTTTTAATCCATATCTACCTTTAGTAGACAACTTCATATATTATCACCTCTATATAGAAATCTAATTCATACTGATTTAGTAGGAATTACTTTCAACATCATTTTATTATACCCTACTAATTTTGTCAAGATTAATTTGAAATTTTTTATTTTGAATAAATCCCCCATTTTCCAATGTTCTCAAATCCTAGTTTTTTATATATCTTTCCAGCTTCTTCATTATCATAAAACAAACAAGGTATTTTATTTTCTCTTAGGAGTTCTGAACACAGTTTAATAAGGCACTTTGTAGCAAGTCCTTTGGCTCTATACTTTGGATGTGTCCCTACTCCAATTATCATTGCATGAGTCTTATTTTCTGAAGTACTCTTTGCCATGGATACTACTTGTTTGTTAATCTCTATACAATATCCTCTACCTGTCCTCAATCCATTTTTTAAATTATCTAAAGTAGTGCTGTGAAATTCATCTATCAAATCATAAAGCCTTACTGTCTTTTTAAGATTACCAAGCCTAATTTTTTTAATCTTTTCATTACAGTTATTATTTACCAAGAATTTTCTAGTTTGAAGTTTACAAAAATCAACTATCTTTAGATTATTAAGTCCTAATCTTTTTGCTAATGCATCCACAGCACATATTTTCCCAGAAATTTCTTCATAATTGGTATTACAAAGTAGATTATAAAAACCTTCAACATCATATTCTCCATCAGAATAAAACATCATAAACTCAAAATATTTAAGTAATACTGCCCTTATTTCACCCTTTTCATCTATGTCTGCCCATATATTTAAAAAATTATGTCCATATCCATATCTTTCAATGTCACCTATTATAAACAAATTGTACTCAGGTTCTCTTTTTAAGTATTTCATAACTCTACTATGATAAGTTGAATTAAGCTTTATAATCATAATATCTACCCCCGATACATAAAGTCCAGTTTAAAAATCACTGTCTAGATATTCTAAATATTTCTTTATATTTTTTTCAGTTTTATTTTCTTGTGGTATGTAATAGATACTATCTTTTATGCTATCTGGTAAATACTGTTGCTTTACATAATGATTTTTAAAGTTATGAGGATATTTGTATCCACAACCCCTACCTATATCTTTAGAACCAGAATAATGAGCATCTTTTATACTATTTGGTATGTCCTTAACAAACTCTTTATCTAAGTCCTCCATAGCTTTCATTATTGCCATACATGCAGAATTAGATTTTGGAGATGTAGCTAAAAGAATAGTAGCTTCTGCCAATGGTATTTTTGCTTCTGGAAATCCAAGTTGCATAGCCGAATCTACACATGCCTTTACAATCATAATAGCATTTGGATAAGCTAGACCTATATCTTCACTAGCTATTACTAAAAGTCTTCTACATATACTTATCAAATCTCCACCTTTTATAAGTCTTGCTAGATAATGTATAGACGCTTGTGGGTCACTTCCCCTTATAGATTTTTGGAATGCACTTAAAATGTCATAATGACTATCACCATTTTTATCATAATTTATAATCTTATTAAATGTAGATGACTTTATTACATCTGAATCTATGTGAGTTATATTATCTTTATTTGGTTTGGTTGAATAAACTACCATTTCCAAAATATTCAAAGCTCTTCTCATATCTCCATCAGAAAGAATAGCTATATCTTCAATCGCATCCTTATTACATTCAATATCCATATAACTATCTTCATTTAATACTTCAATAGCTCTTTCCAAACCTTTTTTTATATCAAACTTCTCTAAAGGTTTAAACTCAAACACAGTAGACCTGCTTAAAAGAGCTTTATACACATAATGGTATGGATTTTCTGTGGTACTAGCAATTAAGGTTATACTTCCATTTTCCATAAATTCTAATATTGATTGTTGTTGTTTTTTATTAAAACTTTGTATTTCATCTATATATAACAAAACTCCATTTATATTATTTATACTTCCAAGTTCTGATATCACCTTTTTTATATCTTCTAGAGATGAGTTTGTAGCATTTATTTTGTAGAAATTTTTATTGCTTTTTTCTGCTATTATTTCTGCCACTGTGGTTTTTCCAACACCTGGAGGACCAAAAAATATCATATTTGGCAAAAAATTAGATTGTAATATCTTAGACAATATTTTGCCATTACCTATTATATGACTTTGACCTATTACATCATTCATTGTTTTTGGTCTTATTCTATCTGCTAAAGGCATATCCTCACTCCTTTTTTGATTAAAATACTTACTCTATAATTATTTCAATAATTCGTCTAAAAAAGGTATCTATTTGAAATAGATACCTTTTCTAATCTCAACCTATAAAATATAGATTATTGATTGTTTTTTAATTTTTTCAATTCATCTGTAAGTTTATCATTAAGTATTCTTATATGAGTACCTTTCATACCTAATGATCTTGATTCTATCACACCTGCACTCTCAAATTTTCTAAGTGCATTTACTATTACTGATCTAGTTATACCAACTCTATCAGCTATCTTACTTGCAACAAGTAAACCTTCTTTACCATCTAACTCAGCAAAAATATGCTCAACTGCTTCAAGTTCGGAGTAGGACAGAGTACCTATTGCCATTTGAACTACAGCTTTCTTTCTCATTTCTTCTTCTAATTCTTCGCCTATCGCTCTTAATATTTCTAAACCAACAACAGTTGCACTATATTCAGCTATTACTAAATCATCATCATTAAATGAAGCTGAATATCTCGAAAGTACTAATGTTCCTAGTCTTTGACCACTACCTAAAATTGGTACTACTGTGGTATATTTTTGTAATCTTCCATGTTCTTCTGGGAAAATTTCTAATATCTTTTCACCATTTAAATTTTCTAATGTCTCATCAATCTTTAACACATTTTGAGTATATTCATCTGAAAATTTCTTTTGTTTAGTATACTCATCTTCTATAACTGAACTGTCTTGAGCATCATTTAAATGAAGACCTAGTACTTTACCTTTTGCACTTACTACATAAACATTAGAATTTAAAACATCTCCTAATGCTCCGGCCAGTAAATCAAAAGAGACACTACTTCCACCACTTGTTTGTAATGTTTTATTTATTTTCCTTGTTTTTTGTAACACTTCACTTGCCATTTAATCATCTCCTCATGAAATTTGGGCCTTTTAATAACCTTTTATATTTTCTAATATTATTTTCATTTATAACGAAAATTTATTTTTTATATTAGTTGTTTACACTTGAAAGATTATCATAGATTGGAACCTTTTTCAAGAGAATTATGTGATTTTTTTCAATTTTCACTCTTTTCCGTCATTATGCTCTTTTGACTCTTTGTTACATTCTTTATTAGAACATACTGTTTTTGTTTCAGATTTAGTCACTTTTTCAACCATATATGAACCACACTTCTCACAGAACTCTCCTGTTGGCTTATTCCAAGCTACAAAGTCACAGTTTGGATAATTAGAACATCCATAAAAAGCTTTACCTCTTTTGGATTTTCTAAGTATAATATCTCCTTCTTCACATTTTGGACATTTAACACCAATTTTATTCATAATTGGTCTAGTTGTTTTACAATCAGGATAGTTTTTACAAGCCATAAACTTTCCAAATCTACCATATTTTATAACCATATTAGAACCACAATTTTCACATATTTCATCAGTTTCTTCATCCATATTTATTTTTTCTATATTTTCAAGTGCTTCTTCTATAGCTTCTTTAAGTGGAGCATACGATTCAGATACAATCTCTTTCCAATCTGTATTCCCTTCTTCTATAACATCAAGTTTACTTTCCATATCAGCAGTAAAATCTACATCTATAAATTTATGAAAATTATTTTCTAAAATATCAGTAACTATTATTCCAAGTTCTGTTGGACATAGGCTTGTTCCTTGCTTTTCAACATATTCTCTATTTAATATAGTAGCTATTGTTGGAGCATACGTACTTGGTCTACCTATACCTAGTTCCTCTAGTGTTTTTACTAGACTAGCCTCTGTATATCTTGCTGGTGGTTGTGTAAAGTGTTGGTCTGGTAATATATTTTCTATATTTAATATATCTCCCTTGTCTATACTTGGTAAAATTTTATCTTCTCTTTCTGAAAAATTGTATACTTTAGTATAACCATCAAACTTCATTTTTGAACCAGTTGCTTTAAACACAAGGTCTCCTATTTTACATTCTACATTTAAT
The DNA here is from genome assembly GCF_045899875.1 of Clostridioides sp. GD02377. NCBI lineage: Bacteria > Bacillati > Bacillota > Clostridia > Peptostreptococcales > Peptostreptococcaceae > Clostridioides > Clostridioides sp. GD02377. The sequence goes on from NZ_JBJODA010000001.1 coordinate 166,200, forward strand.
ATATCGAATACTGAATCCTCCATTTGACTAGCCACAAATCTTCTCCAAATTAAATTATATAACTTGTACTGGTCTTTGCTCAGTGAAGCTTTTATACTATCTGGTGTTCTGTCAACAGAAGTTGGTCTTATTGCCTCATGTGCATCTTGGACTTTTTTAGTATCTTTTTTTTCTTTTTTATCACTATTATTTTTATAGTAATTTTCTCCTAAATTACTTACTATATAACCTTCAGCCTTTTCTCTTGCCTCATCAGATATTCTCTTAGAGTCAGTTCTTATATAAGATATAAGACCGACAGTACCTTCACCTTCTATGTCTATACCTTCATATAATTCTTGTGCTATCATCATTGTCTTTTTAGTAGTGAAAAATAGCTTATTTGCCCCTTCTTGTTGAAGCATACTTGTTGTAAATGGTTTTGGAGCTGATTTACGTCTTGATTTAGATTCTATCTTCTCAACTTTTAAATCTTTTCCTTCCATTTCTTTTAATATTTCATTTACAGCTTCTTCATTTTCTAATTCAATTTTTTCATCATTCTTACCATAAAATTTTAAAGTTATATCTTTGTCTTTTGCTGTCTTTGCTTCAACATCTATTGTCCAATATTCTTTTGGAATAAATGCTTTTATTTCTTTTTCTCTATCACAAATTAATTTTGTTGTAACAGATTGCACTCTACCTGCACTAAGACCTTTTCTAACCTTTTGCCACAATATAGGGCTTATCTGATAACCTAGAAGTCTGTCTAATACTCTTCTTGCTTGTTGTGCATCAACTAAGTTTATATCAATATTTCTAGGATGCTTAATTGCTTTTTTAATTGCATCCTTAGTTATTTCATTAAACTCTATTCTACAATCTTCAGATTCATCTAAATTTAGTATATGAGCTAAATGCCATGATATAGCTTCACCCTCTCTATCAGGGTCAGTTGCTAGATAGACTTGTTTAGACTTCTTAGCTTCTTTTTTTAATTCTTTTATTACATCGCCTTTACCTCTTATGTTTATATATTGAGGTTCAAAATTATTTTCTATATCTACACCTAATTTACTTTTAGGCAAATCTCTGACATGACCAACTGATGCTTTCACTGTGTAATGACTTTTTCCTAAAAATTTTTCTATGGTCTTAGCTTTTGCAGGCGATTCTACGATGACTAATGTTTTGGCCATAAAACCACACACCCCCACTACCTAATCTTAATTTATACATTCAAACTGTACGTTTTATTATTCATTTCTACTACTAACTCATTTAGTACTAATTCATTGATTATTGAATTTACATACTTTATTTCTATACCAGTATAATCACAAATACTATCTATATGCAAGTTTCCTTCTCTTTTTATAGCCTCAATTATTTGCTTAGACTTGGCATTTAAACTTATATTATCATATTTTTGATTTATTTTTTTATCAATAATATTAAATATGTTATATTCATTCAAAATATCATCTATATTTTCAATTAATTTTGCACCTTCTTTTATAATTTTATGACAACCTCTACTCATTTGAGAATTTATATTACCAGGTATTGCGAAAACATTTTTTCCATGTTCAAGAGCAAAATCAACTGTGATTAATGCACCACTTCTCATTGCTGCTTCTACAACCACTACTCCATCACTTAATCCGCTAATAATTCTATTCCTATTAGAAAAATGATACGGTGCTACTGTTGAGTTAATATTATACTCTGATAATAATAATCCCCCATTTTCTAATATTTTATTTGATAAATATAAATTTTGTTTTGGAAGAGGATTGTCTACTCCTGAGCCAAGCACTGCTATAGTTTTAGATTTTCCATTCATACAACCTATATGTGAGTATGCATCTATTCCTATAGCTAATCCACTTACTATATTAACCCCATACTGGGATAGTTGACAACTAATTGTTTTTGCACAACTAATTCCATAAGCTGTAGGTTTTCTTGAACCTACCATAGCTATATTAAAATTATCATTAACTAGACCTATATCACCTTTATAAAATAATAATTTTGGAGCATTGTATATATTTTTTAATTTCTCAGGATATTCTTTATCATATTGACAAATATATTTAATTGTTTTTTTATAAAGAAGTTCTTTTATATTTTCTAAATAAGCGTGACCTCTATATTTTACTATATTTTTTCTAATATTCAAGCTTATATTTTTTAAATTATATATTTCTTTTTCAGAAAAATCAAATATATCTTCAATATTTACTACTTCATTTTCTATTATTTCAATTGTTTTTGTTGTTATTCCACTAATTGATTTTAACCATAAATAGATATCTCTTTTTTCCATAAAATCCACCTCAAAAACTTATTTAAAATAACTATAATAAGCCTTTCTAAATGAAAAAGCTTCTATAATACATTGCGAATTTATTGTTTCCATCTCTTCCAAATCCGCTATTGTTCTTGCCATTTTTAAAAGTTTTGTATAACTTCTACTACTGAGATTATATTTATTAAATATTGTCTCAGCTGTTTTTGAAGCTTCTTTTTCCAATTTACAATATTTTAATAAATTAGAAGCTTTAATTTCACTATTATTTTTTATATTATCTTTCTTAAATCTATTTATTTGTATTTTTCTAGCATTTTCTACTCTTCTCTTTATTTTTTGAGAACTTTCTTCTTGTTTTGAAGAATTAAAATCAACATATTTTATAGAGTTAACTTCTACGAAAATATCAAACCTATCTAATAATGGACCTGATATTTTATTTATGTATTTATCAATTTCATTGCTCCTACATCTACATTCTATGTCTGACATATAATAACCACAAGGACATGGATTCATAGCTGCAATTAATAATACCCTACAAGGATACTTTGTACTATATTTCACTCTAGATATATTTACATAGCCATCTTCTATGGGTTGCCTTAAAGTCTCAAGTATTTTTCTATCAAATTCAGCTATTTCGTCTAAAAATAATATCCCTCTATGTGCTAAAGCAACTTCTCCAGGCCTTGCATCTATTCCACCACCAATTAAGGATTGCTTTGTAGTTGTGTGATGAGGTGCCCTAAAAGGTCTATTATCAATTATTCCTTTAGTTTCATCTATCATTCCTAATATGCTATAGACTTTACTTACTTCTATCATTTCTTCTATACTTATATCTGGTAAGATTGTCCTTATCCTTTTTGCAATCATAGTTTTTCCTGAACCTGGAGGTCCAATCATAAATATATTATGATTACCAGCTGCTGCAATTTCTGCACTTCTCTTTACAAAGTAGTTTCCTCTTACATCTTTAAAATCTTCATCATATTTACTCTCTTTTATACTATGAACTTTTGTATGTTTATAATCTTTATAGGTGTCATATCTTTCTAATTCATCATTCAAAAAAGACATTATCCCTTCTTTATCGACTTTTATTTCTTCATTTAAAACTTCAATACATTCATTTAAACTTTTAACAGGTATTATATCAATTTCATCTATAAATAAACTTTCTCTTGTATTCTCAATTGGTATAAAGATACGTTTTATATTTTGATTTTTTGCCCCTATAATAATAGGCAATATACCTCTTACTTTTCTTATTTTTCCATCTAATGACAACTCTCCTATAAACATACTTTCTTCTATGTAATTTTCATCTTTTTTTATTAATCCTCTTAAAATACCTATACTTATAGATAAATCTAAAAAAGCTCCTTCTTTTTTTATATCTGCTGGGGATAAATTTACAACTATTCTTGTATTTGGAAATTTATATCCACTATTAAGAATTGCTGATTTTACTCTTTCTCTTGCCTCTTTAATTTCTTTACTTGGCAGACCAACAATATTAAAACTAGGTATACCATTACTTATATCAACTTCAACCTTTACCAAAAAACTATCTATTCCTACTAAATTACTTGAATTAATAATACTTAACATTTTTAATCCTTTCAAAAAACTTTATATTTTTTAAAAAGCATTCATTATATGATTTACTCTCTTTTCCAATAAATAAACCTCTATAACATCAAATCTTATTGGAGTATTATGTAAATTTTTTTTCATAATATAGTACTTTGCGACCTCAATTATCTTTTTTCTCTTTTTGAAACCTACAGATTCACAAGGATATCCATACTTTATATTGGACCTTGATTTCACCTCCACAAATACAATCTCATTACCTATATTTGCAATTATATCGACCTCTCCTATCTTCAATCTGTAGTTTTTTTCTAATATCTTTGCTCCTTTTGATAGCAAATAATTAACTGCTATTTCTTCTCCAAAATCACCTTTTTCTTTATTATTCATTATTCACTCCAATACATTAAATTTTTACTTTTAAATTATTGTCAGTATACAATTTAACTATTCAATTTTTCGAAATTGATTTTATTTCCATTAATATTAATAAATACTTCTATTGACTTTATTCTTTTATGATATTATGCTAGTTTTCATAAGGAAAGTTTATTTTTATGGAGGAATGTCTTTAATGAACAGAAAAAAATTATTTATTTTTGTACGATATTTATCTCTATCTATATTACTTGTAAGTTGTTTGAGTAATTCTGGAAATACATTGTATCCAGTTATAACAATGATTATATTGTTTCTAATAATAAATAATCAAGTTAGATTTTTTTCTTTATCAAATGAGAATAAATTTATACTTATTTCTTATTTTTTAGAACTTATTTTAATTTTTATATTATGTTCATATACAAATACTTTTAATTCACTTTACTTTGTTTCTTTAATTTTGGATGCCTCATTTTTAATAAAGAAAAAATATAAATACATATTATTCTCTTTAGTTATAATATCTTCTTTTATTATTGGTTTAGATAAAAATGTATATTTAGCACTAGAATCAAGTTCCATATTACTAATTATAACTCTCCTTTCTATGTATCTAGAAAACGAGAATTTATCTAAATTATACAATCAAACTCTTTATGATAAACTCAGAGTCTCTAAAGATGAACTAAAAAAAGCTAATGCTGATTTAGAGATTTATGCAAGTTCTATAGAGGAATTAGCAATTTTGAAAGAAAGAAATCGTATATCTAGAGAAATACATGATAGTGTTGGACATTCTCTTTCTACAACGATAATCCAATTAAATGCTATAGAAAAACTCTTAAAAGACAAACCTCTCATTTCTGATTTAGTACATGAACTTAGAGAATTTGTAACTGAAAGTTTTCAAGATGTAAGAAGAGCTATATCTGAACTAAAACCTGTTGAATATGAAAATTACCAAAATTTACTTAAAATCAAAGAGCTGGTTCAAAACTTTATTAAGCTTACAAATATCGCTGTTAGATTAACAATATCAAAAAATACTTGGAACTTATCTAGAAATCAATCTATCACTTTATATAGACTTGTTCAGGAATCGCTTTCCAACGCATCAAGACATGGAAAAGCAACTGAAATCAGAATTTTTATAACATTTAATCCTTCAAATCTTATAATTACTATAAGTGATAATGGTCTAGGGTGTAACAATATAAAAAAAGGAAATGGACTTAGCAGTATTAGTGAAAGAATATATGAATTAAATGGCAAAGTTGAATTTGATAATTCTAATACTGGATTCACAATTAGAGCGTCTTTTCCTAAATTTTCAGGGGGTGATTTTTTTGAATAAAATCAAAGTTCTTATAGTAGATGATGAAAAATTAATTAGAAAAGGTCTTAAGATTATTTTATCATCTTATGACGATTTAGAAATTGTAGGAGATGCTTCAAATGGATATGAAGCATTAGAGTTTTGTAAAACAAATGATGTAGATATGGTTCTTATGGATATTCGAATGAAGGTTTGTGATGGAGTTCTAGGCACAAGACTTATAAAAGAATATGATAGCTCTATAGCATTATTAATTTTGACAACCTTTAATGATGATGAGTACATAAAAGATGCTATGAAATTTGGAGCTTCAGGATATCTTTTAAAGGATAGCTCGGATGAAGTATTACATGAAGGGATTCGTTCCTCGTTTTTTGGCAATATTGTACTCGATAAAAGTGTAGCTGAAAAAATTATGTCACCTGAAAAAACTATAGAACAAGAACATATTTCTGATATGTATAATTTAACACAAAAAGAAATATCAATAATTAGATTAATCGCAAATGGACTTAACAACAAAGAAATCAGCCAAGAATTATTCTTATCTGAAGGTACAATAAAGAATAATATTACTAATATCTTAGGTAAATTAGAACTTCGTGATAGGACTCAACTAGTTATATTTGCCTTCAAAAATAAAATTGTAATATAAATATATAGGTAAGAAATCTATACCCTAAAAAATTTCTTACTCACAAACTCATTTATAATAAATAAAAATATAAAGTGACTTAAGTCACTTTTTTTAGTGACTTATAGTAATAGAATTATGATTCATAATTCTTTATTATAGTATTATAGATTTTTAACTTATACAAAATTATTTTGGGAGGGATTATTATGGATATAGTCAGAGTAAATAATATAACAAAAAGATTTAATGATAAATTAGCACTTGATAATATCAGCTTTTCTGTTAAAGAAGGAGAGATATTTGGACTTATTGGACCAAATGGGGCTGGTAAATCTACACTTATAAATATAATTACAAATCTTATGTTACCAAATAGTGGCAACATCCAAATCAATGGTTTAGATTTGTCAAAAGATTATATAAAAGCAAAGTCTATAATAGGATTAGTTCCACAAGAATTAGCACTTATAGAAACCCTTACTCCTTTTGATAACTTAGAGTACTTTGGAGCTTACTATGGATTAAAGGGAAAATTGCTTCAAGAGAGAATAACTGAAGCCTTAGAAGTCACAGGACTTACTGATGTTAAAAAGAAAAAAGTCAAAAAATTATCTGGTGGTATGCAAAGGAGATTAAACATTGGAATAGCACTTTTAAATCATCCTAAAATATTAATATTGGATGAACCAACTGTAGGTGTTGACCCTCAATCAAGAAATCATATTTTCAATTTTATAAAAAATATATCTGAAAAACAAAAAACTACAGTAATATATACTTCTCATTACATGGAAGAAGTTGAGCATCTTTGTTCTAAGATTTTTATTATGGATGAAGGTAAAGAGATTGCTTTTGGAGATAATGATTATTTAAAATCATTAGTATCTACAAATACAAAATTAATTATGGAAATAAAAAATATAAATGCTCAACTTATATTTGATTTAAAAAATACTAAAGGTGTTATATCTATCTTAGAAAATAATTCATTATTAGAATTAGATATAGACAAAAAATTACAGCTTACAGATGTGTTATCTGTTGTTGACAAAAACAACTCAAAAATAACAAGAATATCTTATGAAGAACCTAGTCTAGAAGACGTGTTTTTAAATCTAACAGGAAAAAATTTAAGGGATTAATGGAGGTGATTTTATGAAATTATACATTAGTGTAAAAACTATGCTAAAAGGTTTAAAAAGCTCCTTTATACTTAATTTAATATATTTCTTAGCATTACCTCTAGTTTTAGCTGGATTTCTTGGGATGGTGACAGAAAGTATGTTTCAAAATCCTATAAAAACAGATTTGACATCAATTGTTATATATGACAAAGATAATACAAAGCTATCAAGTAATTTGACAGGATATTTAAAAAATGATTTATCTTCTGTATTAACAGTTCAAAAAGATGATTCTAAGGCAGACTTAAAACTTACTATACCTAAAGGATATGAGAATAATTTATTAAATGAAAAATCAAATACTCTAAGTATAGAAAAACTTAAATCTAGTGATAATATTGCAATATTACTTCAAGATATTTTAGATACTTATCATGAAAAATTATATTTGAATAGTTCTCAAAAATTAAGTTCAGAAGATTTCTCAAAATTATTTAATAAGAATTCTATTGATGCTTCTATAATAAAAAATAATGTTAAACAAAATTCTTATGAGTACTTTGCTTTAGTTTCTCTTGGATTCCTTGTAATAATTTTTATAATGAATAATATTTTATCAAATTATATAAATGAGTCAAAAGGACTTTCAAAAAGACTCTACTCTATGCCTGTAACTAGAGTACAATTCTTAATTTATGATTTTGTAGGTTTATGGATTTACTCATTTATATTCTTATTATTATATGTTTTATTTTTTAGAATACTTGGTATAACATTCAAAGGTAACTTTGCTATATTAACTTTACTTTGTGCTTTATCTTCTTGTTTTATGACTTCAATATCTACTTTTGTAACTGCCTTTTTTAGCAAGAAATATGGTACAGTTATAGTTTATGCATTACTCTTCTTGCAAACAGTTTTTGGAGGTATCTTCAGCATGGTAAATGATGTGTTTACTAAGTTTACAAGTTTATCTCCTACTTATTTAATAGGAACATTGTTCAGTAATTATGAAACGTTTAAAACTATAGACTCAATAGGAAGTTTAATTTTCATATGCCTAATTTCATCTACAGTATTGATTGCACTTTCTATTATAAAAGAAAAATATAAGTGGAGGGAGGTTTAATAATGATTAGATTAATTATTGCAAACATAAAAAGATATATAAAAAATCATACTCTTTTAGTTAATATGGTCTTGTTTCCTGTTATATTAGTATTTTCTCTTAACTTTTTTACTGGCAGCTCAGAAAATCAATCAATGTACTTTTCTCCAGTAGCAATTGTATCTAATTCTTCTGGAAAATACGAACATAAGTTAATAGATAGTTCTAAATTAAAAGAAAACTCATTTGGACTTGACGAACAAGACAAAGCTATGAATCTATTAAAAAACAATAAAGTTTCTGCTGTCTTCATTTTAGATAAAAATTTTTCAAGCAATATAGATAACTTAAAACGACCTGTGGTTAAATGTTTTAAAACTGAAAATGGTGGAGGTAGTCTTTGGGCAGAATCACAAATAGAATCTTTTATTACTAATTCATTAAAATTAAAAATAGATGGAAATATAGATGATAAATTGACCAAGACAAATATAATTGATAACAGTCCAGATAAGAATAAAAATTCGTTTTTAATAGTTTTCTTAATATGTTATTTTATGTACATTAACGCAGCACATCTAGCTTCTGATTTATTTGCATTAAAAAAATCTAATACCTTAAAAAGACTTGTCTCTACAAAACATAATGATATAAAAATAATTTTCAGTATATTTTTAGGGTTATTTTTTACTCAAGCAATTGTATACACCTTAACTTTAGTATGTTTCACATTTACAAGAGATTTTAAGTTAACTCTAAATACATTGATGATTGTACTATCAAATAGTTTTGTTGCTACTGGATTCGTATTTTGGATAGCTAGAGTGTTTAAAAACGAAAGTTCTATAAGTCTTATATCTACATTTTATTCTTTAATAGGTTTAGCTATATCCATATCTAGCATGATACCATCACTTGATAAATTGTCCTTTATGGCTAATCTTTCAAAGCTTACACCATTTTATTGGACTATAGATGCTATTAATAATAATGGTAATATATTAATAAATATAATTGTTCTAATTCTTATTGGAATGGTATTTGTAACAGCTGGAAGTCTTAAATTAAGAGATTTTGCTAGAAATTAATAATTATTAAATCTAGTTAGTATGTTACTTTATACAATACTAACTAGATATTTTAATATATTAAATCATCTTATCTTATATTTTTATATCTAATTATATATATCTATTATTCTAAACTTTTTATTATATATCATTTAATTTGACCTGTCAAGTATTTTATGATATAATATTAATTATTAGATAATTAAAGCATTGTACCCAAATTGCAATATCTAAAATTCAGTTTGGAGGTATAACCATATGTATGAAATCGGTGAAAGTGTAATGTATCCAAAAGAAGGAGCCTGCTATATAAGTGGTCTTGTAACAAAGGATGTAAATCATCATATACAAAAATACTATGAATTGACTGTTATTTACAATAGTAATCTTAAAATTTTGATTCCTGTTTTAAATGCTGATAAGATTGGTATACGTCCAGTTATGGATGAAAATGAAGTTGATAACTTTATACAATCCCTTGATAAAGCAGATTGTTTATGGGTTCTTGATAGAAAAAAACGACTTAAACTATACCAGGATAAATTTCACTCAGGAGATGTTTTCGAGATTGTAAAATTAATTAAGATGCTTATGATACAAGATAATTCAAAGCAACTATGTAGCACAGATAAAGATTTTCTAAATAAGGCTCAAAGATTTGCTTTGTCAGAATTAGCTGCAGCACAATGCAAATCCTACACAATTGTATTAGAAGAAATGAAAAACCATATACTAAATTCAAAAAATAACAATTAAATTAGTTTTATATACTAGTTTAATTGTTTAGTTATTCATATGATTACTCTATTCTTCCAAATCTTTTAATCTAAAATTGATAAAGATAGATTAATTAGATAGACATCTTTATTTAAATAAAAAGTCTAGGGGTAAATCATATTCTTGATTTTCCTCTAGACTTAGTAGTAAAACTTACTCTTTCTCAAGTTCTTTTTTCTCTTCTAATAAAACACTTAACTCATTTGCTTCTAAAATTTGTGCCTCTGCAATATCAAGTAACTCTTGTTGCCATTCCACACATTTATCTTTGTAATCAAAAGGTAGCGTTCTGTCAACTATGTACTTATCAATACAGCTCTCCGCACTTTTAATTATTTCTTTTCTTTCATTAATAAATTTTTCTAATTCTACTAAGGCTTCTTCATAAGCTTTTTTACTCATATAAATTCCCCCTTTGTACAATTATTCTACATTAAAATGATTTTTCCTCTTTTTTGTATAAAATTTTATTTGTATATAACTTTTCCATCAATATCTTTTATAGTTTGACATCCAGTTAATATCATAGAGCTACTTAGTTCTGATTGAAGCTTATTTATGTAAGTTTCTACACCATCAGTTGCTCCACCAAATGAAGCTGTCACAAAAGGTCTTCCTATTAATACTGCATCTGCTCCTAGACCTATCATCTTTAATACATCTAATCCTGTTCTAACTCCACCATCTGCAAGTATTGTAACTTTACCTTTAACAGCATCAGCAATTCTTGGTAGAACTTCACATGCTCCTGGTGTACAATCTAGTACTCTTCCTCCATGATTTGATACAACTATAGCATCTACCCCTGCTTCAACTGCCATTAATGCATCTTCAACAGTCATTATTCCTTTCAATATAAATGGTAGCTTAGTAGCGTTTACCAATTCTTTTATTTGTTCAACATTTTTAGGAAGTACTGGTTTTCCATGTAGTGATAAAGTTACTAAACCACAAGCATCTATATCAACTCCAACTGCAAATGCACCAGCTTCTTCAGCTAATCTTATCTTTTTTATGATATTTTCATTATCCCAAGGCTTAATAAATACAATTCCAGCACCATTATACTTTTTAACTACATCCAAATTTTCCATTAAAAAAGCATCTACTGCTGTATCTCCAACCATTGCATAAATCCCACTATTAGCACATCCTGCAACTACTGGTTCTATGTAATCTCTTTCATTAATCTTTCCACCCATATTCAATGTAGTTCCTGTTACTGGAGCTGCAAATATAGGTGAACTCATTTTTTTTCCAAACATATCTATAGATGTATCAGGATTTGAGACATCATGTATTACTCTCATATTCACTTTTACTTTTTCTAAACTCTTACTATTTTCTATAAAAGAAGAACCACTTCCTTTACCTCCCATACCAGGAACTTCCCCTGCACAAACAACTCCATTACAAACTTTGCAAACTTTGCAACTTCCATTTAAATTTTCTCTAGCATTTTTTAATAGTTCATTATACTCCATCTTTAATCCCCCATTTATTATAGTAATTTATATCATATACATTATATCATATTGTATTTACAGTATATTTTTCAAAAAACTTTTCCTATGTATAGGAGTTATTCCATGTTTTTCAATAGCTTCATAGTGTTCTTTAGTCCCATACCCTTTATGAGATTTAAAACCATATTCTGGATATACTCTATCATATTGATACATTATACTATCTCTAGTAACCTTAGCTAATATACTTGCTGCTGCTATTGATATAGATTTTGAATCTCCTTTTACAATTGGATTTTGAGCTATATCAATTCCTGGTATTGTCGCTGCATCAACCAATAGATAATCAGGTGCTTGTTTTAAACAATTTATAGCTTTTTTCATTGCCATATATGTAGCATTCAATATGTTAAATTCGTCTATTTCTTCATTATTTACGATACCTATTCCATAGTCTAATGCTTCTTTTTTTATTACTTCAAAAAGTTCATCTCTTTTTGCTTCACTTAGTTTTTTAGAATCATTTACACCTTCTATTTTTGTGTCTTTTTTAAATACTACTACAGAGGCTACAACAGGTCCAGCAAGTGGCCCTCTTCCTGCTTCATCAATTCCTCCAATATATAAATAACCTTTATTATAACCTTCATTTTCAAATATATTTATGGTTTCTAATCTTTCTTCTTCTCTTCTAATATTATCTAATTTTTTAGCTAGTTTTATAGCTAGACTTTGAACAGATTTTCTGTCATCGACTCTCAGTAGTTCTATATATTGCATATATTTTTCTACTTCTAAAATCTCAATTATTTCTTTAATCTCCCTCACGCTTTTATTCTGCATACAATTCCCTCATCTTTCATTTGTAAAAATATAAGTTTTAATATATTAAATTTTTGCTAACACAAAGTTTAATTGCATCCACTATATCCACATTTTAAGCATATACTACAACCACCTGTGTGTGCAATTCCTTCACTTCCACACTCTGGACACACAAATTTCTCATCTTCTTCAAAATTTTTATTTACTATTTTTTTGGATTCTTCATCTTTATTATCTTTTTCTTTTTTATTATTTTTATAACATTCTTTTTTATTATCTTCTTTTTTATTATTTTCTTTATTGTTTTCTTCCTTTTTTTCATTTATTAAAATTCCACTCCTTTTGCATCCATCTCTAAATATTGTCACACCTTTAAGACCAGCCTCCCATGCCTTAATATATATATTGAAAACATCTTCAATTGTAGTTTCAAAAGGTATATTTATTGTAGATGATATAGAAGCATCAATATACTTTTGCCATACTTTTTGCATGTTTATCCTTTCTTCATATCCTATATTCATAGCAGTTACAAAAAAATCTGGTAAACACTCTTCATCTGTAATACCTTTTTTATCCATATACTCCTTAACAATTGGAGTATATACTTTATAATATACATCTTCATCATGCAAACTCTCAGTTTTTCTTATATATGAAAGATTAAATATTGGCTCTATTCCTCCACTAATTCCTATCATTGTAGATATAGAACCTGTAGGAGGTATAGTTAATAGTTGTGAGTTTCTAAGCCCATATTTTTTAACCATTTCCTTAGTATCGTCATTTAAATTTTCTATAAAAAACTCCGATTTAGAGATATTTTCATATTTATATTCACTAAAAGTTCCATATTCCTTAGCAATTAATGCTGATTGCTTTACAGCTTCATTCAGCATAGTCTTACCAATCAAATCACACAATTCTAAAGATTTATCAGAACCATATCTTATTCCCATTTTTATAAGCATGTCAGCTATACCCATTACACCTAGACCTATCTGTCTATATTTATGTACACTATCCCTTTGCTCTTGTAATGGATGTAAGTTTAATCCTTCATCTAACACATCATTTAAAGCTACTACAGCTTCTCTAACGCAAGATTTTAGTTTATTAATATCAAAGGTAGCATGTTCACCAAATGACTGTATTACAAACTCTGACAAGTTTATTGAACCAAGGAGACAACTTCCTCCACTTGGAAGTGGCTCTTCTGCACAAGGATTCACTCCTGAAAAACAAAAACTTTTATCTTCACTCATAAAATTATATGTTCTTATTTTGTCCCAAAATAAAATACCTGGTTCTGCATAATCCCAGTTATTTTTCACAAATTTAGTAAATAAATCATATGCATTTACTATCTTGACTATTTTTTCTCCAGTAGTTTCAACTTCAAAAGTACAGTTATAAAGTTTCTTTTCTTTTACAGCTTGCATAAATTCATCTGTTACTCTTACAGAAATATTTGCTTTAGTAACTTTCTCTAAGTCTGTTTTTATATCTATAAACTCTTCTATCTCTGGATGGTTTACATCCATAGAAATCATAAGAGCTCCTCTTCTTCCTCTTTGACCAATCAAACCAGTTGTCATGCTGTAAAGTTCCATAAATGAAACTGCTCCAGTTGTGTGTTTTGCAGCATTATTCACTTTTGCTCCTTTTGGTCTTAACTTTGAAATATCAATTCCAACTCCTCCACCATAGCTAAATGTTCTAGCAAGTTTTTTTGCAGTATCGAAAATGTCTTCTATACTATCTTTTGGTGGCTCTATTACATAGCAATTAGAATATGTTACTTTTTTACCTTCTTTCTGCAGACCTCTATTTGCTAAAATTCTTCCAGCAAATAGAAATTTTTTTTGTCTTATTAATTTTGAGATTCTTGGACTGTTATTTGAGATTCTCTTTATCCATTCATCAAAACTCTCACCATTATTTCTATACTTGTTTTTCCATATTGATTTTTGTAATTCATCAAACTCCCACGCTTTGGTTCTTATTTCAGAACGTCTTTCTCTATATAATATGTAGTGTTTTGCTATATCTTTCCTATTTGATTCCATAAGCAATACTTCAACTATATCTTGTATTTCCTCTACAGATAAACACTTTTCCATAGAGTTATAGTCTTTAGCTATTTTTCTTGATATATCATACGCTAAATCTCTATCCACTCCACCTTCACTATTTATACTAGCCTTATAGACAGCATCTTCAATTTTACTTTTACTAAAAAGTTCTTTTGTACCATCTCTCTTTATTATGTACTTCATCTTTAGACCTCCAATAAATTAGTATTAAATTAATACACCTATTAACTATAATTCTAAACAAACTTTTTTATATGTTTGTATTTTTTCAGATTAATTATCTAGCATAATATATATTATACTATTTTATATTCAATATAACACTCCTTATAGTTTTCTCAACTTGTAAAACATATTCTTGAAAAACTTTAAAATAATATAAAAAAGTATATAAAAGTCCAATTCTACTTTTATATACTTTATCTTTTTTATGTTTTTATCACTTTAACCTTCATTAATTAATAAATACTTAAATAGTAAATTCTTTATTTTTTCTTTACAAATATATGTGATGATATTTTACATTGACATTCCATATTTGTAGTAAATATAAAAAGGAATTGCCTATATAATTTAAAGGCAATTCCATAATTATCAATTATTATTTGTTACTATGCAGTTTTACTGCTTTTAGATGGAATAAAGTTTCCTATTATTCCTGCTATTACAACTGGAACTATCCAGTTAAATCCTAATGAAGCAAATGGTAAGCTATTAACTAGAGGAATGTTTACTCCAAAGCTTGTTGCAACTGTTAATACACTTACTAATAATGCCATATATGCAGCACATTTGAATACATTGTCATTTTTAATTTTGTTACTAAATAATGCTAATATAACTAGAGTTATAGTTGCTGGATATACCATACTTAATATAGGAGCAGAGAATTGTATTATTGTACTTACTCCAAAGTTTGATATGATTGCACTAAACACACAAACTACTATAACTATATGCTCATATTTTAATTTTCCATCTGTAAGTGTTGAGAAATATTGACCAGCTGCTGAAGAAAGTCCTATAGCTGTTGTTAAACATGCTAACGCAACTATAATAGCTAATAAAATTTTACCTGTAGTTCCAAGTAAAGATGCTGTTATTGCAACTATTAAAGCTGTTTGTTGAACATCTTGTCCATATGCTTGAGATACAGTTGCTCCAAGATAACATAAACCACCATAAACTAGTGCCATACCTATTACTGCAATAACACCTGCACTTACTGTAGCTTTCATCTTTTCTTTTTCACCTGTGTATCCTTTAGCTATTACTGACATGATTATGATTGATGCAAATACACTAGCTGCCAGTGCATCCATTGTTTGATAACCTTGAGTGATACCTTCTGCAAATACATTTTGTATTAGAGAACTATCTCTTATTTCTCCTAATGGAGATACGATACCTTTAACTATTAATACTGCTAAAGCTATAAGTAAAGCTGGAGTTAATATTGACCCAACTATATCTACAACTTTTGATGGTCTTATTGTTAGAAGTAATACTATAGCAAAGAATATTATAGAAAATATTACTGGGCTTATTCCTGAACCTATTGTAGGTAATATACCCATCTCATAAGTTGTTGCTGCTGTTCTAGGTATTGCCAAAAGTGGCCCTATACAGATTACCATTGCACATCCTAATGCAATACTTAATCCTTTACCTGCTCTTGAGAACATCTTTGATGTATCTCCATTAAACTTAGTTGCTGCTATAACTGCTAATAATGCCAAACCACCATCTGCGAAAAGGAATCCTATGAAAGCTACTAACCAGCTACTTCCGGATAAAACTCCTAGATATGGAGGGAATATTAAGTTCCCAGCACCAAAAAACATTGCAAATAGTGCAAATCCAATTACAATTACATCTTTAAACTTGATTTGTTTCTCACCCATTTAAAGCACCCCCATTTTGAATTTTACTACTTTACTGCTTTTTTACTACATTTTACTAAAAAATAAGTCCAATCTCTTCTTAAATGAAAACCTTTTGACGAGATTTTATTTAATTATACATTTTTGACTTAAACTTGTCAATTATGTTTCATAATTTATAAAATCTTCGCAATATTTAATACAACTTTCTTAATTAAATAAAATCAACCTGTATACTTTAAACATGATTGGTTTTTTATTTTTTCTCTAATTTTTCTTGACAAAATTAAAAATTCTAATTTTTTTGAATATTCTTAATTTTAACATCATTTGAACTATTCTTGATTTAACTTGTTTTATGTAATAGTGTATATCCCTCCTTACTATATTACATATAATTTTTTTAATTCAATTTAAAAAATTCAATTTAAATTTTAAATATTTTGTGTTTATTATATAATTCTAAAAAAAAGACGTCAATATGATTTTTAATTTTTTTAATTTTCAAAATTATGATATTTAGAAAATCGTTTTCCTTTTATCATAACTCTTATTTACGTTAATTCTTGTAGTATTTTGTATTTATTTTGCTAAATCAATTTCTAATTTTACTAAATTATTGTTCTACATTCATAGATTTTCCACTTATTTTCCATCTCTGAAATCGTTTTTTCTGAAAATTCCTTATTATGATTTGCAAGCTTACTTTTCTTCATTGTAATTATTTTCTAACGCCCAACTTACTTAAACTTTGCAGTTGCTTGTATCCACGTCGACACACTTATATTTCAAAATTAACTAAAAATTCTTAATATATACCTATATAAAAACAATTTAGTACTTTGATTAATTGATTTATATATGCAAACGCCTTAAATTTTATTTTATTATTTTATTATTGTCATAATTTTATTTATATAATATCTTTGTAAAAATCAGCTAATACTTATAACTAAACTTATAAAATTACTCCAAAGTCCTTTTTTTAACATCTAATATTGTTAAAAAATAAACTATATATTTTTTCCAATATTTTCTTATATTTGTTGTATAACAAAAGCAAACAATTAGTATAGAAAGAAAAAATAAAAGGAGTTATCTATATATAAATAATTTCATTTATTATAGATAACTCCTTTAGTTACAGGTTCATATTTTAATTGAATAAAGCTTAATTTGTTCCAAGTGTATTAGATTGACTCTTTGATGGTATAAAATTACCAATTATTCCAGCTATTATAACTGGAACCACCCAGTTAAATCCTAATGAAGCAAGTGGTAAAGAATTTACTATTGGAACATTTACTCCATAAGTAGATATAACTGTTAATATACTTATAAACAATGACATATATACTGCTCCCTTGTATAAATTGTCATTCTTGATTTTTTCATTGAAGAATGCTAGAACTATTAAAACAATTGATGGTGGATAAACTATACTTAATACAGGTGATGCTATCTTTATTATAGTTCCAACACCAAAAGATGCTACTACTGCACTGAATACAGATACAGCTAAAACTATTTTTTCATAACTCAATTTACCTTTTGTAAGTCTAGAGAAATATTGTCCTGTAGCAGATGTAAGGCCTATAGATGTAGTTAAACATGCTAATGATACTACTACTGCTAAAATCGCTTTCCCAATATTTCCAAGCAATCCTTGTGTTATATTTACTATTACTTGTGATTGTACTGCATCTGTTCCATACATTGTTGATACAGTTGCTCCAAGGAAACATAAACCTCCATAAACTAAAGCTAAGCCTCCACAAGCAAGCACACCTGCTTTACCAATCATCTTTAATTTTTCACTAATAGAAGTATACCCTTTTTCATTTAAAGATACTATCAACACTGATGCAAGTGCTATTGCTGCAAAGGCATCCATCGTCTGATATCCTTGGCCTATACCTTCTGCAAATACATTAGGTATCATAGGTTTATCTATTACCTCTCCAAGTGGAGATACAACACCTTTTATAATTATAAATGCTAAAGCTATTAGAAGAGCTGGAGTTAAAAATTGTCCAACTATATCTACGACCTTAGAAGGTCTTACTGTTAATACATATGATATCGCAAAATAAACTACACAGAATAATAACACTGGAATCGAAGTTCCAAATAGAGGCATCATACCCATTTCATAAGTTGTTGCACCTGTTCTTGGTATAGCTAGGAATGGTCCTATACATAAAATATCTGCACAACCTATAAGAATCCCTAATTTCATACCACATCTTTTAAACATCTCAATTACGTTTCCATCAAATTTAGCTGTAGCCATTACTGCTAGAAGTGCCAAACCAGCATCGGCAAATGTAAATCCTAAGAAGGCAATTAACCATTCTGGACCTGTAATTATTCCCAAATATGGTGGAAATATTAAGTTACCTGCTCCAAAGAACATTGCGAATAATGCAAATCCAAATACTATCATATCCTTGGTCTTACCCATTATAAAATCCCCCTTTTTAACCTTATTAAATTAATAAAATGCCTCAATTGTTTCCGCTTGCATAAATAAATTAATTAAAACAATAAGAACTTATTATTAAATTAATAAAATTAAATAAATTAAATTTTTAATATATTGTATTGATTTGTGCTTATTATATATTATACGAAACAAGCAAGTCAATATACCAAAATTTGAAATAATCACACTCATTTTAATTTTCAAAAAATTAGGTATATTTGTCTTAAATTAATATTTTTAAAGGTTTTCTAATCTAATTTATACTTTCATATGACAATATTTGTCTATATTTAAAAAAAATAAAAAAAACCTTAAGGAAAAGGTTTTTTTTATTTTATAATGTTAAATTTTTTAACCTGGCTTTAAAATCTATCTTTTAACATTCTCTGGTATTTCTAATGTTATATTCCCTATTTTTCCATCTCTAAACTCATTTAAAACGGTTGTAGCTATACGTGCATAATCAAGCTCTTTTTTTCCTGTTATGAATCCTCTCTTATGACCAATCATATCCATAGTTTCAATTGGAGTTTCTCCTAGAGATTCCAATTTATATCTAGCTTTCAGATTCTCAGGTGCTATCTTCATAAGTTTCTCTATAAGTCTTAAAGCTAAAGTCTCAGTATCCAAAATTTCATCCTTTATAGCTCTACTAAAGGCTAAGTTTAGAGCGACTTCTTGGTCTTCAAACTTAGGCCAAAGTATTCCAGGTGTATCCAAAAGTTCAAGATTCCCTTTTAACCTAACCCATTGCTTCCCTTTAGTTACTCCTGGCTTGTCTCCTGTTTGAGTACTTTTTCTACCTGTTAATTTATTTATAAGAGATGATTTACCAACATTTGGGACCCCAACTATCATTATTCGTATAGCTCTTTCTTTTCTCCCTTTATCTTTTAAATTGTCCATTTTTTCTCTAGTTACATTCTTACATTCTTCTATTATCTTATTTATACCAATGCCTTTTATTGTATCAACTGGTATAGCTTTTATGTTAATTTTTTTATAATACTCTACCCATTGATTTAATTTATCTCTATCAGCCATGTCACTTTTATTAAGTACAACTACCCTTGGTTTATCTCCTACAAGCTTATCTATATCTGGATTTTTACTACTAAATGGTATTCTGGCATCTAACAGTTCAATAACTACATCAATCAATTTTAAATTGTTTTTTACTAACTCCTTAGTTTTTTTCATATGACCTGGATACCAGTTTATATGTAGATTGTCATCCATAAGATACTCTTCATATTCATTTGACATATATATCACTCCTTTAAAATATTATATTACTATTCCTTAATTATAATTAAAAAATAAATTTATTTAAATCACTGTATTGTCATGCTTTTAACATCATACTTTACATAATATTCTCTTCTTATTTTAATATTATTTCAAAATATAATTCAATATTTATCGATTTTATTTTTCATTTTAAAAGTTATAAATTCATAAATAAATAATGTATATTTCAACAAATAGTTCTATTTATTTCTGATATAATTATTTGCTATAATTTTCATTAAAATATAAAGAGGACTGATAAATCAGCCCCCCATTTATAAGTAAAGTTTTTAATTATCTATTTCTAGCTTCTTTTATCTTAGCAGCTTTACCTACTCTACCTCTTAAGTAGTTTAGTTTAGCTCTTCTTACTTTACCTTTTCTAGTAACTTCTATTTTTTCTATTTTTGGAGAGTGAACTGGGAAAGTTCTTTCTACACCAACATTGAAAGACATTTTTCTAACTGTGAAAGTTTCTCTTGCTCCTCCACCTTGTCTCTTTAATACTACACCTTCGAATACTTGTATTCTTTCTCTTTTTCCTTCTATAATTCTAACGTGTACTTTAACTGTGTCCCCAGGTCCAAAATTAGGAACTTCATTTTTTAATTGTTCTTGCTCAATTGCTCTTAGCATTTCATTCATCTTTCTTCCTCCTAAATATCATAGACGTTCTTAACTACCCGACCAGTGTAAACAGAGGAACGCCCGTATTTTCAACATTTTATATTATACTATACTTCAATAGTTATTACAAGCACTTTTACGTTTTTAATTCCATTTATAGGTACTTTATTGTATACATGTATATTGATTACTTCTTATACTTTTATTTTTCTTTAGATTTTCTATATAAGTCTAATCGTCTTTCTTTAGTTATTCTTATAGATTCTTCTTTTCTCCACTCATCTATCTTTTTATGATTACCTGATAAAAGCACTTCTGGTACTTTTAATCCTTCAAAATCTCTAGGTCTAGTGTAATGAGGATACTCTAACAAATTATCTTTAAATGATTCTTCTTCAAAAGATTCATCTTGATTTAATACACCTGGTATTAGTCTTGATATAGAATCTATCATTATAAGTGCTGGAAGTTCCCCTCCAGTTAGTACATAATCTCCAATTGAAATTTCATCAGTTACAATTAAATCGATTATTCTTTCATCTATACCTTCATAATGACCACATAGCAGTATTATATCCTCTTTGATAGACATTTGCTTCACTATAGATTGGTTGTATACCTTTCCTTTTGGAGTTAGATAAATTACTCTTGGATTATTTATATTATGAGTTGTTATTATATGCTTATACGTGTCATATATCGGTTGAGGAGTCATTACCATACCAGCTCCTCCTCCAAATGGATAATCGTCTACTTTTTTATGTTTATTATCAGAAAAATCTCTTATATTATATATATGAACTTCAATTACACCTTTTTCAACTGCTCTTTTCATTATACTCTCATTCATATATGAATTAAATATTTCTGGAAAAAGCGTCATTATATGAAATCTCATATTGCCACCTAATCTATCATTCCCTTAATAGGGTCTATAATCATTTTTCTGTCATCAATGTCTATTGTAGGTACAAATTTTTTTATAGCTGGTATCATGAATTCTTTATCCTCTTCACCTTTTATTACATAAACATCATTTGCAGAGTATTGAAGTACATCTTCTAACACTCCTACATATTTTCCGTCCACAGTTAAAACTTCCATACCAATCATATCTGCTATAAAAAATTCGCCTTCTTCAAGTTCTCTACTATCTTCCCTAGACACGTACATAAATTTATTTTTTAGTTTTTCTGCTTTTTCTATAGTATCTATATCCTTTATCTTCATTATAACCATAGAACCTTTGTATCTTACCTTTTCAACAATCCACTTATTATTTAAATCTTTTCCTAGATAAAAATCTTTCAATTCATCAAATCTATCTATATCATCAGTAAGTGGATAAACTCTTACCTCACCTTTTAGACCTTGTGTATTTACTATTTGACCTATCTTAAAATGAGTTACTTTTTCTTTCATGTTATCACCTTCTTAAAAAATTTAATCTTATATACTCATATCATCATAAATTCTTAAAACTACATATAATTATATAAAAAGGACTAGGTATTATACCTAATCCTCCTATTTACACTATCTCAAGAGAAACTTTTACATTTTCTCTATTTGCAACAGATCTTACGACAGTTCTTATAGCTTTAGCTATTCTTCCCTGCTTCCCAATAACCTTACCCATATCATCTTGAGCAACTGTAAGTTTTAAGACTATACCGCCATTATCTTCAAATTCCTCAACGACAACTGAATCAGGATTATCAACTAGAGCCTTAGCTATATCTACAACTAGCTCTTTCATATATTTCATCTCCTAAAGTAACCTCAGCAATGAGTATTTACTTAAACTAATTGCTAAGAAAAATTATTTTGCTTGTTTAGAAGCTTCGAATTTTTCTATTACTCCATTTTTCACAAGTAATTTTTTAACTACTTCTGTTGGTTGAGCACCAGTAGTTAACCATTTTATAGCTTTTTCATCATTTATTTTTACTTGTTTAGGTTCAGAAACTGGATTATAGTATCCTATTTCTTCTATAAATTTTCCATCTCTTGGAGCTCTTGAATCAGCTACTACTATTCTGTAGAAAGGTTTTTTATTAGCTCCCATTCTTTTTAATCTTATTTTAACTGCCATTACAGTCACCTCCGAATAATTTTTACTTTTTTTATATTTTATTTAAAAAAAGGTAAACCGCCTAAGCCGCCCCTTTTCTTCATACTTTTTTGCGAACCAGCAAACATCTTCATCATTTTTTTCATTTCATTAAGTTGTTTTATAAGTCTATTTACATCTTGTACACTAGTTCCACTACCTCTAGCTATTCTTTTCTTTCTAGAAGCGTTTAATACTCCTGGGTTTCTTCTCTCATATGTAGTCATTGATTGAATTATGGCTTTAGTTCTATTCATTTCCTTGCCATTCAAATCTACATCTCCAAGTTGGTCTTTTACATTTCCCATACCAGGTATCATACCAATTATCTTGTCAAGAGGTCCCATATTTTGTATTTGTTCCATTTGTTGTAAGAAATCCTCAAAATCAAGTTCTTGTTTTTTTATTTTTTGTTCTAATTCTTTGGCTTTCTCTAAATCTATATTTTCTTGTGCTTTTTCTATTAAACTTAAGACATCTCCCATACCTAGTATTCTTGATGCCATTCTATCTGGGTGGAAAGGCTCTATATCATCTAGTTTTTCCCCCATACCCATAAATTTTATAGGTTTTTGTGTAACTGCTCTTATTGAAAGTGCAGCACCACCTCTAGTATCTCCATCCAATTTAGTTAAGACTACTCCATCAACACCAAGAGCTTCATTGAAACTTTCTGCAACATTTACAGCATCTTGTCCTGTCATAGAATCTACAACCAAAAGTATTTCATGTGGTTTAACTTCTGACTTAATTGATTTTAATTCATCCATAAGCACTTCATCTATGTGAAGTCTACCAGCTGTATCTATAATAACTAAATCATTAGCATTTTTAATTGCATGGCTTAAACCTGCCTTTGCAATATTTACAGGATTTTCTTTATCTCCCATATTAAATACAGGTATATCCAATTTTTCCCCAACAACTTGAAGTTGCTTTATTGCTGCTGGTCTATAAATATCACAAGCTACTAATAAAGGTTTCTTGCCTTGCTTTTTAAAATATCCTCCAAGCTTTCCTGCTGTAGTAGTTTTACCTGCTCCTTGCAGTCCAACCATCATCAAAATTGTAGGAGGTTTTGAGGAAATCATTACTTTACTTTGTACATCTCCCATTAAACTTGTAAGTTCTTCATTTACAATTTTAATTACATGCTGAGCTGGAGTTAAGCTTTGCATAACTTCTTGTCCAACACATCTTTCTTGAACTTTTTTTATGAAATCTTTAACTACTTTAAAGTTAACATCTGCTTCAAGAAGAGCAAGTTTAACTTCTCTCATAGCATTTTTTACATCTACTTCTGTAAGTTTTCCTTTTGATTTTAACTTACTAAATGCCCCTTGTAGTTTATCAGACAATCCTTCAAATATCATTTTATCATCTCCCTACATACATCTTCTATATTTTCTAGCTTAGGGATTAAATTAGCACAATCTCTATTGTGCAATAAATCTTCTTTAATGTCAATAATTTTATCTTTTATAATTTTAATATTTTTTTCCTGCTCCTGAATCTTAGATACTAAGTGTAATTTTTCTTCATAATCTCTTAGTATTTTTTCTGAACGCTTCAAAGTATCATACACACCTTGTCTTGATACATTCAGATTTTCACTAATTTCACCTAAAGAATAATCTTCTTCATAGTATAGAGCTACTATTTCTTTCTGCTTGTCAGTTAATAATTCTTTATATTGTTCAAATAACAATCCAATTTCGACCATTTTTTCTATATTCATATCTTACACTTCCTAGCAGTATACTGTAAAGGTTATCTACTTTACACTATTGTATTTTATATCATATAAACACTCTTGTCAACCATTATTTTTAAAAGAATACTAGTTACCAAATAATGCATCTGAAAATGATTTTGCATCAAAATCTTGCAGGTCTTCTACTCTTTCTCCAACTCCAATAAGTTTTACAGGTACATCTACTTCTGATTTTACTGCAAGTACTACTCCACCTTTTGCAGTCCCATCAAGTTTTGTAAGCACTATACCTGTTATGTCTGCAACTTCTTTAAATGTCTTTGCTTGAACAACTGCATTTTGACCTGTTGTTGCATCTACTACAAGAAGTACTTCACGTTTTGCCTCTGGAAATTCTCTATCTACTATTTTAAATACTTTTCCAAGCTCATTCATAAGATTAGCTTTATTGTGTAATCTTCCCGCTGTATCACATATTAATACATCTGTTTTTCTAGCCTTGGCTGCCTTTATAGCATCAAACACTACTGCTCCAGGGTCTGCTCCTTCTTGATGCTTTATTATATCTACATTCGTTCTATTTGCCCAAATTTCCAATTGCTCTGTAGCTGCTGCTCTAAATGTATCTGCTGCTGCTAATAAAACCTTTTTACCATCTTTTTTGTATTTATTTGCTAGTTTACCTATTGTAGTAGTTTTGCCAACTCCATTTACACCAACCATTAGAATTATACATGGTGCTGGTTCTATATCTAATATAGAGTTTTCATTTGTAAGAATCTCTTCTACTATAGATTTAAGCTCTTCTCTTACTTTCATAGGCTCTGTAATACCTTTTTGCTTTATTTTATCTCTTAGTTTTTCAATTATATCCATAGTTGTATTTACACCAACATCTGCTGTTATTAAAATTTCCTCTAAATCCTCAAGTAAATCTTCATCTACTTTTGTATATGATTTTAAAACCTCATCTATTCTATCAGTTATTCCTTGCTTTGCTTTTGTTAATCCTTGTTTTAACCTTTCAAACAAGTTAACCTTTTTTTCTTCTTTATCTTCCATCTCTTCAGATTCAGTTTCATCATTATAGCTTTCTAATTCTTCTATTTTATCTTCTTTAGAATCATCACTTAAAATAGTTTCTACATCTTGTTCATCAATTTTTAACTGGCCTTCTACTTTTTCATCTTGTTCAGTACTTTCATTAGTAGCATCTTCTTCAGTTTTTTCTTCAATATCTTCTATTTTATCTATAACTTCTTCTTCAAGGCCTGAAAAAATAGTTTCTTCTACATTTTCTAGGTTATCAATACTACTTTCTATTTCTTCTTCTGGCTCAGCATCCTTTTTTTCCAGTTCCTTTTCTTTGTCTTTTCCAAAACCAAATAATTTTTTTAACACTGTTCTTCCTCCTATGTCAATCTAAGTTATATAATATCTGTTATTTCTTGAGCTTCTTTTAATTTTAAGCTAATAACTTTTGAAATGGCTTTTTCTTGCATAGTAACTCCATAAATATAATCAGCAGCTTCCATAGTCCCTCTTCTATGTGTTACCGATATAAATTGTGTTTCTTTAGATAAATCCTTCAAAAACTCTCCAAATCTAAATATGTTTGCATCATCAAGTGGTGCTTCAATCTCATCTAAGATACAAAAAGGTGTTGGTTTTGTAATTAATATAGCAAAGAGTATACTTATTGCTGTTAAAGCTTTTTCTCCACCAGACAATAGATTTAGATTTTTCATTTTTTTACCTGGTGGTTGGGCTGTTATTAGTATATCACTTTCTAATAAATTTTCTTTATCTAAAATAGTTAATTCTCCACAACCTCCACCAAATAATCTCTTATACACATACTTAAAGTTTTTACTTATTTCTTCAAATTTAATCTCAAATTCAGATTTCATATTTTCTTCTAATGTATGTATAAGTTTTTCTATCTCTTCCATAGATTCTTCTAAATCTTGTTTTTGTTCACTATAAAAATCGTATCTTTCTTTTATTTCTTCATATTCCTTTATAGAATCTATATTTATATTTCCAAGACTTCTTATTTCTCTCTTTAAATTTTCTAAGAATTTTCTATCTATATCTAAATTTTCATCTTTTATTTCTAATGCTTGTACTAAAGTCAGCTCATATTGCTCAAATAACTTATTTACATATGTGTCTTGACTAGTCTTTAATCTTTCTAATCTTCCACCAACCTTAAATAAACTTTCTTTAAGTTCTATATGTTGTCTATCTATAGCTTTTAATTCTTTATTGATTTCATCAAAACTATTTTTCAAATCATCTTTAGCTATTTTTCTAGTTTCAAGATTTCTGTTACTATCTCCTAATTGTTTTGTTAGGTTTTCTTTTTCTTTTTCTTCAATAGATATAGAATCTTGCAATTTAATTATTTCTTGTTCTTCATAGTTCAATGATTTTTCTAATTGTTTATTTTTTTCTTCTAGCTCAGAATTTTCTCCAATTATTCTTTCTATATCTCTGACTATACTATTATAAACTTCTCTTTTCTTTACTAAGGTTAAGTTTAATTCATCAAATTGGGACTTTTCCTTATCATATAAATCATTATATTTTTTTATTTCATCATTTAAACTATCAATTTTTTCTTTATTTTGATTGTATATATTATCTAATTCTTCCATATCTTTTTCAACAATATCACTTTTTTCAAGTGTGTAATTTAAATTAGAGTTCAAATCATTCTTTTCATTATCTAACTTAGTAATACTACCTTTTAAAGATTCAATTTCAGATTCAATGTTCTTTATACTTGTACTTTTTATTATTATACTTTTTTCTAAATCTTTTATTTTATTCTCATACGAATTAATTTCATTTTTTATATCTTTTATATCTTTGTCTAGAGACTCTCTTTTTGATTCTAAGTCTGAAATCTCAATTTTAATGTTATTTATCTTTTCTGTATATTCATTGATGTATCTTTTTCTAGATAGTATATTACCATTAGTTTTTAAACTTCCTCCAGTCAAAGAACCTCCTGGATTTAATATTTCACCATCTAAAGTCACTATTTTAAATCTATGACCAGTTTCTTTTGCAAATTTTATACCTTCATCTATATTATTTATAAGTATAGTTCTTCCAAGTATATTCTCAATTATATTTCTATACTTTTCATTAAATGTAATTAAATCACTTGCTATTCCTATAAATTTAGTATTTGCTTTTAAATTTCCTAAACTTATTTTGTTTGATTTAATTATATTTAATGGAAGAAAGGTTACTCTACCTAAATTATTCTGCTTTAAATAATTTATTGCAGATTTAGCACTAAATTCATCATCAGTTATTATATTCTGCATATATGCACCCAAAGCTGCTTCTATAGATTTCTCATATTGTTCAGGTACATTTATAATTTGACCTAGTGCTCCATGAATGCCTTTTAAACTTTTATTTTTTAGGACTTCTTTTACACCTCTATTAAATCCCTCATAATGATTTTCCATATCTACATAGACATTTAATTTTGAATTATATCCATTTAGATTATATTTACTTTTCTGTATTTCATCTTCTAGCTCGTTGTATTTACTAATTGTATCTTGTAAATTAGTTGCTAATTCCCTATTTCTATTATTTACATTCTTTAAATCATCATTTTGCATATTAAATTCTTCACTTATGTTGTCTAATTCAAGAGACTTTATTTCAATACTCTTATTTAATTCTGCTATTTCTGAGCTTATATTTTCATCTCTTATATTCATATTTTCTTTATTTGCATTTAATGTAGACAACTTATTACTAAACTCTTGTTTCTTATTTAATATATCTATTATACTTTCTTTCAATAACTCTATATCGTTATTTAAAGATTCCAATTTCATTTTTTGTTTATCTTTACTAGACTCCAACACTTTTATATTTTCTTGTAAAATAGATAGTTCTTCATTTCCTGATGATTTATTACTTTCTAAGTCTTTTATGTATTGCTTATTTTCATTTAGCTTTTCTTTTATATCATTTATTTCTGAACTTTTTCTATGAATTTCATTCGTGAAATTTCTTATTCTTTCTTTAATTAAATTTATTTGAGATTCTTTTTTTGATATAACCCCTTTAATCGAGTTTATATAATCTACAGACTTTTCAATTACATCTTGTAATACATCTATCTCTTTATTGATGTCTTCTTGTTTTTTCTCTACAATGCTTTTTTGTTCTTCTTTTTCATTAAGTTCTTTTTCAATAACTTTTCTATGCTCATTAACCTCACTTAATTCTTTTTCTGTTCCTTCGATTTCTCTTATAAAGCTATTTACTTCTAATATCTTCAACTTCTCACTTATTTCCAAATACTTTTTTGCTTTTGTCTGTTGATTAAAAAGAGGTTTTAATTGATTTTCAATTTCTATATATACATCATCTATTCTTTCTAAATTCTCTTTTGTATTACTTAAATTTCTTTCTGCTTCCTGCTTTTTATATCTATACTTTGATATACCACATGCTTCATCAAAAACTTTCCTTCTACTTAAAGGATTATTACTTAATATTTCGTCTACTTTTCCTTGTTCTATGATTGAATAACCATCTTTTCCAATACCAGTATCTAAAAAGACTTCTTTTATATCTTTTAATCTACAGCTCTTATTGTTCAGAAAAAACTCACTTTCACCATTTCTATAAGCTCTTCTTCTTATAGTTACTTCTGTAAAATCTAATTCCAATTGATTCTCAGAATTATCAATGGTAAGAGCAACTTCACAGTAATTCATAGGTTTTTTTGTATCTGTACCTGCAAATATTACGTCTTCAAGTTTATCCCCTCTAAGACTCTTAATACTCTGTTCTCCTAATACCCATCTTACAGCATCAGATATATTACTTTTTCCACTTCCATTTGGCCCTACTATAGCTGTTATTCCTTCTTTAAAAATAATATCTGTTTTCACTGGAAAGGATTTAAATCCCTTTAACTCTAGTCTCTTTAAATACAAATCGTTTCTCTCCCTTCATCGTTAAAACTAAAGGTCATAAATGTCATACAATTTTCTATGAATGTCTATCATATTAGCAATAATTAAACTTTTTCCATCTAACACAATTTCTAATTGATTTATATCTAAATCTGATTCTTGTGTTTTTAAAATCACACCAAATTTTTCTTTCATATACTTCACATTTGTTTTTTTATTTCCTATTATCTTAGAAATATTCTTTTTATTTGATTTCACCAACATTTGTTTTACATCTTTATTTTGTAAAATAATAAATTCCAAATAATCTTTTATCATATCAGCTTCTACTAATTCTCTAAATGCAGGGTGATATGGTCCTGCTAAAACAGCTTTCCCAATTTGTATATCATCAGTAGCTTGAAGTCCAACTCTTATTACATTTATATTATTAACATAAAACAATACAAGAACTTTCTTTACTATACTTATACTCTCATCAAGAGTAAATGGACTATACTCATTTTTCTCCATCAATTTTTCAAGCCCTGTATCTTTTACTACTAAAGTTGGATACACTCTAACACAATCTGGTTTTAGCTCTACAAATTTCTTTGCTGTAAATATACATTTTTCTTCTGTATCAGCTGGAAGACCAATCATCATCTGCAAACCAAGTTTAATTCCACTATTTTTTATCATTTTTGAACTCTTATATACAATTTCTGCTTGATGACCTCTTATACTATCTAATAATACTTTTTCATCTAAAGATTGTACTCCTAGTTCAATTATGCTCGTCTTATAGTCTTTTAACATACTTAGTATCTCTTCGTTGATACAGTCTGGTCTTGTAGACATTCTAATATCTTTCACAATTCCTTTTTCTACATATTCTTTGGCAACTGATAACAGACTTTTTTGTATATCAATATCTATCGCAGTAAAGCTACCACCAAAAAATGCTATTTCTACATCAGCATCTTTATCTATAGTCTCTAAACATTCTTCAATTATCTTTCTTGCATCTTCACTTGTAACATCAGTACTCACACCTGTTATTTTTTTTTGATTACAAAATATACAATCATGAGGACACCCTTTGTGAGGAACAAATATAGGTATAATTCTCTTTTTCATCTACAACATCCTTCTAATATAAATATTTCTTTTTATATTTTTACATATTACATTTATTTTTCCCATAATTTTTTCTTTAAAGCTACTTTAGCAGCTAATTGTTCAGCTTCTTTTTTACTCTTACCTTCTCCTATACCCAGAACATCTTCATTGATTCCAACTTCCATTACAAATCTTTTATTATGGTCTGGCCCTTTTTCTTCTATAAGCCTGTACCAAATATTATTTTCGCCATTCCCTTGTAACACTTCTTGAAGATGTGTTTTATAGTCTCTGAATATATTTCCTTTTCTTGAATCATAAATTATATTTTCCATATAATTCAGTATAAACTGTCTTGCACTTTCAAAGCCTCCATCAAGATATATCGCAGCTATTACAGCTTCAAATGCATCTGCTAGTATTGAAGTTCTATGTCTTCCTCCAGTTGCCTCTTCTCCTCTGCCTAATAACATGTGAACACCTAAATTTATATCATTAGCTACTTCACTCAATGAATCTTCACAAACTATATTTGCTCTAAGTTTAGTTAGTTCCCCTTCGGGTAGATTAGTTTCTTCATTGAATAAATAATCACTTATCACTATACCTAAAACTGAATCCCCTAAAAACTCCAATCTTTCGTTAAAATTATATTTTTTATTTTCATTAGAATATGAACTATGAGTAAGAGCTTCTAGTATATATTCTTTATTTTTAAATTTATAATTTATAACATTTTCAAATCTTTGTATATTATCTAGTAATTTTTTACTTATTTTCATAACTACATCCCTCCAAAATCCTATTCTATAAATTCTAGTGTACTATTTTTGTCCAAGTATTGCAAAACCAAAATACACAATACCCTTCCTCATAAAAATAAAACTACCTATGAAACAAAATTATCTCATAGGCATCATAGGCAGTTTTATTTCTTATGAATTTTTACTCTCTATCATCACAACTTGAACAACCACCACATGCACAATCATCATCACAATCATCTTCTGATGATAATATTACAGCCTTACAATCAGGACAAACAACATCCACTTCATCATCATATAATAAATCTTCGTCTATTTCTACTAACTCTCCACAATTTGGGCATTCCATTTCTATATAGCTGAAGTCCTCATCGTCATCATCTTCATCGTCTTCATAAAGATCATCTTCCATGTCAGCGATTTCTTCTTCTAAATCTGCTAAATCTTCATCTATAGATTCAACAAAATCTTGAAGTTCTTCTTGCTCTTCATCCAATGTTACAATAGCATCTGCAAATACTTCTAATGCATCAACTATTTTATGTATCATTTTCCCTTCTTTGCTTTCAGCACTTATTTCTAGTCCTTCTGCTAGGCCTTTTAAGTATGCAACTTCTTCATATAAATGTTTCATGTAACACCCCTCGCTTTCTTTTTTATATATAAACTAAAAGCTCATATATCTTATATTATTAAGACATATAAGCTTTTATATACATAAAGTTTTATACTCTTGATAAATATTCACCTGTTCTAGTATCTATCTTTACTTTATCTCCAGTATTTATAAATAATGGAACTTGAACAACTGCTCCAGTTTCAACTGTAGCTGCTTTAGTTACATTACTTGCTGTATCACCTTTTATACCAGGCTCTGTATCTATAACTTCTAACTCTGCAAAGTTTGGAGCTTCCACTTGGAATGGTTGCCCTTGATAAAATCTTATTGTAGCAACTTCATTCTCTTTTAAGAACTTAATTGCATCTTCAACTTGCTCATAGTTTAATGGTATTTGTTCAAAATTTTCTTGGTCCATAAAATAATATAACTCACCATCATTGTATAGATATTGCATTTGTCTTGTATCTATAACAGCTTTAGGGAATTTTTCACTTGGATTGAAACTTTCTTCTCTTATAGCTCCTGTTTTTAAGTTTCTGTATTTAGTTCTAACGAAAGCAGCTCCTTTACCTGGCTTAACGTGTTGAAAATCAACTACTAAACATGGTTGTCCATCTTTTTCAAATGTAACACCTTTTCTAAAATCACCTGCTGATACCATTTCTTGTTCCTCCATATTAAAATAAATTTCTTATTTTTTAGTAAATTTTACATTACTATGCCTTTAAAATTATATCTCTTACTTGAATTCTGTCAAGTCAGGATTACAAATTTTTACTAATATCATAATATCATAAGTTATACAATATAAACAAGTATTTGGCAAATTACTTATTCTATATTTTTATTATTCTCCTCTACAATCTTAGTCTATACATTTTATATATTGATATTATTTAATTATATAGTTCTCAATAATTACGCTTTATATGATTTATTGATGTTATTTCTTTTTCTCAAACTTATGTGTTTTCATATGCTTTCACTAAAATTCCATATTTTTATTTTGAATTTAGTTTCATAGTTTTGACTACGTTTTGATAATTTCAATTTTATATTAACATATTGGCCATTATTGGACATCGACACATACATTTCATCTACATAATCTCCAATTTCATAACCACCTGCTTGACTACTTTCACCATTTAAAGAATTTACAAATAGCTTATTTCTTCTTTCATTTAATATAATTTCTTTGTTACTTATATATTCCTCATTATCAGTTAAACCTTCATCCACATATCTGCATTTTATAGATGTTGTTCTTTTAAAACTTTCTTCATTATTAGATAGATTTATTATTCCCATAGAATTACTAATAATTCCTTCCATAGATTTTACAATTTCAAGACTTTGTTGTTGTAATTCTATGTTATCTTCTATTTTAAGTTTTAAATTTATTGTAATCACAAATACAGAATATAAAACCATTATCAATATTACAATTGAAGCTAATGATACTATACTTTCTAAAAGTAAGTAACCATGTTTACGTTTCATATTTTCCCTCTTTCAGAAGTACTCTTCCACTTACGGGTGTTATTGTTATAGTTTTTCTTAGTCTATGATTATATATCTCTATTGTAGATGCTTTTTGAGGTGAGCCATCAGATTTAAATTTTATTATATCTATACTTCTTGCTATCTTTACATTTTTAGGTAGTACTATAGATTTAATATTTTTACCATCTTTTCTCAATACATATCCTTCTTGTTTATCTTGATTTATATAATATATATATGTATCATAATCACTAAACATATTAATTCTTCTAACATATCTTATATCTGAGCAGAGTTGATGTGCAAATAAATTTATCTTTTGATTTTCAAGATTATCTTTTGGAAACGATAATGTAGCTATCAATAATATTATACTAATAGATACCACTAATTCTACTACAGTCACATTCCTTCTTTTTTCAAAGTTATACACCTCTATACTTATACACATGTACTAAATTTTTTTCATCAAAATTCTTTTTTATATTTTCAATTATATCTTGTTTAATTTCTTCGTCTGTAGACTCTTCATGTTCTTGATTATTCATATTTTCACTCGCATCTTCAAATTCATTTAAGATTTCATTTTCTTCAAATAGCTTATATTCATTAAACACCTTACTATGAGACTCATCCATATAATCTTCAATATCAATCCCTACCCATGGATTTTTAATTTTCACCCTCACTTTTATGACTTTTAAAAAGTTTTTCTCTTTAACTGTACTTGTTATATCTAATTCAAAAAAATCTCCTCTATCATATATAGTATTATTCTCTACCTTTAAAGAAACTTTGTCTAAGTTGCTATAAGATGTATCTTTTATTTTTTTTATACAATTAATCATATTATTTCCTAAGAAATATGTTTTAAATTCGTCTTCATTATTTGATATATTAATAGCTTCCTTTACACAAGAATATACATTACTTATTGATAGTTCTATTCCACTCAAAGAAGTTTCTTTTAATTGAATGTCCTTACATTCTAACTCATATATATTATTATGTGTATAAATTAATCCTATAGACATAATGCACACAGTACTTATAATAGAAAATATTATCAATGTCATTATTAATATAGAACCTCTATTGTCTAGTAACATAACTAGTAAACCTCAATTTTTTAAAATTATTTTTTATTTCTATATTTATTTCATAACATTGATAATAATCTAAAATTTGTTTTACTGTACTGATAACTTCATATCCATTTATGTAATTTTTATTTGTTCCATTCTCAATCAACTCATATTTACTATTTTTTATTCTGTACTTTTCATCTTCCATATATTTTTTTACAGTGCTTAACATTTCTCTATCAGATTCATTTCTACATACAAAACTATAGCAACTATATAAAGATGTCGACACTAAATAAACAGTAACATATAATATAGCAATACTTATTATACATTCGATTGATATAAAACCATTCTTTTTTGTTTTCAATAATAAAAACCTCTCAATAATTTTTTGTATATAAAAAGTATATAAAAATTTAACTATAAATTTTCTTTATAAATATCTTATATAATTTTTTTCATTTTAGTACACCACCTTCATTTTTAATAATATTAACTACCCCTACTAATCTAGCTTTGTAATCAATATCATCCAAATAAACAATTATGCATGATTAGTGAAAAACTTTGTTTCACTGTTTATAATCCTTTCTCCTTTATATTTATTGACATTTAAATTTCAATTTATACTGAATAAGTTAATAATTCCTTCGTCTTGTTTCATATATATACAACAAAAATTTAAACTTAAGTTCTCATTTTTTATGTTATATAATGGTCAAAAGTTTGTAAATATATGTTTTAAATTCTAAAAGTATACATATTATTTTATTAGATAACAGTCAACTTGGATAAGTCTTCTTCATATAATTTAAAGTGACCGTTGAAAAGGGGGTGACCTATTGGCAGCTCTTAAATCTTTTGAAAAACCCTTAACCCCTGAAGAAGAGATTGAGTATTTAACTAAATTTAAAATAGAAAATGATAAAAGTGCAAAGGATACATTGATTGAAAGAAACATGAGATTAGTAGCTTATATAGCAAAAAAATATAATAATTCGACGGAAGACCAAGATGATTTAATATCCATAGGTACAATAGGATTAATAAAAGCTATAGAAACTTATAACATAGATAAAGGAACTCGATTAGCAACATATGCTTCTAGATGTATTGAAAATGAGATTTTAATGAATATTAGATCCAACAAAAAAAATAAAACTCAAGTATCTCTACAAGACCCTATCGGAACAGATAAAGAAGGTAATGAAATAAATACTACTATTTATATGTATTACTCTGTTGTGTAAAATAAGCTCATATCAAAATTTTTTCTTAATTATATCAAACAAAAATACATATCAATTATATTGTTAAGTATAAGCATATATTTTTTAATCTTTTAAAAATCTAACTAAATCAGCTAATTTTTTTAGGTATTACCTTACCACTATATAATACCCAAATCATACTCTTAAATAAATTGTTATACATATAGCAAACAAGTATTTTATATTAAAACTAGAAATATTCTATTTTAATAGTTTTTTCATCTTTGTCATTTTATGGATATTAATGTATATTTTATTATTATAAAAAATAATAAAATTTTATAAAATATTCCATATTATACTTTTTTCTATAAATATTTTATATATAGCCTTTATTTTTTTATTAAAATGCATTATAATAAGAAAATAAAGGTCAAGTTGATAGAGTTTTAACAATTATTATTTTCAGAAAAATTACACTATTGAATATATTAAGAATAATCAGAGACGGAGGAATTAAAATATGAGCGTAATCGTATTATGTAGTTGTTGTGGAAAAGAAATAGATGAATATAGAAATAAATATATAACTTATTATGATAAAAGTACCAATGCAGACATCAAGGTTTGTATTAATTGTGCTTTAGATTTATTAGAAAAGACAAAAGAAAATCAAGAATTAAATATTCAAAATTTTTAAGATATAATACTTCCATGATAATTTATGAAAACACCTATATATAGATATGACCCTATCAAGTAAATACTATAAAAAGCACATTAAATGGCATGAGTACGATATTCAACTGGACCCACGCCATTTAATGTGCTTTTATTTATAATTAAATTCTTATACAATTGTATTTTACTATTTATTATAAGTTTATTATTACTCCTGATTAATCACATCATCATTATTAATATACACTTTAATTGGCTTTATAAGTTTGTAATAATAAGCAATCCTAAAAATAATATCACAACAACTGTCACAATCAATGCTAGTATATTTATTATTTTTATTGCCTTGCCCTTAAATATTTTTGACAATAACACAAAAACTGCTATTCCTATTATTCCTCCTAATGTATTTCCTATCAAATCGGTTATATCACTTGCACCTATTGCAAATATATATTGAAGTGTTTCAAAAACTAAACTTGCTAAAAAAATAGGTACAACCTTTTTTATAAAACCCCACTCTCCTTTTAGCATACATAAATATATCCCAAATGGTGCAAATACAACTACATTTAATATAATCTCTGATATGTCTACTCTATTATTAACTATAAGTGAACCAGCAAAAGGCACTAAGTTTATACTTCTAAGATTCATTGCTTCAAGTGATGAAATATCAAATTGCATCTTAAATAATATTATCCATGTCAAAATGATTATATATACTATAAACAATCCTTTTGTAATATTATATTTTCTAGCTTTCATTCATTGCCTCCTTACTATATCATTGTATTAAGTTCTTAATACAATGATATAGTAATACAATTTGTATGTCAACTATTTCTTTAGTCCTTATAAAATTACATGAATCATACTATTTACACATTGATAGATTTTCTTTAAAGTATGTTGACAGAAAAATAGATACAGGATATACTCATTTAGTGACCACATGGTCACCATTTAAAACTAATCAGTGACCACATGGTCATTTGAAAAGGAGAGTTCTTATGCCTACTAATATATTTCTTGAACTAGATGAAGAAAAACGTAACAAGATTACTAGGGTTAGTATTGATGAATTTGCTAAATATGGATATGAAAATAGTTCAACAAATAGAATTGTCCAAAATGCAGGTATTAGCAAGGGAAGTCTTTTCAAATACTTTAAAAATAAGGATGAATTGTACTTCTATATACTCGATTCTGTTACACAAGAGCTTATTGTGAGTTTAGCAAAGGAAATAGATTTTCTTCCAAAAGAGTTGTTCGAAAGAATCATTAAATATTCAGAATTGGAATTTGATTGGTATATTAAGCACCCTAATGAATATAAATTGATTGCTACTGCATTTACCAAAAGTAATACTGAAATCTATCAAAAAGTTGAAGCACAGTATGACCTGGAAGGCCAAAGCATTTATTATAAGCTATTGTATGATGTAGACACATCAATACTTAGATTTGATAAGAAAAAGAGTATTGATATTTTAAAATGGTTTTTAACTGGGTTTAATGAAGATTTTTTGTCTCATATTCAGATACAAGAAAATACAAATATTGATAACATACGACAGAAATATGTTAATAGCCTTACAGACCACATAACAATCTTAAAATGTGGACTTATTAGTGAAAAGAAAGAGGTGTAAAATATGTTTTATGGTTCTCGATTCCATCAAGTAGTAGTAGACAAGGAAACAGTGAATTATATTGAGTTTGGAAAAGGCCAAAAACCACTGATTATCTTGCCAGGTTTGGGGGATGGACTTTCCCCAATTCATGGGCAGATACAGGCAATCGCTTTTGCATTGAGTTATAAGCAATTTGCTCAAAAGTTTAAGGTGTATATGTTCAGCAGAAAAAACTGTTTGAAAGAAGGTTATTCTACAAGAGATATGGCTAGAGACCAAGCAAAAGTCATGAAAACTCTTGGGATTTTAAAGGCAGATATTATGGGAGTATCTCAAGGTGGAATGATAGCACAATATCTTGCTGCCGATTATCCAGATTTAGTTAATAAACTTATGCTGGTGGTTACCTCATCAAAACAAAATGAAACCATACAAGAAGTCGTTGGTAGTTGGATGAAGATGGCAGAGCAAAGTGATTATAAGAGTCTAATGATTGACATAGCAGAAAAATCATACTCAGAAAAATATTTAAAAAAATATCGTTTTTTCTATCCGCTTCTTGTAAATATTGGCAAACCAAAAGATTTTAGAAGATTTCTTATACAAGCCACTTCATGTATTGAGCATAATTCCTATTCTAAATTGGATAAAATATCATCTCCAACCTTAATTATTGGAGGCGACAATGATAGTATTGTAGGGACAAAGTCATCTTTAGAATTAGCAGAAGGAATCAAGAATAGTGAATTATTTATATACAAAGGTCTTGGCCACGCTACCTATGAAGAGGCAAAAGACTTTAATAATCGAGTTTTAAACTTTCTAATGAAGTAAGACAAAGCCACATAGACCTAGTATTTATGTGGCTTTACGGCATTTTGTAAAACATACTTTATTGTTGAAGTTGATAGTATATTCTACAATTTTTTATAGTATCAATATGACCTTAGTAGAAACATCATAGTTAACTACTCAAACTCCTCAAATCTATACTCTTGTGCTGTATTAAGATACTTTTCTTTATCTACTTTAGACAGAAAAATATCTATTGGCCTTGCAAATGCTCCAGTTCCACTATATAAAGACTTATAAATCACTAGTTCTTCACAATCTATTTCTTTTTGATGATAGAAATTGCCATCTGAGTCTTTATATATAATCACAATATCATTAGTTTCAGTATGTACTGCATTAAATCCATTTTCTGCTACCAAATAATAACTATCAACTTCAAACAATGATTTATTAAGTTCAAAATAAGCAACAGGCTTACTAATTCCTATAGTTACATAAAAGCCACCTTTAAAATGCTTATATATATATGGATATTTCACTTTTCTTTCCTTAGATATTTTCATGTCTAAAGCTTTAACCATTATATCTACAGTATCAGATACCCTAAAATTTTTAATATCTTTATATAAACAACTATTATTATTTAAATCATAGTTATTTATATAAAATTCACAATCACTACAGTTTAGATTATCTCCTTTTCTTGATTTTTTCATAAAATCATTGCAGTGTTTCTCCATTTTATATAAAACTTTATGTAACTCTAATAATAACTCATTTTTAGCCACTACTTAAATCCTCCTAATTCACCCATTTCATATTCATATTATTTTTTTAACTAGTATCTTTATAATTTCAATTATTTAATATATCTTATATAAAACTCCTTTAATATTTAAATAACACATTAACCTATTGATTATAATTTTATTTGTTACTACAAATAAGATATATGTTTTCAGTAAAATTCTTCTCACAGTTAGAATGTATATCCAATATTTATGGCAAATAATATACAAGCTCAATTTTTTTGCATATTACAATTGTCATGATTCAACTTCTATAATACATCTTACATAAGCTTTTTACACTTCAAGTTTTCTTCAAGTTTTATTGCTATTATTAAATCTTCTACATATTTCATAACCTAACATTAACTATGAATCATAAATTCTTTTATAATTATAGATTCAATTATTTTTATAAAATAAAAATTCCTTTTAAATTTCTTCGCTTTTATCTTATATCAACTAAGTAAATTAATATCCTAGTTGTTTAAAAATACTTGTCCAACTTTATACCAAAGAAGCGCTAAATAGTAGCAACTTCTATACTTTATTAACATTCTACTGTATCAGCTTTTTTCATTGATATATTAATGGCTACTTCTTTAGCTACAGCATCAAATTCTTCCCATCTTCTTTTATTCTCTTCATTAGAAATACGCGGATATATTATATAGACTTCTGTACTTTGATTAGCTATAATCTTTTCATCATACTCTATATCTTTTTCTGTATCATATTTAAATGGTTTAAATTGTTGTAGTATTTTCACAATATCACCCCTTGTTATAAAATATGAGTCCATATACTTGTCTTATACTCAATATATATCTTGTTTTTAGAATTTTAATTTGACATGTATTTATTATCTTAATTTAGATTTTAAAATTAGAAATATAGTACTATGAACAATCACTACAATCATAGATACATTGTATTCAATTTATGTTGTAACCTTATTTTGCAGGAGTTGGTGGGTATTGAGAAAGAAATGTTGTTAAATTAAAACAGATAAATGTATTAAACAGAGCTTAATAATAACAAAACAATACATGAGTGAGAAATATTATGGAAAAAATGAAAGGATGCTTAATATTTATAGATATAGTCACTTTAATAGGTGAAGGAAAAGAACAAATTTCTAGGAAAACTAATGGTATAAAAACTACATTATATACTTTTACTATGGAGTAAAATTATTATTTTTGAATATTTATACCAATTTGTGATATAATAAAAGCAAGAAGAACTGCAATCTATGTGGTGTAGAGTGAAGTTCGTGATTAAAAAACTAGAAATTATTTAAACTTATGGAATTTGATTTTAAAGTCAAATTCCCAACCACTCTTAGTGCCAGCTTTGAGTGGTTTTTTACGTTTTCTAAATAACTTACTTATCAAGTAAACTATATAGCTAGCCATAATACTGGCTAATATACTTAGTAAAAAATTATCCATACATAATCACCTCCCTTCTTAAAATGGGGAGGATAATCCTTTGTTTGTATGAACTCCACTCTTAGATTGTAGGTTACAACTTCTTGCTAGAATTATTATAACATATTCTGGTAACTTATATAATTAAAAACACCTGTTTAAGGTAATAAATGACTAGATCAGATAATGGCTTTACAGCAAATATTATAAGTAAACTTTAGACTATACCAACATATGCTATCAATTCATGCGATATTTTAATACTATTTTTACAATCTTAACTAATTTTGCTTAACATGAAATATCTCCTTATATAACTAATATACTATATTTAAGGAGTGTGATTACTTATATGAGTGTTGCTATATACTTAAGAAAATCCCGTGCTGATGAAGAGGCAGAAAAGCAAGGAGAATTTGAAACTCTAAGCAGACATAAATCAACTCTATTAAAACTAGCAAAAGACCAAAATCTAAATGTACTCGAAATAAAAGAAGAACTGGTATCTGGAGAAAGTATAATACATAGACCAAAAATGATTGAACTTCTAAAAGAAGTTGAAGAAAATAAATATGATTCAGTATTAGTAATGGATTTAGACAGACTTGGTCGTGGAGATATGAAAGACCAAGGTATAATCTTAGAAACTTTTAAAGAAAGTAAAACTAAAATTATAACACCTAGAAAAACGTATGACTTAACAGATGAATTTGATGAAGAATACTCAGAATTTGAAGCATTTATGGCAAGAAAAGAACTAAAACTTATATCAAGAAGAATGCAAAGAGGAAGAATAAAATCAGTTGAGGAAGGAAATTTTATAGGTACTTCTGCCCCATTTGGATATGACGCTGTAACTACAGGCAGAAAAGAAAGAATTCTTGTACCAAATAAAGATGCTGATGTAGTTAGAACTATCTTTGACCTATATATTAATGAAGATATGGGTTGTAGTAAAATATCTAAATATCTAAACAATCTAGGAATTAAAACTGCTACAGGTGCTAGTTGGTATAACTCCGCAATAACAAATATAATAAAAAACAAAGTTTATTGTGGTTATATACAAT
Organism: Clostridioides sp. GD02377; assembly: GCF_045899875.1. Taxonomy (NCBI): domain Bacteria; kingdom Bacillati; phylum Bacillota; class Clostridia; order Peptostreptococcales; family Peptostreptococcaceae; genus Clostridioides; species Clostridioides sp. GD02377. The sequence continues at coordinate 208,693 of NZ_JBJODA010000001.1, forward strand.
GGCGAAAGAAAGATTATAAAAAATCCAAAAATCCAAATAAAATAAAAACAGTTAAATTAAGACCTAAAGACGAATGGATTGAAGCGAAAGGTAAACATGAACCTCTAATAAGTGAATTGGTTTGGAAAAAAGCTCAGAATATACTTAATAAAAATGGTCATGTTAGTTATGGTAATCAAATAAAGAATCCACTTGCAGGCATAGTAATCTGTAAAAACTGTGGTAGACCTCTAGTATATAGACCATATACAGACCATGACTATATAATTTGTTATCATCCTGGTTGTAATAAGAGTTCTCGCTTTGAATTTGTTGAATCTGCTATTTTGAAGTCATTAGAAGATGCAGTAAAAAAATACCAGTTAAGAATATCTGATATAGATTTAAAGAAAAGTAATACTGATAATAATATAGAATTTCAAAAACGAGTATTGAAAGGCTTAGAAACTGAATTAAAAGAATTAGGAAAACAAAAAAATAAGTTGTATGATTTATTAGAACGTGGCATATATGATGAAGATACATTTATTGATAGGTCTAATAATATAGATTCAAGAACTGAAGAAATTAAATTTTCAATAGAAACACTAAAAAATAAATTAGATATAGTTAAAAAAGATACTTCAAAAATGATAGAAGATATTAAAACAGTTCTATCTCTTTATCATGATTCAGATTCTCTTGGAAAAAATAAACTTTTGAAATCTGTCATTGATAAAGCTGTTTATTACAAATCTAAAGAACAAAAACTAGATTCCTTTGAGTTAACAGTCCATCTGAAATTATATGAAAAGCAGTGATATCAATAACATATAAAGCGTAGTGTGTAATGAAATAAGTCTTTTAGATATACTTGGTACAGAAGCTAACCATGTTCTTGATGAGGTTGAGCTAAAAGTTCAAGTCGGAAAACTTTATGAGCAACTAAACAAAATTCTTACTCCTAGAGAAAGAGAAATTGTACAGTTAAGATATGGGTTAACTCCTTATGGGTATAAAACGCAAAGAGAAATTGCACAAAAACTCGATATATCGAGGTCATATGTATCTAGAATCGAAAAAAAAGCTCTTAAAAAACTAGAAAAAGAGCTTGTTCAAGAAAGTTAATATTATAATTTTTAAAAGGATATATCGTAATAGTATTAGACATAGTCTTTAATCTAAAAATTACGATATATCCTTAAATTTTATAATATATAATTTTATTGTATGCTTTCACATATTTCTTTAAATATAGGTATTGCAGATTTACTTCCTTTTTGAGTTCCTTCTACTAACACAGTTATTACATACTTAGGTCTTTCTTCAGGATAAAATCCAGTTATCCATCCATGGTCTATTGCTTTTTTATTTAAACTACTTTGAGCTGTACCAGTTTTAACTCCACATCCACCTTCTAAATCCTTTAAGTCTTTAGCTGTACCATCCTTAGACACAGACTTCATAATCTCTTTAACTTGTGTACACACATAAGGAGAAATCAGTTCTTCCTTTTTTGAAGACTTATAAGTTTTTATTGTATTCATATTATTATCCACAAGACTTTTATATAAATATAATGGTTTGAATGTTCCATTATTAGCCATTATTTGAGTCATTTGATTTATTTGAAGTGGTGTAAATTCTATATTTTCTTGTCCTATAGCTAAATTTCGTATTGATATGTTTTTGGGAGCTTCTCTAACTTTTTCTTCATCAAGACCAATATCAACCTTTTCAAATAAATGCAGTCTTTCAGCAGATTTAAGTATCTTTTCTTTGCCAAGTTTCATAGCTATATCTAAAAATGCAGGATTACATGAATTAGAAAAAGTTTGTCTTAAATTTTGGAAACCATGACCATTTATTTTATTACATCGTAATATTTCATTAGTATTTCCAACTTTAGTCTTTCCTGTACAGTTATAAGTATAATTCTCATCTACAACACCATTTTCAAGTGCAGAAAATAAAACTACCATCTTAAATACAGACCCTGGTGGATATGTAGCCTTTATAACTCTATTTTCAAATTCTCCATTTTTTCCTTTCAAACTTTTTGATATATCATTCTGGTCAAAATTAGGTCTAGAACACATTGCAAGAATTTCACCTGTAGAAGCTTCTGAAATTACCACTGCTGTAGGGTTTTCTTCTTTATCTAGTATCTGTTCTAATTTTTTCTGAATATCATAATCAATTGTAGTTTTTAGATGTCTATCTTTAGCCTTATCATCAATAGTTTTTACACTTCCCTTTAGTATGTTTAGAGATTTTTCATTTCCTGCATCTCCAGCTTTAAAAGCACTTATATACTTTTCATTTGAATTTCTAAGCACACTGTCCATACTTTTCTCGATTCCTGCTTGTCCTGACTTATCATCCTCTTTTATATATCCTATTGTATGTGACAATAAACCATCTTTTGAATATCGCATAGTTTTTTCTTCTATCATTATTCCATTTTTCTCAAGCTCTTTTTTCATTCTATTATCGATATCTTTAGCCTGAATTTGTATTATAGGATGTGTTAATTGTTCTTGTATAGCCTTATATATATCCAAATCTTTCATCTTAGTAGCTTTCTTAACCAGCTCTAAAATCTTATAGTTATTATTTAATTTTTCTTTTTCAACTACCAATACCTGAGTTTTACTTGTATCTGTAAGTTTTTTGTTATTTCTATCATAAATTATTCCTCTTCCACTATTTAACTCTACTTTCTCAACACTTTGCGATTCTACACTCTGTTTGTATTTATCACCTTTTAATACTTGTATATCAACTAGTCTATAAATTAAAGCACTATAAATTATCAAAATTATAGTAAATATATACCAGCTTCTCTTTCCCACTTTTTTCAAAAATGGAGTCTTCTTTTTTGACATGAAATCACCCCTTAGATAATTTCATTATTGACAATTTCTAAGGGGCTAATACTATCTTTATCAAATTTTTATTATTCTTCAACCTTCTCTTCTATAACTTTTCTAAGCATATAATCCTTACCAACTTTTACTGATAACTTTAATTTAACTATTTGTCTAGGATGAGGAGCTGACTCTATAGCTTCTCCTTCTTCATTATACATTTCTTCAATTTTAGTGAACATAGTTTCTTTATATGGTCCCATGACCTCTATTTCATCACCAACACACATTTTATTTCTTTGCTCAACTACAATAAGACCGTCTTCATCTTCTGTTTCTCTAACTATACCTATAAAATCATAGTTTCTAACATATGATGCTGACTGATAATTTTGGTCTTCTGTTGTTGGTTTATTCAAGTAAAAACCTGATGTAAAATGTCTATGGCTACCTTTTTTTAATTCTTCCATCCACATTGGATTGAATTTCCAGTTTTCTGGGTCTTTATAAAATTCATCTATTGCCATTCTGTATGCTCTTACAACAGTAGCTACATAGTATGAAGTCTTCATTCTACCTTCTATCTTTAAACTTGTTATACCAGATTTGATTAATTCTGGTATATACTCTATCATACATAAATCTTTTGAATTAAAGAAGAACGTTCCTCTTTCATCTTCATATATTGGGAAATACTCACCAGGTCTTTTTTCTTCTACTAAATGATATTGCCATCTACAAGACTGAGCACAAGAACCTTTATTTGCATCTCTTCCAGTCATATAATTACTTATTAGGCATCTTCCAGAATAAGAGATACACATAGCTCCATGCATAAATGCTTCTATATCCATGTCTAAAGGTGTCTTTGCTCTTATCTCAGATATTTCATCAAAAGATAATTCTCTTGCCACTACAACTCTTTTTATTCCATGCTCATACCAAAATTTTGCACTTAAATAGTTAGTTGTATTTGCTTGTGTACTTAAATGTATTTCCATATTTGGAATTACTTTTTTGATAACACTAAGAACTCCTGGGTCAGCTATTATGACTGCATCTATTCCTATCTCTTCTAATTCCAATAAATAATCTTCTAATTGTAGAAAATCTTCATTATGAGGTATTATATTTACTGTTACAAATACTTTTTTTCCTCTTTCATGTGCAAAAGCTACTCCTTCTGCCATATCTTCCTTACTAAAATTCTTTGCAGCAGACCTCATTCCAAAAATTTCTCCACCTATATAAACAGCATCTGCTCCATATGTTATAGCTATTTTTAATCTCTCCAAATCACCTGCTGGAGCTAAAAGTTCAACTTTATTTAATTCCATCTACGTCACCTCTTTTACTTTCTTTATAACTTAGTGCTACACCATCACCTATTGGTATTAATGATGTACTTAAATAGTCACAATTACATATATAATCTAAATAATTTCTCATTCTTTTTACTATGGTTTTCTTTCTTCTTATAACGAAATCATCATGTGCAACCATACCTTTATATAAAATATTATCAGATACTAAAAGTCCACCATCTTTTAATTTATCTATAACTAAATCAAAGAACAACTTATATTGACCTTTAGCTGCATCTATAAATATAAGGTCAAATTCACCTTGGACTTGACTAAGTTTTTCTTCTGCATCTCCTTCTAGTATAGTTATGTTATCGTCAAATCCAGCTAATTTTATATTTACTTTTGCTTTTTCTATCATTTTTTCATTTCTTTCAACAGTTATTATATCTGCATCTTTTCCTATAATAGTTGCAAAAAAAATAGAAGAATAACCAATTGCACATCCTACTTCTAAAACTCTCTTTGGCTTTTGAATCTTTAATAAGACTTTTAATAAATCTGAGACTTCTTTATGTATTATAGGAACGCTATTTTCCTCTGCATAAATTTCTAAGTCTTTTAAAAGTCCTTCTTTTTCTTTTAATGTCACTCTTATATAATCTTCAACTAAGTCATTAACTATATTACTCATAAAAACACTCCCTAAAATAATAAATATTAAAAAATTGTCTTAATTTATTATTTTTTAAATTCATATTGTTATATATGTTTACACTTTCTTTATTATAAATCTAAGAATAACAATTTTCAATAAAAAAGCCCAACATTATTCTTACCCTGTTAGACTTTTTATAATCATTGTTTATTTTTTTGTATTTTCTTTATTTGTTGTTTTTGTATCTTTGTCCTGTTTATCTCTCGCTTCTTTATATTCTTTGACATATTTTAAATGGTCTTGGTAGTTTGTACTATAGTTATTCCCACCATCAATCTTAGCTACAAAATACAGATAATCAGTTTTCTCTGGATATAGTGCAGCTTCAATAGATTTTATACCAGGATTTGATATTGGTGTAGGAGGTAAACCTTTATTTTTATAACTATTATATGGTGAATCAATTTTTAAATCATCATATGTTACAATTTTCTTTCTCTCTTCAAATATATATTGTATTGTCGCATCTGATTGAAGAGGCATACCTACTTTAAGTCTATTATAAAATACACTTGCTATTATTGGTCTATCTTTATCAAGTACTGCTTCTTTCTCGATTATTGAAGCCATTTCCATTACTTCTTGAAGAGTCATCTTTGATTCTTTTTGCTTATTTTTAAGCTTGTCCGTATATTTACTATCAAATACCTTTAACATTTCACTTAAAATGTCTTTTTCTGATTGTTTTTTCGAATTAAAATAATAAGTTTCTGGATATAAGAATCCTTCTAAAGAAGTTATTCCATCCTCCTTCAAGTACACAAATTTATCATAAAATTCTTGAGGTTTTTTTATTAAATTTTCAAAAGTAGCTTTATCTCCTAAATTTTTATTCACTAACATAGCTATAACTTCTTTGGATGTAGCACCCTCTGGAACAGTAATTTTTACACCATCCTGATATATTTTACCTGAAACCAAAAGAGTTATTATATCATTATTTGAATACGATTGGTTAAGTAAATATGTTCCTGATTTTATGGATGGAGCTTTATTACTAATCTTTACCAGGAGTTTAAATAATAGTTCATTTTTTATTAATTTATTTTCATATAATATGTCAGATATTTTTCCGACAGATGCTCCACTTGGAATATCAATAATTACATCATTCTTGTTATTTTTATTATAAGGACCTATTTGCATGGATATAAACACCCCTGCTAAGATAATTAAAATAACAATTATTAATGCTGCTATTTTTAATCTATTTTCTTTAAAATTCATAATATAATCTACTCCTTATGTATATTTATCCATTTTCTATTATAAATCTAGATACTGTAATTTTCAATCATCTTGTAGAATAAACTTATTTATATATCAAAAAAATAAAAAACCTAACACTATTTTTGACATGTTAGGTCTTTTATAATCACTTTTCTAAAATTTTCTAAAACTTTTTAATTCCACACTGTGTTACGATACCATATATTAATTTATTTTTTTCTATTTTTTCATCTACAATCGAATATGAATTAACAAATCTGTCTTTTGCTAATAAAAACTTTTGTTCATCATCATAATACAAATATGCTAAAACTTCACCTTCATTTACATAATCTCCAACTTTCTTTTCTAAGACTATCCCTGCTGATAAATCCAAAATATCCGCCTTAGTCTCTCTACCTGCTCCAAGAATCATCGCTGATAAACCAACTTCTTCAGCCTTAATTTTACTTATATAACCTGATTTGTTTGATTTAACTGGATGTTTATACTTTGGTTTTTTGAATAAAGAATAATCATCTACTACATTTTTATTTCCGCCTTGATTTTCTATAAATTCTTTAAGTTTCTGTATAGCACTTCCAGATTTTATAGATTCTCTTATCTTTTCAATACCATCATCAAAATCATGTGCAACCTTTGATAAAACTAACATATATGCTCCTAATACTTCACATAGTTCAACAAGGTCTTTAGGGCCATTTCCTTTTAAAGTTTCAATTGCTTCTATAACTTCTAAAGAATTTCCTATTGCAAAACCTAAAGGTTCATCCATATCTGTTACAATCCCTATTGTATCTTTGTTCATACCAGTACCTATATCAACCATAGATTTTGCTAATTCAAAAGACTCTTCTAAAGTCTTCATAAATGCTCCATCTCCAGTTTTTACATCTAGCACAATTGCATCCGCTCCTGAGGACAATTTTTTGGACATCACACTAGATGCTATTAATGATATATTATCAACAGTTGCTGTAACATCTCTAAGTGCATATATTTTCTTATCTGCAATTGCTACCTTTGCACTTTGGCCACATACTGCTATTTTAGAGTTATTTACAGAATCAATAAACTTATTTATATCCATTTCTGTTGAAAAACCTGGTATAGACTCCAATTTATCAATAGTGCCACCAGTATGACCAAGACCTCTACCAGACATTTTTGCAACTGGTGCTCCACATGAAGCAACTAAAGGTATAAGAGCTATGGTAGTCTTATCTCCAACACCACCAGTACTATGCTTATCTACCTTTATACCCTCTATACCTGATAGATTTATAATATCACCAGAGTGCATCATTGCTTCTGTAAGATACACGGTTTCTTGTTTATTCATCTTATTTAGATAAATAGACATTAATAGTGCAGAAGCCTGATAATCGGGTATATTCCCTTTTGAATAGTTTTCTATAAAATAATGTATTTCTTCTTTACTAAGTTCTAGTTTATCTCTCTTCTTTTTTATAATATCATACATTCTCATACTTGAAATCTCCATTCTAATCTGTAATAATTTGAATAAATATTAAACTTCAAAACACTTTCAAATATTATAGTATTATAAAAAAACTGTCTTTTATTAGAAATAACTTTCTATATCAAGACAGCTTCTTATTAATTCTTTTCAAATAATACATTAACTATTTCACCATAAATCCACTCAAAATACTTATAATTTTTTTACTGTACTCTTAACTAAATTCATAAATTCTGATTTAACTTTTTGAGTAGTTTGTATTACTTCCTCATGACTTAATGGCTGATTTAAGATACCAGCAGCCATATTAGTTATACAAGATATACCAATAACACTAATATTAGAATGTGCTGCTACTATTACTTCTGGAACAGTAGACATTCCTACAGCATCAGCGCCTAATATTTGAGCCATTCTTACTTCTGCTGGTGTTTCATAGTTTGGCCCACTAAAAAACATATAAACACCTTCTTTTACATCTATATTGTATTTCTTTGCACAATCTTTAACTATATCTATATATTTAGAAGAATATGCATCTGACATATCTGGAAATCTAGCTCCAAGTCTATCATCATTTTTACCTACTAATGGATTACTTCCACTAAAGTTTATATGGTCTCTTATAATCATCAAGTCTCCTGCTTTAAACTTTTTATTTACGCCTCCAGCAGCATTAGTTACTATAAGAGTTTCGACACCTAAAGCTTTCATAACTCTTACTGGAAAAGTAGCTTCTTTTTGAGAATATCCTTCATAGTAATGAAATCTCCCCTGCATAGCAACTACTTCTTTCCCTTCAAGCTTTCCAATAACAAGTTGTCCAGCATGTCCTTCTACTGTTGACACAGGGAAATTTGGAATTTCACTATATTTAATTGTAACAGAATCTTCTATATCATTTGCCAAATCTCCAAGTCCAGAACCTAATATCAGACCAATTTTAGGTTTTATACTAATTTTGGAATTTATAAATTTGCTACTTTGCTCTATATTTTCAAACATCCAATCCCTCCATTCTATTAAGCTAAATTTTTTAATTTTTTATTTATCTCTTAATTTAGAATAATTCTTTTTTAAAACTTGAGCCATGTTTAGGTAATTTTACATCTAGTATATCTGCAACAGTTGCTCCAATATCAGCAAAAGTATCTCTTATTCCTAAATTAAATCCTTTTTTAACCTTATTCCCATAAATCATAACTGGTATATATTCTCTTGTATGGTCTGTACCTTTATATGTTGGGTCATTTCCATGGTCTGCATTGATTATAAGAACGTCGTCTTCTCTCATATTATCCATTATTTCTGGAAGTCTACTGTCAAACTCTTCAAGGGCCTTCTTATATCCTTCTGGGTCTCTTCTATGACCATATTTAGAATCAAAATCGACAAGATTTGAATATATCAGACCTTTATTTTCTTGCTTCATATAATTTAAAGTTTCATCTACTCCATCCATATTACTCTTAGTATGGATAGAATCTGTAATCCCTTTTCCATTAAAAATATCTTCTATTTTTCCAACTGCCAAAACGTCAAGCCCTAACTCTTTTATATTATCAAGAACTGTTGGTTCAAATGGGTCTAATGAATAGTCTCTTCTGTTTGAAGTTCTAACAAATTCACCTGTTTTCTTCCCTATAAATGGTCTAGCAATTACTCTAGCAACTGCATTATCTCCCATCATTATCTCCCTAGCTATTTTACACATATTGTAAAGTTCTTCTAGTGGGATTATCTCTTCATTAGCAGCTATTTGAAATACACTATCAGCTGAAGTGTATACTATTACATCTCCAGTTTTTATTTGGTGTTCTCCATATTCATCAATTATTACAGTTCCTGAAGCTGGTTTATTTCCTATTACTTTTCTTCCAGTTTTTTGCTCAAATTCTTCTATTATTTCTTTTGAAAATCCATGTTCAAATGTTTTAAAAGGTTTGTCAACTATTATACCAGTCATTTCCCAATGACCAGTGGTAGTATCTTTTCCTTGAGACATTTCCTTGCATTTTCCAAAACAACCTATTGGCTCTTTTATACTTTCAAAAAAATCTACACCATCTATATTTCCTATGCCTAATTTTCTCATATTAGGAATTTGTATATCTGGATATTCTTTAAATATATTTCCAAGAGTACTTACATCCTTACTGTCACCAAATTTTTCGGCATCAGGCAACGCTCCTATCCCAACACTGTCAATTACAATCCAAATCACTCTGCTCATATAAATACGCTCCTTTTAAATTATAAAATTTGCTATACAGTCTATTTAGCCTCTGCTTTTTGTAATTCTATATCAATATCATTTCTAGGATGTTTTTCCTTTATTTCTCTTCTCACGTTTTTATCTATATGATTTAAATATACTTGAAGGCTAGATAGATTAACGTTTCCTAAAATTTTACTTACAACAGCAATGTTAGCCCCTTCATTTAACAAATGAATTGCAAATGAATGTCTAAGCATTGTAGGATTTATATTTTTATCTATATTAGCTAAATTAGAATATTTTTTTATGACTTTCCAAAGACCTTGTCGTGTAAACCTTTGACCTAATGAACTTACAAATAATGAATTTTCACCTTCTACAGCCATTTTAGGTCTTGCTTCTTTTAAATACTTCTCCAAATAAAGTTTTGTGATATCACAAAGTGGTATCACCCTTTGACTTTTACAACATGAATTACAATATATATAGTCAATATCCAAATCAACATCTTCTATGTTCATATCTACTAATTCAGACACCTTTATACCAGTCCCATATAACACTTCAAAAATAGCCTTGTCCCTAACCAACTTAGGTGTTGTTAACTTTGGAAACTTCAATAATCTTTCAATTTCTTCTTCTGTAAGTATATTTATATTTTCTTTTTTTATTTTAGGTTTTTTTATGTCCTTTGCAGGATTATTTGTGCATACATGATTTAAAAATAAGTAATCGTGAAAAGATTTTATAGAGGATATCATCCTCGCTATTGTAGCTATTGACACATTATCTTTTTCCAACTTTATTAAATAACTTATAATATCATTTTCAACTATATCTACTAGTTTAATACTTTTTTGATTTATATATTCCATATATTTTTTTATATCCATAAAGTATGATGCCACTGTATTCTCTGATAATCTTTTTTTATCTTTTATGTAATCTATATATCCCTCTATAATATCCATTATAAACTCCTTTATTTAACTAGGAACTTAATAATACCAATACTTGCAGTATTTAATATTAATTGCAACCCCAATGATAGTGCTATTATAATTATAATATTTAGTATATACCTCTTAATTAAAAATTGCATATTTTTTCTGTTGTTCTTTTTAAATTCATAAACCATCTCTTTGAAATAGCTTATACTAATTAATGTTAATATGATTGCACATGGAATAATAATCAAATTTTTAAATAATATTATTAAAATCATTTTTACGCTTTTAAACTTTAATGCTAATATAAAACTATTTATTGTATATCCTATGGACATACCTTTTAATACAAAAACTACTATTACAGCTGGAATCGTTACTACAAATAGACTTAACAGAGCTATTGAGCCCATAAAAATTCCATCTGACTTCAAATTTTGTATAACTGTCTCTTTTATGTTTAGATTTAAATTATAATACTCTACAGCAGGATTTATATTGTTTAATATATTGTCACTAGAACCTGGCAAGATTTTATTTATGTAAGACCCAATAACAATAGACATCATAAACAATAATCCTATAATAATTATTTGTCTATTCAATTCTCTAAAATCATTTCTTCTATATGTTCTTCTCAATTTTATTCCCCCTTGTCCTTTATAAAATAATATGCTTTAGGACAAAGGGTTATTCATTTTTATAAATATTAATTTTTAAACATATCTTTTACTAATAATAATCCAATAGAAGTCTTTGCATCTTCAATCTCATTTTTTAATACCATATTATATGCCTCTTCAAGCTCAACTTCATATACATCTAAAAACTCATCTGCATCTAAATTATTCTCTCCTGGAGTAAGCCCTGTTGCTAAATATACAAACATTATCTCATTGGAAAAACCTGCTGAAGTGAAAAATTTATGTATTAATTTAATATTTTTTGCACTATACCCAGTTTCTTCTTTTAGTTCTCTCTCAGCACATTCTTTTGGACTTTCATTTTTTTCTAACTTACCAGCTGGAATTTCGAAAATTGGCTTTTCTATAGGCTTTCTAAATTGTTTAACTAGTACAATCTTGTTATCATCTGTAACTGCAACTATTCCTACTGCTCCACCAACTTCTACTAACTCCCTTTTTTGATATCCTTGCCCTGGAATTTCAACAGTATCGACCTTTAAAGTAATTACTTTACCTGTATAAACCCTATCACTACTAATAGTTTTTTCTTCTAATACCATCTTAAACCTCCATTAAGTAATATGCTGCTGTGCTTGCAGCTTTAAAAAATGCCTCATCTTGTTCGTAATTTCTTCCCATACTTTTTACTTTTAGATTAAAATATTCTAAGTCCTCTTTTGTTTTATTATTATCTATATAAATTATATTATGCTTTTTATCTAAACCATTTGAGCTTACCTGTTCTTTTATAAACTTTAATTTTTCATCATCATATATAGTTATTGGTATATCTATATTTACATTTACAATCTCTTTAAATACGGTCATACTATGATGTGAAATACCTTGATGTCTTTCTCTTTTATCCGCAAAACTAATTCTTGGAATTGCTATTGCTCTTCCACCAAGTTTTTTTACAGCATCGAGAATTGGACCTTGTTCAATTCCTGTAAATCCATATTTTGTTCCTGTTCCAGCAATTCCTGGTCCCATACTTACAAATACTGCATCTGCCTTTAATATTTCTTTAGCTGTAATTAGTGCAGTATATATATTTATACATTCATAATCTCCACCAAATGCATTACCTATCGTTATAGTATTGTCTATTAATTTTTTTTCTTTTAAAGTGTCCACGTTTTTACTTAAATATATTGGAAGAGATGCCCCATCAGTCATTATATATACTAATTTTTTATTGGGATTACTTCTTTTAAATGAAGCTGCAAATGGAGTCAACATACTGTGAAGAGTTCCTACTACAACAGAAAGACCTTCTAATCCTTTAAACTTTCCAAATTCATCATGATAAATACTTTCTTGTTCTTCAATAGAATCAACTTTTATTTGGAGAGGTGTATATCTAAGTTTCATTATATGACCACCTTCAGTTAAAGTAGATTCTAAATTATTTAAATTAGTTATTACAAAATGATATCCACCTGTACCTAAGCTCAGTTCTACTGCTGTTGTATTTAAAACTACTTCATCTCCTACATTTATAGTTCCAGATAGCTTTGGATAATTGTATGCCCTTTGCACTTCCCCATTTATATTCACTCTTATATCATCAAGCGTTTCAGTTTGGCTTACTATTGATTCAACAATCCCCACTCTTTTACTTATCATAATGTTACCTTCCTAATTTATCTATAAAATTTAATAATTTATTTTTTTCTATTATCTTAGTTAATGAGTATTTCTCAGTGAATATATGCATAATAACTACAAATATTAACCATCCCAATCTAACATTAAATGAATATCCAAAAGCAATCATAATTCCAATAGATATTCCAAGAACATTTGAACCAGTATCTCCCATCATTGCTCTTGCTTTTAAATCATAATTAAAATACGCAAGCACATTTGGCACTATAAGTAATGGAAGCACTTGAACAAAACCTGTTAATGTCAAAAATATAATCACCATTATAAATAAATATACTTTTATTGCTCTTCCTGGTCTTAAATCCAAGAGATTCATTAAGTTGGTTGATAAAGCTATTATCAGTGTGTTTATTATTATGTCAATTATATCTTTTGATATAGCAACAGAAACTATAAGTCCTACAAATCCGCCAAATAATGCTTTAAAACCTCCTGTTGTAAGACTTCCTTTAAATAAACTTTTAAAATGTCCTTTTAATCCACTTACATCTCTATTTCCAATAATATCATCTAATATCCCTGCAAAGAACATCGATATCATACCAAACATAAACATAAATATATATGTTAAATCCCTATATTCTGTAGTAAAGAAAGTAAGTATTATCCCATTAATTACAACCATAGGCAAAAAAACAATTCCCATACTTACTGGTATCATATCTTTTTTATAGTTTGGTCTAAGTATATTTCCATTTATTAATAGATTTTTAAATAGTGGTATTACAGCATAGGTTCCAAATAATCCTGTTAATAATAAAATGGTATAAAGTATATAATCTTCCACTAAGATATTACCTCCATTCTTTCTTTTTTTGTCCTAAAACCTTTTTTATATGATAATACTGTTTTCCTCTATGAATAAACCCTTTTAAATTTCTTCCTGTTTCATTATGAGTCATATTTACTAATACTTCTTTAATTTTAAATCCATACTTTAAGATATCAATAGTCATACCAACTTCTACTCCATATCCAAAAGGTATTTCATCAAACTTTTCTAAAACTTCTCTTTTAAATATTCTTTGACCTGATAAAGTCGCATCTAACTCAACACCTGTCATCTCAAACACAGAATTTTTAGCTAAACCTTTTACAAATCCCAGACCGCCTTTTTTCTTTGCAGGAGGAAACTTAGCTATAGTAACATCAGCATCACCATTTAATATAGGTACTATTAATTTTTCAACTTCTTTAGCAGAACTTCCTAAATCTCCATCTAGAAATCCTATAATATCTGCATTTTTCATTGCTAACTTAATGCCATAATTTAAAGCATATCCTTTGCCTCTATTTTTATCTAACTTAAAAAATTTAATCTTTTCATTCTCTAATTCAGATACAACTTTAGCAGTATTATCAATTGAACCATCATCAACAACTATTATCTCATTTATTTGTTTAATATCCACTATACTATCTAATGTATATTTTATTCTACTTTCTTCGTTATAAGCTGGTATTATTATACTTATATAAGAATCCATTTTTTCTCTCCTTAAAATTATTTCTATTTAATAGATGGCAACAATGAAGTTGCAGTATCTAATCTACCAAAGTTACCAACTATGTTTCCTTGTTGTAAAAGAATAGCTAGAGATATACTTCCTATTCCTTCATCAATATTATCTACAGTTGCAACCTTGTTTTTAGAATATAGTTCTACATAAGAAGTTTTAACTCCTGTATTTTGAACTTCTACTAAATATTTATTTTCTGATTTAAGTTTTGAAACTACAAATTTTTCTATTTTTTCAAACTGTTTTGCACTATCTTTTGCATCATTTCCACCAGCTATTACAACAGAATCATATTTTAGATATGTATTACCAAGAGAGTTAAACTTTATTACATCTAGTTCTTGAAGATATGTCAGAATATCACTTGCATCTTCTTTTTTAAGGGTATCCATTATATAATTGACAGCATCACTTGCATTTTTTATATCTGTACCTAATTTAGTTGAGATTTCTTTTAACTTTTCTGGATTTGTTATATTTTCTTTTAATACTATATTGAAGGCAATATTTCCATTAGATTTATTTATTATGTCTTCTATATTTTTTGTATAATCGTCATTTTCATTAGCTGATATTATTCCTATGCTTTTACCATTTAATGAACCAGCTAAAATCTTATCTACATTTTTATTTATAAAATTAACTGCTTCTTCATAATCCTTATTTACATTTGCTAAGTCACCATCAAGTTTATCATTTTTCTCTTTTAAAATATTAAACTTGTCATCTAAATCATTTATTATATTTGCTTGTTGTTCACTTAATTGTTGATTATTATTTAAATTAAATCCTACTAACATGCCTATACCCAAAGCTATAAATATAGCACCTATAGTGACTATATAATATTTCATATTAATATGCATATTTATCCTCCTAAAATTTACATCTGTAATAATACTCTAAACTTTAATTGCATTAGTTGTATAAATTGTTGAACGCCTGGTGATAGTGATGCGACTACCAATACAGGGAACAAAGCTGTTGCTATTAATGCCCATATGTACTTTATTTTTAATTTACTTCTGTATAACAGATTGACACCTTTAGCGTCTATAAGTCTTGAACCTATTTTAAGCCTAACTAGAAAAGTACTTGCCATACCTTTTCTACCTTTTTCTAGGAAATCAATCATATTTGAATGTGTTCCAACTGCTACTATTAACTCTGCCTTATACTCATAAGCAATAAGCATAGCTATATCTTCACTAGTTCCTGGTGCAGGAAATACAATTGCATCTAGGCCTAATTCCTGAACCCTCTTAAGACCTGGAGCCCTTCCATCTGTATAAGCATGTACTACTATTTCGCTAGCCTTTTTTAAAGCTTCATCACTTACACTATCCATATCTCCTACGATTACATCTGGAGTATATCCAAACTCAATTAAAGCATCTGCTCCACCATCAACACCAACCAAGACTGGCTTTACCTCTTCTATATAAGAAAGCATTGTACTCAAATCTTCTTTATAGTCCTGACCTCTTACAACTATCAATACATGTTTATTAGCGTAATTAGTTTTCACTTTTGGAATTTCTACTTCTCCAAGTATAAATCCTTTTTCTTTTTTAGCATAATCTATAGTATTATCTATAAATCTATCCAATTCTACAGCTAAATTCTCATAAGCAGCCTTTATTTGGTGTGAAACTTCATACTTGTCTAAAACTTCGCCTGCACCTAAAAATTTTCCTTTTCTATATATCTTTCCATCTACAACTTCTATAGTTTCTCCTTCTTTTAATTCTTCAAATAATTCTTCTCCAATATTATCAATTATTAGTATATTATTTTCAGTTAATATCCCTGGACCTTTATTGGGATACCTACCACTTATAGAAGGAGACGCATTTATGACAAGTTTTATTTTAGCTTCTACTAAAGAGTTTGCAGCAACTTCATCTATATCGATATGATTTATAACTGCTATTTCCCCACTTTCAACTCTTTTAGCAAGTTTTTTGGTTTTTCGATCTACTTTTATAGGGGCCTCGACTCTCATTTTTAAACCTCCACTATCATTATTAAAATCACATTATATTATAGCATTACTTAACAATAAAATAAATGTTTTAAGTTTGTTTTGCATCTTTGGCATTTATAATACTATATTCTATTATTTTTTTATTTAACACATTCAACAATATTCTTTAAAATATAAAGTTTATTATATTTTATTCAACATTCATTCTTAAAAAATAAACTCCTTCCATTTTGTAACTTATAAAGACATATACTATAAGCATAGTATAAATAAATTTATTATATTAATATATTGAACGAATAGTAAAGAAAAAATAAAGAAAAAATTTTATACTTATTAAAATAGCGAAACAGTATAACCCTACTGGTTATACCATTTCGCTACTTGTAATACATATTTATCGCCAATGCCTTAATTAAAAAGCCCTACTTTTTGTGTCTATTTATTTAACCATACTATGCTCTAGTCTTAATTTATCAGCAATCATTGCTATAAATTCCGAGTTAGTTGGTTTTCCTTTAGTATTGTGTACTGTATATCCAAATAGTTGATTTATTGTGTCAACTTTTCCTCTACTCCACGCAACCTCTATCGCATGTCTTATCGCTCTCTCAACTCTACTTGGTGTTGTATTGAATTTTTTAGCTATACTTGGATATAACTCTTTTGTTACTGCACCTAAAAGCTCAACATTATCAATAACCATTTTTATTGCTTCTCTTAAATATAAATATCCTTTTATATGAGCTGGTACTCCTATTTCATGTATTATATTTGTGATTTCTGTTTCTATATTCCCTACATTCTTAACGAAATCACTTCTAGTCATTTGAGTTTCTTGAACTGGTCTAGGCTTTGGCTCAACTTGAGCAACTCTATTAGAAACCAATTCTCTAATTCTGTTTATAAACACAACAAAATCAAACGGCTTTACTATGTAGTAATCTGCTCCTAGATTTATTGCGCTTTGAGTTATCTTATCTTGACCTACTGCTGATAGTACTATTATTTTTGGCATTTTAGGTATATCCATTGTATTCAATTTTTCAATTACACCTAATCCATCTAGATGTGGCATTATTACGTCTAATATTAATAAGTCCGGTTGTGTCTTTTTTACTAAGTCTAATGCTTCAATTCCATCCTTAGCTATGCCTAATATATCGATATCATCCTCATTAGACAAATACTCTTTTAATACCTGACAAAAATCCTTATTGTCATCTGCTAAAACTATTTTGATTTTTTCCACTAAAAATCCCCCCATTAAAAAACATCTTCTTATTACAGAAAACTAAACTTTTTACACAATTGCTCTTAATTATCTACTCTAATGCATATTCGACACTTCAAAATTATATTCCTTCTAGATAATTGATAAAATAATAAAATTTTTTAATGCCTCACCTACAATTTTATCATTTCATCTATAAAAATACCATATCCTTTTTTCGGATTATCTCTAAAAACATGAGTTATTGCACCAATAATTTTATTATTTTGTATTATTGGAGCTCCACTCATCCCCTGCACAATACCTCCTGTGTATTCCAATAACTTATCATCTACTACTTTTATTACCATATCTCTATAATTTCCTTTATCATATACTATACTTTCTATTTTTATATCATAGCTTGTTATATTTTTATTTTTATCTTCAAAAAGAATGACTGCATCTCCTATTTTTACATCTTGTGGGCGGCCAACTTCTATCAATTGCATTTCTTTATTCGCTAAATTAAATTCTTTATTCTGTTTCTCTGTGATATTACCACTTATACCTAACTCTGAGTTATTCGAGAAATTACCCATTAAATTGCTATCATTAAAGTCGCCTTTTATTTTACCTATTTTTTCATTACTAGCCTTTACTATTTTTAGCTTTTCTGGCTTATATATATATCCTTGTTTTATTTTTAATAGTTCATTAGTATCCGAATCTTTTATGGCATGACCAATTGCTTTGAACTTTTCCATGCTAGGGTCATAAAAAGTCATAGTTCCAATTCCAGATATCTTATCTCTTACCCAAAGACCAAGCTTATATTTACCATTCTCTTTTTTAGTTTCTATTACTTCTGTCTTGTATTTATTTTTTCTCTCAAAAGTAACTTCAACTTTACTTTTCTTAGCTTTATTTAGAATTTCTGATACATCTTGACCATTTTTTATCCTTTTATTATCTATTTTTACTATATTGTCACCAATTTGTATGCCTCCAATATAATCTACATCTTCTTCCTCATATCCTAAGACCAATACACCATCTGTATTGGCTTTTACTCCAACTATGTTGCCAAGTGGATATACAAATTTTTTATCATGATTCTTAATTGTAAAAGCTTCTATTGGAGTCTCTTTATTTATATTACAATTCTTATTTTGAAAGATTATAACCATCATAAAAATCGATACAGCTCCTAATATTATCCAAATATTTTTTAAATTTTTATTTGATTTGTTCATATGTTCATCTACTCCTATGCTGTATTATTATGTATTTATAATTCCTTTTTCCAGAAAATTTATTCATTTAAAAACCTTATTAAACATCTTACTAAGTGATTTTTAATATATAATATGATAGTATTATATTGTAAGAAAAAGTTTGAAGGGCGGTAATATCTTGAAATTAAATGTAAGAATTGCAGACGTAAATAATTGGCGTGATTTAGTTGATTTGTCTGTAGATAAAAGTCAATTAGATTATATAGAAAGTAATGCACTTTCTATTGCTGAATCTAAATTTATAACAGCTTGGATACCTGTAGGAATATATGATGAAAATTCATTAATAGGATTCGCTATGTATGGTCGCTTAGAAGATGATAGAGTTTGGCTTGATAGATTTATGATTGATTCAAAATATCAAGGCAAAGGATATGGAAAAGCATCCTTAGATTTTCTTATAAACCTTCTTAAAAAAGAATATAATTGTGACGAATTGTATCTTAGTATATTTGATAACAACAAAACAGCTATCAAGCTTTATAAAGATTTTGGATTTGAGTTTAATGGAGAGCTTGACTATGGCGGTGAAAAAGTAATGGTATTAAAATCTAATTGATATTAACAAAATATACATCTATCAAGGAGGTGAAATCATTATATAAACATATTTATATAATGATGGATAAAATGGCTCAAAATATAAGTTTAAAATTTGTTGAAGAAGAAGACTTGGAAAATCTTGAAAATGTAAAAATTTTATTTACTGAATATTCAAATTCTCTAGATATAGACTTATGTTTTCAAGACTTTAATAACGAATTAAAAACACTTCCAGGAAAATATATAAAACCTTCAGGTTCATTGATATTAGTATTTGTCGATGAAAATTTAGCAGGTTGTGTTGCTTTAAAAAAGCTTGAAGACAAAGTATGTGAATTAAAAAGATTATTTGTAAGAAATCAATTTAGAGGACTAAAGATAGGAAAAATACTATTAGAAGAAATTGTTAAAGAAGCTAAAAAAATTGGATATGCCTATATGAGATTAGACACTCTTCCAAGCATGAAAAGTGCTCAAAGACTATACGAAAAGCTTGGTTTCTATGATATAGAACCGTATACTTATAATCCAATTGAAGGCGCTAGATATATGGAATTAAAATTATAATTTTATTTAATAGAGTATAAATAAAACTACTGCAATTTTATTTATACTCTATTTTATTGACCAAATTTATTTGTATATGTATTTATTTTTCCAAATCTTGTAAACTCATAGTTATATCTTCAGTTATATCCTTTATGTACTCTACTCCATTATTGTATGTAAGTTTGGCTTTAATATAGACTATACTACCAATATCCCTTTTAGGGAAAGTTGCTTCATAATTTACTTGACTTTCATTTGGACTATTATCTTTATCAGCATCTAATACTTTAACAGATTTTGCTTTATACACAGTATCTTTTTTCCCTTCATTTACAATAATATCTACTTTCTTCAATTTGATACTATTATAGGCTTTATTTTTTGACTTTTCACTTTCATGATTTAAGAGATTACTATTTTCTATTATTTCAATAAAATATTCTTTATTATCCCTTATTCCAGAATTAAATACAGGTTGTTCAGGCATATAATCAGATGTGGTTAGCTTTTGTACATCTGAGCTTTCAGATATGGTCCCACTTGTAACTACTTTATAGTCATATTCATTACCTGTCTTTATTTTCATCTCACAAGTATACGATAATTCTCCGTGTTTTGTCATTTCAATTTCATTCCATTTATCATTATCTTCTTTATACATAAAAAATACCTTGCCATCTTTACCCAACTTACTCAATTGAATATCTACCTCAATAGTACATTCTTCTTTTTCAAGCTTTTTAACTTTTAAATCAATACTTTTAGTTATATAGCTTTTTGACATTTCTTCATTTATCGTATTACTAATATCTGACTTGGTATTCATAATTTCTTGTGACAAATACTCTAATTTATTATTATAGTTTTCTATGTTTTTGTTAATTTCATTCATTGTCAATATCATATACCATAATAAAATAAAAATTACAATTGTAAAAATTAAGTGCATAGTATTTTTTTTATTCAATTTATGCCCCCCTCACTAATACCTTATACATAATATTATACTTAAGCATCTAAAAATTTCAAAGTTACAAATTGATATAACTTTTAAATTTTATATTTTTAATATACTCACTAAATAATTTAATCATAAAAAATAGATGTAAAGTATTCAGATAGAAAATTCTTTACACCTATTTAGAACAACCTTTCTTCACTAGCATTTTTTAGCCATTTCAATGATTTCACTTGCATGTTCGATAGTTTTCTCTGTTATATTATTACCTGCTATAAGCCTAGCAATTTCATTTTTTCTTTGAGATTGATTTAATTTACTAACATTAGTAAATGTCCTATTATTTGAAGTATCTTTCTCTATACAATAATGAGTGTCAGCATTTGCCGCAATTTGAGGTAAGTGTGTTATACATATTATTTGCTTTTTCTTTGCTATATCACTCAATTTCTCACCAACAATTTGTGCTGCTATACCACTTATACCTGTATCTATTTCATCAAACACTAATGTATCAATATCATCTATATCAGCCAAGATTGTCTTAAATGCCAACATAAACCTAGACATCTCACCACCTGATGCAACTTTATATATAGGTTTAATATCTTCCCCTAAGTTAAAAGATATCATAAATTCAATATCATCTATTCCATTTAAAGTAAATGGGCCTTCTTCAAAATTAACTTTGAACATTACATTTTTCATGTTTAAGCTTTTTAATTCATCAAGAAGTATTTTCTCTAAAGTAGTTGCTACTTCTGTTCTTGCTTTAGTCAATTTATTAGCTTTTATTTTTAAATCTTCTTCTATATTCATAAGTTGACTTTTTAACTGTTCAACTCTTTCATCTCTATTTAGTATCTCGTCTAATCTATCTTTTATCTTTTCATAATACTCAAATATATCGTCTATACTATCTCCATATTTTCTTCTTAAATTGTTAATCTCATCAATTCTAAGTTCAATCTGCTCTAATTCATAAGGCTCAAAGTCTATATTATCTTTGTAATTTCTTATATCACTAGATATATCTTGTAACTCATACATAATTCTTTCTACAGTATCACTATATTCACTCAAAACACTATCATATTTTGATATGTCATTAAGTTCTTTAGATGCAAGACCTATTAGGTCAATAACATTATACTCACCATTATGTAACTTGCTATAACTTAAATTCAAGTTATTATATATCTTTTCACTATTTCTATAAACTTCTCTTTGTTTTAATAAATCTTCATATTCATTCTTATTTAAATTTGCTACCTCAATTTCATTTATTTGAAATTTTAACAAATCTATTTCTCTTTGAATTTGCATCTCATCCTTATTTTCTGTTAAACAATTTAAAGCCTTTTTTACTTCACTATACTTGTTGTACACTTTTTTATAGGCAACTTTGAATTTTTCTAATTCATTCTCTCCAAAAAGGTCTAGAAATTTCAAATGAGTGTCTTTATTAAATAAAGCCTGATTTTGATGTTGACCATGTATATCTATAAGTGTTGATGCGATTTCTCTAAGAAGAGATACTTTAACAGTTCTTCCATTTATTCTAGCAGTGCTCTTTCCATCTGAATATATCAATCTAGTTATGACTAACAAATTATCATCTTCTATACTTATATCATTTTCGTCTAGTATTTTTTTTAGATATATATTATCTGATAAAAATACGGCTTCAACAAGTCCCTTGTCTGTTCCTTTTCTTAGAAAAGACCTATCATATTTATCACCTAGACAAAGTCCAAGCGCATCTATTATTATAGATTTTCCTGAACCAGTTTCACCTGTAAGTATATTTAAATTTTTATCAATACTCAACCTTAGCTCTTCAACTAAAGCACAATTTTTCATATATAATTCGAGGATCAAGTCTAAGCCCCCTTTTAGCCTATTTGTCTAAATTATGTGAAGCCTCAACGACTTCCACTATTTTATTATCGTATGTGTTACTATCAAACTCATAACCTTCATTTCCATTTCTCAGATGAATTAGATACTCTATATTTCCTTCTGGCCCTTTAATTGGAGAAAAGTCTAATCCTAAAATTTCAAATCCATTTCCAACAGAAAAGTCAGAAATCATTTTTATGACTTCTATATGTGTAGATTTTTCTCTAACTACACCTTTTTTACCTACTTTTTCTCTTCCTGCCTCAAATTGTGGTTTAATTAAAGCGACAATTTCTCCGTCATGACGTACTAACTCCTTAGCTTTTGGAAGTACTAGTTTTAATGATATAAAAGACACATCAATTGATGCGAAATCCGCAAACTGCTTTGTATCTTCTATTGTCACATTTCTTATATTTGTTCTCTCCATACACACAACTCTATCATCTTGTCTTAATTTCCAAGCAAGTTGCCCATAACCAACATCTATAGAAAATACTTTTATTGCTCCATTTTTTAACATACAATCTGTAAAACCACCTGTAGATGCACCTATATCCATACATACTTTTCCATCAATAGTTAAATCAAAGTTTTTCATAGCTTTTTCAAGCTTTAAACCACCTCTACTAACGTATGGTATTGGATTTCCTTTTACTTGTATATTACAGTCCTCTTTTACTTCTGTACCAGCCTTATCACATCTTTGATTATCAACAAAAACTAGACCAGCCATTATTGCTTTTTTAGCTCTTTCTCTACTTTCAAAATGACCTTGTTCTACTAACAATAAATCTATTCTCTTTTTCATAAAATTACCTTTCTGTTAAAAGCTACTTTAATAATAACTAAAGTAGCTTAAAGTAACACACCTGATATTTATTTAATTGATAAATTTTATATTTTATATCAGTCTTAATTTATAATATTTTCATTAATTTTTTATTTAATAACTAACTTTTTTATTTTATCAGCAATACCTTTTGGTGATAGTCCTACAAAATCATATAATTCATCTGCATTACCATGTTTTATAAATTCTTCTGGTATTGCTATATTGAGTATATTTACCTTATGCTCATTATCTATAATAAACTTGTTTATTCTACTTCCAAACCCTCCAGTTACAATGTTATCTTCTATTGTAACTACATTTTTGTGATTCTTTAATAAAATATTCAACATATCTTCATCCATTGGCTTTAAGAATCTAGCATTAACTATTGTTGGATTTATTCCTTCCTTCAACAATAGTTCTTTAGCTTCTAAAGCATGTTTCACCATACTTCCAATAGAAAGTATAACTGTATCTTGTCCATCATCTAATACTTCATACTTTCCTAATACAAGTTCTTTATATTCTCCCTTGTCCAAGTAATAGCTATTTCCTCTTGGATATCTAATTGCTGATGGATAGTCTAGCTTTAATGATAAATCCATCATAAGTTCCATCTCTCTTGTATCTTTTGGTGCCATTACTACAATATTTGGAATAGAATTCAAGTAACTTAAATCAAACATACCATGATGAGTTTCTCCATCATTTCCAACTAGTCCAGCTCTATCTATAAGAAAAGTAACTGGCTTTTTAGTTATACATACATCATGAATAATTTGGTCGTATGCTCTTTGCAAAAACGATGAATATACAGCAAAGTAAGGTTTCATCCCACTTTTTGCAAGACCTGCTGCAAACCCTGTTGCGTGTTGTTCAGCTATACCAACATCATAATATCTTTTTGGGTATGCTCTTTCAAATAAATTTAACCCAGTACCAGATGGCATTGCAGCCGTTATTGCTACTATATCTTCATTATTACTAGCCATATCAACCAGTTTTTCTCCAACACTAACTGACATAGACTTAACTTTTGAAGATGTTACTCCTGTCTTTATATCAAACTTTGATACTCCATGATATTTATCAGGTTGCTCCTCTGCAAATCTGTACCCTTTTCCTTTTTTCGTAATTACATGTAAAAGTACAGGCCCTTTTTTATGTTTAGCCTTTCTCAATGTATCTATTAATTCTTTAGTATTATGACCATCTATAGGACCATAATATTTTATACCTAATGAATCAAAAAATGAACAATCTTGAGGCGAAAAGCTATACATTAACTTATCTTTAAATCTATGTGCAGTCTTAGATAAAATCTCACCTGTTTGTGTAACATTTAAAATTTTATCAACTTCATCTGTCATTTTTTCAACTGTTGAGTTTCTTATAATACTTGACAGATATTTAGACATTCCACCAACATTTTTATCTATGGACATTTCATTATCATTAAGAATTACTATCATATTGGTATTGATATATCCTAATTGATTTAAAGCTTCAAGTGCCATACCTCCAGTTATAGAACCATCTCCAATTACAGATATAACACTATAGTTTTCTTTTTTTATGTCTCTAGCACAGGCAATACCTGTAGCTACAGAAATAGATGTACTACTATGTCCTGTGTCAAAAATATCATGAGGACTTTCACTCTCCTTTGGAAAACCACTTAGTCCATTAAATTGTCTTAAAGATACAAAATAATCTTTTCTTCCAGTAACTATTTTATGAACATAAGATTGATGTCCTACATCC
Organism: Clostridioides sp. GD02377; assembly: GCF_045899875.1. Lineage (NCBI taxonomy): Bacteria > Bacillati > Bacillota > Clostridia > Peptostreptococcales > Peptostreptococcaceae > Clostridioides > Clostridioides sp. GD02377. The sequence continues at coordinate 234,368 of NZ_JBJODA010000001.1, forward strand.
CATACGATTTTATCTTTAGGACTGTCAAACACTTTATGAAGTGCTAATGTTAGCTCAACTACTCCTAAATTAGAAGCTAAGTGCCCGCCTGTCTTAGAAACAGATTTTACTAAAAATTTTCTTATATCTTTTGCAAGTAAATCCATTTCTTCTATGCTCATATTTTTTATATCCTTTGGAGAATTTACTTTATCTAAATATTTATACATATTATCCTCACCTTTATTTTGTAAATTTTAAATTTACATCAATATTAAAGCTGTTACTATTCCAAGTAAAGCTCCAAACCAAACTTCTAGTGGTGTGTGACCTATTAATTCTTTTAATTTCTTCTGCTCTATATGCTTTCCATGCTGTATATCCGCTACTATTTGATTTAATATGATAGCTTGCTTACCTACAGCCCGTCTAACACCTGCTGCGTCATACATTATAATCAGGGCAAGCACAGTAATTATAGCAAAATCAGTAGAATTAAACCCTTTTTCAATACCTACCACTGTAGCTAAACTTGTAACAAAAGAACTATGGGAACTAGGCATACCTCCTGAAATAAGTATTCTTGATAACTCAATTCTTTTTTCCTTGCCAGTAAATATTTTTATAAATTGTGCTAAGAAACAAGCAATCAGACTTATTCCCAAAGCCCCATTGTTAAAAATCTCCGAAAAAAAGTCCATTTTTCCCTCCTCGATTTTAGCTGTATATTTTAGTATTCCCTATCTATTATATATTCAGCCAATCCCTTTAAAAAATCTACATCGTCAGATAATTTTTCTATACTTTTCTTTGCTTCATCAATCAAATTATATGCAATTTCTTTAGATTTATCTAAACCTAAAAGTGATGGGTATGTTGACTTGTGATTTTCTATATCACTTCCAACTTTCTTACCTAATTTAGCTTCATCTCCCACTATATCTAGTATATCATCTACTATCTGGAATGATAATCCGATATTTTTTGCATATTTAGTTATTTCTTCCATCTGTTCTGAATTTGCTCCACCGATAGTAGCTCCTGCTCTCATACAACCCACCATCATTGCTGCAGTTTTATTCATATGTATATAATCTAATTTTTCTTTTTCAATTTGTTTATTTTCACTTTCTACATCTACTACCTGACCACCTATCATGCCATATATACCAGCACCTTTAGCAATTTCATTTATAGCTTTTAAATACTTTTCTGGATTTTCTTTATTGATTGAACCTGAAAGCATAACTTCAAAAGCATAATTCAATAAAGCATCGCCTGCCAAAATACCCATAGCTTCTCCATATACTTTATGATTTGTTGGTCTACCTCTTCTTAAGTCATCATTATCAAGAGCTGGTAAATCATCATGTATTAGTGAATATGTATGTATCATTTCAATGGCCATAGCAAAAGGAATAGCTTCTTCTTCATTACCTCCAACTACTTTACAAGCTTCTAATGTAAGTATTGGTCTTAATCTCTTGCCTCCAGCACTTAAACTGTAGTTCATAGCTTCAATAACTGTTTTTTGATACCCTTCTTCTTTAGGCATATATTCTTTAAGTACATTTTCTATAAAACTTGCTTTTTCTTTCAGACATTGTTTAAATTCCAATTTTATTCCTCCTCAATTTTAAAATCTTCTTCTATTCCTAATTGATTAAATTTACTTATTTTCAATTTAGCATCATCTAAAAGCTTATTACAATGTTTGTAAAGGCTTATACCTTCTTCATACAAGCTTAAAGATTCATCTAAGCTAGCATTTTTAGATTCTAGTTCATTTAATATACTCTCTAATCTTTTATAAGCTTCTTCATAAGTTAAATTCATACTATACCTCTTTATTTTCAATTTTATCTATCATACATTCCAAATTTCCATCTTTTAAGACTATCTCTATGTTATCTTTTGTTTTCAATCCTTTTATACTGTTTATTACTTTTCCATCTTTTTGGGCTATGCTATAACCTCTATCCATAGTAGCTAATGGACTTAAATTATGAAGTAATGCTCCAATCTTTATTAGTTTCTCATCTTCCAATTTCAAATTATTTTCTATTCCAAAAATTATTTTATCATATATTTTATCTAATTGTATAACTTTATCTTTTATTGTATAAGAATCTAAATAGTTATTTATCTTGTTAAATGCTGATTCTAACCTGTATTGGTCTAGCTCAATTTGATTTGTAAGAGACTTACTCATTCTACTTTTTATATTTCCAAGTTTGTAATTTATATCATCTAACGATGGAGTAGCAATCTCTGCTGCTGCGGATGGTGTTGGTGCTCTCATATCAGATACAAAGTCACAAATAGTAAAATCAGTTTCATGCCCAACTGCTGATATTATTGGAATCTGAGAATTAAAAACCTCTCTTGCTACCATTTCATCATTAAAAGACCAAAGCTCTTCTATTGAACCCCCGCCTCTACCAATTATAAGTGTATCAACATTCTTCATATGATTAAAAAATCTGATTGCTTCACATATTTCTTCTGCTGATTTATCTCCTTGAACCGTTACTGGATAAAGCTTTATATTAATTTTAGGGTATCTTCTTTTTATAACATTTATTATATCTCTTATAACAGCACCTGTTGGAGATGTTATAACTCCAATTGAGTTTGGCATTTTAGGTATAGGTATCTTGTATTTAGAGTCAAATAAACCTTCTTTAGCAAGTTTTTCTTTTAATCTATTAAATTCTATGTGTAAATTCCCTATTCCCTCTATTTCAATTTCATTAATATATAATTGATACGCACCATCTCTTTCGTAGACCGATATGTATCCACTAGCTATAACTTTCACACCATTGTCTAATTTTAGATTACGATTAAAATTACTTTTAAAAATTACACAGTTTAACTTTGATGTTTCATCTTTAAGTGATAAATATACATTCCCACTACTATGAACCTTAAAATTGGAAATCTCTCCTTTAACCTTAAGATTAGAAAGTATTGGGTCGTTTATTAAAATTCTTTTAATATATGAGTTTGCTTCACTTATATCTAAAGCTCTTAGTTTCATACTCTTTCTCCTAAAAAGTTATTCAATCCTATTATAGCACACCCAACAGCATTATCAGTTGAATATTGTGGTTCTGTAAAATGAGCTTCTATATGTTTTTTTCTTAATTTTAGACTTAATTCTTTAAGAATATACCTACTTGCAGAAACTCCACCTGCAAAAACTACTTCATCTACATTATAAGTTTCACATAAATAAACTAAAGATTTAAACATATTTCTAACTACTGAATCTAATACTAATTTAGATACATATTCTTTTTGATTAGTATTATCTTTATTATCTTTTATAATCTTGTTTACCTGATTCTCTAATCCAGATAAATTCATATATCCATCTCTCACAGAAGTTTTCAGACCACTTTCTATTTTAAAGTTACAATTTAAAGCATTTTCATCTAAATATTTTCCTGAAGGAAACTTATACCCCAACTTAACTCCTACTCTATCTATAAGTTGACCAAAGCTAATATCTTTACTTCCTCCAATTATATCTATATTATATCCAAAATTATTGTATAGCTTACTTTTATCATCTTTTTTATTACTTATTCTGGTAATTGCACCTAAGCTACTATCCAATATATTATAATTATCATCCATTTTGTTTATTAAAAGTATCTCTGTAGTGCCACCAGACATATGAACAGAAATAAATCTATTATTATTTTTTAACTTACTATTTAATAAACTTGCTTCAATGTGATTTTCTTGATGAGTAGTCTCATAAAATCTACAACCATATATACTTGATAATAACTTTCCAAAATTATATCCTACATTAAATACAGGCATATATGAGTTTTCAACTGGTCTAGGTCTTATAGTTGAACAGACACCTTCTATATTAAACTTATCTTTAAATGACTTTACTCTATCACTTAAAAGCCCTAAATTATTTACATGCTGGAATACAGCTTCACTTTGTCTTAGTCCTTTTGTATTTTCTCTTACTTCTAGCATTATTTTCTCATTAAAGATAACTTTCTTATCTAAAGAGATAGCTGCTATAGAAGTAGTATAGCAGCTAGTATCAATTCCAATTATTATATTATTTACCGATTTCATCAACAACACTTCCCAATATACCATTTATAAATTTAGGAGACTTATCATCACAATATATCTTTGCAAGCTCTACAGCTTCATTTATTGACACTTTATTAGGAGTGTCCAAATAAGCTATTTCACATACAGATAATCTAAGTATAGACACATCTACCTTTGGCATTCTATCTACTGTCCAGTTTTTAGCATGCTTGTTTATTAACTCATCTATCTTATCATGATTTTCTTTTAGTGCTTTGCATACTCTGCTTATATAGTTTCTGTCTATAACATCTTCAAGCTTAGTATCTTCTAGCTTTAAATTTGCATTATTTGAATACTGAAGTGCAAGCTCTTCATATCTATTTATAATATGTTCTGAATTATCATTTAAAAAAGTATCTACTTTATCATCTAAAGTTTCAAAATCTTCCTTATTAATATTTATCTGGTATATAAGTTTCATTATATATTCTCTTGTTGTACTCTTTTGTGCCCTATCTTTTTTCATCAATCAAAATTCTCCTTTAAGTTTAATTATCTATATAAAAATCAAATGCCAACAAAAAACCCTCTGACTTTTCAGAGGGCTAATATTAATTTTTCTTAGTTGCTTTTGCTTCTTCTTTATCAACTTTATCTTTCTTAAAGCTGATTCCTTGAATGTGTATATTTACTTGAGAAACCTTCAGTCCTGTCATTGTCTCAACAGTATTTTTTACATTTTCTTGAACTTTAAAAGCTGTATCTGGTATTGACATCCCATATTTTATCATAACCATTACATCTAAATTAACATCCTCTTCTTCTATTTGTATTTTTACTCCATTATTTTTTAACAACTTATCTGTTAATGTTGCTGTAGTTTCTATGCCTTCAACTTCTAATGCTGCTAGACCAGCTATTGTAGCTATTACATCATTAGATATTTTTACTTGTCCAAACTTATTATCTTCCATATTAAAACTTACCTCCTGATTTTAAGGAACTATTTTTATAAGTATAATAATACCAAATACAAGTCTACTTTGCAAGAAAATAACCTCAGTTAATTCTGAGGTTTATTTTTTACTTTTTATTATTATTTGTAAGTTTAATATTTTCATACTTTACATTAGCTTGTTCTGCAACTAAGTCAAATATTTTTGCTGCATCTTTCTTATCTAATTTAGCTTCATTTACCACTACATTGACTTTACTATCACTTATATAAACTAATGCTTCTTCATATCCTTTTGTACTCAAGAGATTTTCTATTTGAAGTTCTTTTTCTTGAATTTTAACTATATTTAATTTCATATTAGAAGCTTCTTTTCTAGATTCTTCTGTTGTAGATGGATTATTTATCATTTCATTTAAATCTTGAACTAGTTCATTTCTTTGCTTTTCTCTATTCATTTTCATATCTAAAATATAAGATGCTTTTTTCATGTTTTTCTCAGATGATAGTTGTTCTTTTATTTCTTTACTTGTTTCAGTTACCTTTTCTTTTACTTTACTAGCTTTACTATCAACTATTTCTATATCAGCACTTTCTTTTGCATCTTGTTTATTCACATTACTAGAATCCTCTGTTTTACTACTATCACTATCATCAGTATTTTTCTGTAATTGAGCTTCTTCATATGCCTTAAACTCTTTTGATGTTTCTAATAAAGATTTCTTACTCAATTGATAATTTACTGTTCCTACTACAACCAACATTGCAGTTAAAGTTATTATTACAAATCCTCTTCCCTTATAATTAAACTTCATTCATTTATCCCCCCGGTTATATGTATTTATTTAGAATATATTTCTACTTGATGTCCAGCTACTTGTAATGATGTTTGTACTGCACTATAAAGTGTTTCTTTCACACTTGGGTCATTAGCTCCACTTGCTACTACTATCACTCCCTTTATCTTTGGCTCTGTAGTTTTTATAACTACAGGGTCACTTGAATTTGAAGTTATCATTGTTTTATTTTCACTAGAAGTCGTAACTGTTCTTTCTCCTCCTTGTGCATCTTTTTCCTCTGTTGTCTCTGTTGTTTGATTTGAATTAAAAGCAGGTTGTATTTCTTCACTTGATTCAAATGTAACCATTACATCAACATCCCCTGCACCATCAATTTTAGATAGTATTGTTGTTAACTTTGATTCCAAATCATCTTTTTCTTGTTCTTTAGTAACTTGTTTTTCAGTATTTTTGTTAGCCTCTGTTTTTCCAACTTGTTTATCGCTTTTGCTACTAGGAAAACAAGACAATAAGACTAATGACACCACACAGATTCCAGCTATAGTTATTAGTGAATATACCTTTCTCTTATCTTTGTCATTTAAGTTTTTCAACATTCTCCCAACTCCTATTTATCAATTTGTATATCTTCTATAGAAACATCAAGCACCTTTATTAAGTCATTTTTTAATTTGTTTTCATTTAGGTTCAGTTCATATTCTGTACCTTTTTTAAAAACTTGTTTAGAATTTTCTTTGTCATTAGAGTTTATGTTTTCTTCATCCTCTTTAGTACTATTATTTTTATTTTCTTCATCAATATTGCTATTACTTTTTGTACTATCATTTTTTTCTTTTATTTTTATATTATTTATATTTGCTCCGTTAAGCTCTATATCTTCTAAATCGTAACCATACTCATCAAGTTTCAATTTAAGCACTTCTTTTAAACCATCCTCATATCCTTTAGATAAACTATTGTTTCCAGTTTCTTTTGCTAAAGCATTTGTACTATCTACATATTGTTTGTTGTAGTTACCCATAGACTTCAAGATTCTATCTTCTAAGCTCATATCTTTTGAAAAAAATCCTACTACTGGAGTTATTACAATAAATACAAACATAAAGTTTAAAACTAAGTTGACATAAGGTTTTATCTTAGAACTTGGTAAAATCATATCTACTATATTTACTATAAATGCTCCTATTAAAACACTAACAATCCATGCCTTTATGCCCTCTAACATAGCTTCCCCCTCTCTACAAACTCTAAATTCGATGCAATTTTATATTGATATATATTATCCTTGACTTACGACACTTATCGATGTCAAGATAGCCACAGTTACAAAGAACATTATTGTTATGGCAATTACTGATGCTAGCATTATTATCATTAGATTTGCAACTTCATTTAAAAAATTAGATATCCCATCTTCTCCAACTGGCTCTACAATTATTGCAGCTAACTTGTACACTACTATTACTGATAAAATTTTTATAACTGGAAGTAAACAAATTCCAACAAGTAAGATAAGCCCTATTCCTCCAAATATATTTTTTATAAGCTGAGATGAAGATAATAGAATATCCACAGAATCAGATACAAATCCTCCAACAACAGGAATAAAATTACCTATAGCAAACTTAGCAGTCTTGACACTGAATTTATCAAAACTAGTTACATACAATCCTTGTATAGATACAAGTCCTAAATAAACGGTAAACATCGCCCCAATAGAAACATAATTTATTTGCTTTACAAAGGAGAAAAATCGTTTTAACCTTATATTTTTTGATAAATTGTTTATTATTAAAATACCAAATGCAACAGTAATTGATACAAATAAAAAGTTCTTGAAAAATACGTTTATAAATGTTACTCCTCCTATAAAGATAGGATTCAAAGTAGTAGATGTTATTGGAAATCCAATTAAAAGTAAAAATGTTATTAATATTGGCATTATAACTTGCATGAGACCTACAGTATGGTCTATTGCATCATAGCAAATCTGTAATACATCCTTAAATCCAACAAGTGTGAGTGATACCATTGTGATAAATATTATATATGTTGCGATTTGACTTACTGCACCTGATGAAAAAGAGTTTTCTAAGCTTTTTAAAATGGATGATAATAAAGCCAGTACTAAAATCACTGCTACTACCTTTAAACTTGCTTTAAATTCGTCAAACATCAATATCTTCAATCCATCTTTATTAAATAAATCTAAGATATTTTTTTTGCCACTAATTAAATCTTTTACAAACGATTTTAAATTAACATCATTAATAACTATTTCCTTATTTATATAGTCTTGTATTTCATTTATATCTAGCTTGTCTAACTGACCATCTATATATTTATCTATGCTATTTTTTGTTTCACCATATTCCTTATCTTCACTACTTGGTACTTCATTGGCGAATATCATAATAGCAAAGATATTTATAAAAAAGAAAGTAAATACAAAACCTATAATCATTGGTAAAAATCTTTTTTTCATAAGCAACCATGCCTCTCTTCACTCTATAAACCTCAATACAACGAAATCTCTTTAATATACCTATAGTTATCTTAAGATACACAACTATGGAATTATGTTCACTACCATTTCTACAATGGATAGAAGTATAGGGAAAGACATTGACATCACTATTATTTTTCCTCCAAACTCTAACTTAGAAGCAATGTTTCCTTCCCCACAATCTTTGCAAAGTTGTATTGCAAATTCCATTAAATATGCTATCCCAATTAATTTTATTATTAATGATATGTACATGGTTGGGATATTAGCTTTATTAGCTAAATCTTGTATGCTATCTACTATAAAGTTCAGCTTAAACATAACTGATAATAGTATTATTACTCCAGTTATTATAGCTATGAAATTTGCTATTTCTGGTCTATCTTTTTTAATTACTAAACAGAGTGTAGTTGAAATGATTGCAATTCCTATTAATTGCATTATTTCCAAATTACTCCCTCCCTTTAGTAAAGTTGAAACATTGTTCTTACAGTATTAAATAAATCACTTATTTCTGTTATTACCATTCCCAATACGATTATCACACCTGCCAATGTAGTAAGACCTGCCCAATCTTTTCTATCTGTTTTTTCCAATATCATATTCAATACTGATATTAGAATCCCAACGCCTGCAACCTTTAATATCAATGATATCTCCATAATAAACCTCCCCATATTTAAATCAATATAATACATATACCTATGCCTATAAATGTGACTAATTTTTTATACAATACACCTTTTTTGTTTATGTCATCTTTTGTCTCATAAGTCTGTTTTTTTAAATTTTCTATAGATAAATCTATCATTCTTTGTTGTGACTCTATATCACTTTTACCTAAAGTAAGTATTAGATTTTTTAACTCCTCAATTTCTTTATTACCTAGATAAGTCTCTTTGTTTAAAACATCAAGATTTTCTAATATTATCATTTCTAAAGTTTTGCCTTGTTCATTGTGAAGCTCTTCTGATACTTGAAGAAAAAACTTCCAAAAACAAAATTCTTTATTACCACCTATCCTCTTAAAAATCTCTTCCAATGTATAAAGTCCGAAAGATAAATCCATCCTTAATATTTCTAAAACTCTTATTAAATCATTTAATTGTTTATGTCTACGAGTATAAGTCTTGTATATGTGTTCACCTATCAAATAACTACTTCCTATTAAAAGAGCTATAATAATTATCTTAATTTGCAAAATACCATCTCTTTTCTTCTAAATCATAAATTTTTTCAATTGTTCCAGCACCTCTTTTTGCAGAAAGAATTATAACTTTTTTAAATAATTCTTTATCTAGAAGCCTATTTAATTCTTTTCTATTTTGTATATCCTCTATCGAATCTCCATGTACAGTAGTTATTAGTCCTATCCCTCCATTTAATGCTGTATATAATGCCTTTATCTCTTTTTCACTTCCAATCTCATCTGTCACAATAACATTTGGCGACATAGACCTTAAAAGCATCGTAATCCCCAAGTCTTTTGGGCAAGTTTCTATTATGTCAGTCCTTATCCCAACATCCATTTGTGGAACTCCTAGATAAGCACCTGCTATCTCATTACGCTCATCCACTAGAGCTACTTTTAAGCCTTTAAACCCATAATCCTCATTACCATTACTTAAATTCCTTACTATATCTCTTATTAAAGTTGTTTTTCCACATTGAGGTGGCGATATTATCAGAGTATTATTAATCTGATTTTTTCCATTTATGATATGACTTAAAATCTTATTTGAGCATCCAATGATTTCTCTTGATACTCTTATATTTAAAGACGATATATGCTTTATATTTTTGACTTGTCCATCTTCTACTATTGCTTTCCCAACTAATCCTACTCTATGCCCTCCTCTCAAAGTTATAAATCCTTTTTTTATATCATCCATAAATGAATGTATTGAGTATTTACATATTATTTGAAAAGTTTGCTCTACATCTTCTCTTGTCACTACATATGAGTCTTGTTGATTTAAATCGAGTGTCATAGTTTTTTGATTATAAAAATAATCCTTAGAGTTTGCATTTAGTATCAATGGTTTTTGTGAGCGTAACCTAATTTCTTCTATATTTAGATTATTGTTTGAGATTTTTTCTACCTTTTCTCTTATAGTTGTAGAAAGAGAGTTTATTATTTCATCAGAAAGTTTATTCATTTCTTGTCCTCCTCCTTTGTTTATATAATTCTATTTATAAAGGACAAGGAATATTACCAAAACATATACATTTTTTAAAATAATATTTATAAATAAAAAAATGACTCCATTTCTTTTGGATTCACTTAATACATAGACTCTATTAAACTACTATTATTAATCTTTATAAGATATTACTCAATAAAAAAGACACTTCAAATATGAAGTGTCTCTATAATAATTACATTTCTTTTATTAGTCCTTTTTTATAAGCCATTAAAAGTAGCTTTAAATCTTCTATTTCTTCTTGTATTTTTACTCCTTCATCGGTATCTCTCACCATTTTTCTCTTTGCCTTATGCTCTACTACAACAGTTGTCGATAAAATATCGCTTTCATTTGCAATAGCTTCCTCAGCAGAATTAAATGGTTCATGTGATACTAATTGTAGAGTTCTAGAATTATATATTAAAGTGTATCCAGCTATACCAGTCGTTTTTTGATACGCTCTAGAAAAACCACCATCTATAACAAGAATTTTACCATTAGCTTTTATTGGACTCTCTCCATTTTTACTTTCTACAGGTACATGACCATTTATTATATGTGATTCATCAAGTTCTAAATCAAATTCCTCAAATATTCTTTTACAAGCCATTTCATTTTCTCTAAGCTTAAAATAAGGGTTCTTATTTTCTTTATGAGTCTCTTTTTCTGCTATAAAGTATCTTTCAAATGTTGTCATATCATCTTTGCCAAATAATGATGAACATTTTCCAGTCCACAAATACCACATAATATCCATACCATATAACTTTTCTTCTGCCTTATCCTTAAAGAAAAACCCTTCTCTTGCTAGAGATTCCATTTTATCCATAAGAGCCTTACCTTTATACTCTTTTCCCATTATATTCATAGACATAAAACTTCCATCTTCATTTAATGGTACACATCCATGAATCAGTAAATTTAAGTTTGCCTTTAAATATATGCTTCCTTTAGAAAATAAAAACGAAACGTGTTTTTGTAATTTTTCACTACCTCTAAATGAGGATACCAATTTATCAATAACATTTTTTTCTTCTATTGTTAATTTGTATGGGTCTTTTTTGTCTATTGTAGGCAGATAAGTATCTTTTAATTTATATGTCTTTCCATTTAAAGTAATTGTACCTTCATCATAGTTTATCATATTAAGCAAAAGTCTATGTTCCATCTCAAATTCAGGTCTTCTTCTTATAACTTCACCTTCAAGCTTAAATTGGATTATACTTATTGCTTTGTGCATCTTAGCCATCAACGACTTTTCTGTTATTGTTACACTTTGGTCATTAATCTTTGGAATAAATTCTTTACAAGGGTCATCCTTATATGTATCTATAGCGAAAGTTGCTAGAGGTAATAGATTTATTCCATATATGTCTTCTACAATGTCTAAATTAGCATATCTAGCTGATATTCTAAGAGCATTTGCTATACAAGTTTTTTCACCTGATGCTGCCCCCATCCATAATATATCATGATTTCCCCATTGAATATCTACACAATGATGTTCAATAAGCTTGTCGACAATTATATCTGGTCTTGGACCTCTATCGTAAATATCTCCTATTACATGCAATCTATCAACAACTAATTTTTGTATGACTGTAGAAATAGCAATTATAAATTCTTTTGCTATCCCTATGTTGACTATTGTTTCAACTATACTTTTATAGTACTCTTCTTTATGTTCACTTTTGACATGCTCATGTAAAACTTCTTCTATTATGTATTTAAAATTTTCTGGCAAAAGTTTTCTAACTTTGGACCTAGTATATTTGCTAGAAGCATACTTACAAAGTTCTATAAGTCTATAAATATTTATTCTATAAAAATCATCTATATTTTCCTCTTGCTTAATTATTAGGTCTAACTTTTGTTCAGGATAATATACAAGAGTTGCCAACATCTTTTTCTCGCTATCTCTTATTGTGTTTGAAAACAATTCTTCTATTTTTCTCTTTATTACACCAGAACCATTTTTTAATACGTGCACAAATGGCTCATATTCGCCATGTACATCTGTTATAAAATGTTCTGTTCCCTTTGGAAGATTTAATATAGCCTCTAAATTTATTATTTCTGTACTTGCTTTTGATATACTTGGATATTGTTTTGATAATAACTTTAAATACTTCAGTTTGCTGTTTAAATAATCATCTGATATTTTACACAGATTTTTCATAATTCGTCCTCCAAAATTATATTAAGTTATATTCTTTTTTAATTATACCATACTTAATATACTTTTTTCGAGATAAAATGTACACTAATTATATTCCTAATAAAAGTGACATTCCTACTAAATCTGTATAAACACCATTATAATAACATTCTTTCTTTAATATACTCTCTACTTCAAATCCAACCTTTTTGTATAATCCTATAGCACTATGATTTTCTTCATTAGTAACAAGAGTTATTTTCTTAGTTATTCCATTTGATTTACACCACTCTATAAGGTCTAACATCAGTCTTTTTCCCAATCCAATTCCCCAATATTTTTCTTTTACAACAATTCCTAATACTCCAACATGCTTTCCTTTTGCTTTTTGATTAGAATCAATTGTCGCAATACCAACTATCTCACTATCTATAAATGCAATCAGTTTTACTGAATTATCAGATGATTTTACTGCTTCTATAGCATTTTCTTGTTCCTCTAATGATACTTTGTATTCATCTTTTCCAAATGAGAGAAAATGAGTTTCCCCTCCTACTTCATTATAAAAATCTATAATGTTTTGAGCATCTTCTTTTACTGCCTCTCTAATAAGTATGTCCACACCATTTTTTAAAGTTATTGTTGGCATAAATTTACCTCCTAACAAGTTTTTTATCTATAAACATAATACTATTGTTTTTAGCCTATTACAATATTTTTCATGTATTAATAACAATATAAGGTTATACTAAAATAAAAAATCAATAATATTTTAATATAACCTTATACATATTTATATATATTTAATTTTCTGCCAATATCCAACTTTATTTCAATTAAATTTTATAATATAATTAAACTATTTTTTTAATTCTTCTCCATAAATTTTTCTGTTATAAGACTTCATTATAAAATATAATGGTACTCCAATTGCCAATGCTCCTAATCCCATAATTAATTGATGCATAGATGCCTGGAATAACAGCCAAGTCCCAACGCATACTGCAATTAAAGGAATCACTGCTCCAAATGGAGTTTTAAAAGTACCTACTAATTCTGGTCTTTTCTTTCTAAATACTAATACTGATAAAGATGTTGGTATATACTGTATAAATCTAGCAACTGCACTTATTGCTGCTAATTCAGCAAAACTTCCAGATAAAGCTATTGGTATAGTAATTATCATAGTGGCTATTATTGCTACATATGGTGTACCTTTTTTATCTTTTCTTGCAAATAATCTAGGTAGCATTTTATCATCAGCCAAAGCTACACAACTTCTTGGATTTACGAAAGCACCACACATACAAATTCCTCCCACAGAAACCAGTGTACCAAAAGTTACCAATCCCGCACCCATATTTCCAAAACATATCCTTGCAGCATCTGCGACTGGTGTAGATGTACTAGATAATGAATCTCCTAGTATACCAACACATACAACTTGATTTAATATGTATATTATTGATGCAATTACTATTACACTTATAATTGCTATTGGTATATTCTTTTTAGGGTTCTCCATATCTTCTGCTGCAACTGCTATAGATTCAAATCCTGTAAATGAATAAAACATTAAAAGTGCTGCTGCCCCAAACTCTGTTACCCCAGCTCCTGGAGGTACCATTGTTGAAGTAGTAAAATTAACTCCTTTTATGAAGAATATACCTATTCCTATAAATAATATTAATGGAATTAGTTTACCTACAGTTATAACATTCTGTACAATTTTTGATAAAGATACACCTAATAAGTTTATAATTGTAAGACCAACTATCATAGCTACAATTATAATTTTCTGTATATGAGGGTCGCCTGCTGGAGCCCATACTGCTGACAATGATGTAGGAAAACCTACTATTAATGCTCCCCAAGATATACATCCTATTACCCATTTCATAAGACCTACTTCAAAGCCACAAAAATCTCCAAAAGCTTCTTTAGTATATACATAGGCCGCACCATTTTTATTAAATTTACCTGCCACCTCAGCAAAACAGAATGCCATTGACAAAACCAATAACATATCAAACATATATACAAATATACTTGCTACACCAAATGATTTCATTGCATCTCCTGGTAATAGGAAAACTCCAGCTCCTACAACTGCGTTAATACCTAAAAGTATAATACTTATTAATCCCATTTTATTCTTTTCGTTCATGTTCAATCCCCCCAAGGTATATTATAAATTTGAACAAATATTTATAAAATATTCAAACAATTTTCCCATCTTGTTACAGTACTCTACCATCATTTCTGGATGCCACTGTACTCCTACTACAAAATTTTCATCCTCTTTCTGAATAGCTTCTATTATACCATCTTTTGAATAGGCTATGGCTTTTAATCCTTTTCCAAGCTCATTAACACTTTGATGATGATAGCTATTTGTAAGTAATTGTTTTCCTAAGATTCCTTCTAAAATACTACCTTCTTTAACATCTACTTTATGAGTAGCTACATATCTCTTTGCAGATTGTGTATGTTTTATATAACTTCCTTCTATAAGATTATTATCTTGATATAAAGTTCCTCCTAAACTTACATTTAATATTTGTAGCCCCCTACATATACCTAATATAGGTTTTTTAAGTTCTAATGCTATACTTATAGCTATTAAATCAAACTCATCCACTTCTGGATATATAAATGTGGTTTCTTCTCTTGTTTCTTCTCCATATAATTGAGGATTAACATCCCAACCTCCAGATATTAAAACTCCATCAACCATCTCAATCTGTTTTTTTATAACTTCTTTATCTGTATTTACTGGAATTATAACTGGACTACCTCCACCTTTTAGTACAGCATTTATGTAATCATTATTTACATATGACCTTTCAAGACCTGGAAACATTCCATTCTCCATTATTATTAAATTTCCTAAAATCCCTATTATTGGTTTCATAATCAAGCTCCTAACTAATCGATTGTTTTGTGTATTTATTTTATATTTATATAATTTTCCAATGCTAGAGAAAGTTGATCTGGACAAGATGTTGGTTTTGTCTTACATTCAATTCCTTTTAATTTTTTAATTACATCTTCTATATTCATACCTTCAACTAATATTTTTAGTCCTTTTAAATTTCCATCACATCCACCAATAAAATTTACATTTGTAACTTTATTTTCTTTTACTTCAAATTCAATTTCTGTAGCGCAAGTCCCTGTTGTTTTATATTTCATAACTAAACCTCCCAATTATTTTGTCGTCTTATCCCTATAATTAGCAATATACATGCCAAGATTTATAATTATTTATATTTATTTTTTATCTAGTATTTTCAGTGCTTTTGCTGACTATATTTTTTATTGTTTATCTTATATACAATCTTTTGGAAAATAAAAATAGGTAATGGGTTATTTTATAATAACCTATTACCTATCTAAACCTATTTTTTCACCCTATTAATATTTAATTTAAAACCTTTAAAATGTATAACATTATATATCTACTATAATATAGTTTAAATTTTATAAGTGTAAAAGTTTGCACTTATTCAAATATTTATGTCCAGAATAGCTTATTTTAATATCAATATACTTAAGTCATTTTATTGTAAAGATTTATACCTTCTGGAGTTAGTTGACTTCCACATCTACCAGATTTAGATGATATATATCCACACTCACTTAAATAAGATAACACTTTTCTAACTTTATTTTCAGAAATCTCAATTCCTTCCTCTGTAAGTTTCTCGATTATAAATCCTCTTCCAACTCCAGAAGCTGAATCTCTTCTTTTATATAAGACTCTTAATATATCCTCAAGTTCTTTTTTTGTATATCCAAATCCATCTTCATAATTAGAAATATCTGTCTTTATATATGGTGGTAAGTCATCTTTAAAGACCATACTATCACACATTAGACTTACATAAGAAGCGACATTTTGTAACTCTCTTATATTTCCTGGCCAATTATATTTTTCTAAAATAGTTACAACTTCAGGTGAAAGCCTTATATTATGTTTCAAAAAGAAGTTCATAAGCGTTATTATATCTTCTTTTCTATTTTTTAACGATGGCACATCTATTGGCAATACATTCAGTCTATAATACAAATCCTCTCTAAATTTACCTTCTCTAATCATCTTTGGTAAGTTTTTATTTGTTGCTGCTATAACTCTAACGTCTATATTTATAACATTATGAGAACCTATAGGCATAACTTGCTTCTCTTGAAGTACTCTAAGTAATTTTGTTTGCAACAATGGAGGCATATCTCCTATTTCATCCAGAAATATAGTCCCATTGTTTGCAAGTTCAAAAAGCCCCTTTTTTCCTTCTTTTAAAGCTCCTGTAAAAGAACCCTTTTCATATCCAAACAACTGACTTTCTAATAAACTATCTGGAACCGCTGCACAGTTAACTGCTATAAATGGTTGATTACTTCTATTAGAGGTATTATGGATGGATTGAGCTAATAATTCTTTACCAGTACCACTTTCCCCTATTATTAATACAGAAAGGTCTGATTTAGATATTTTTTTAGCCAATTCTATACACTTTATCATATTTTTATTTTTAGTCTTTATATCTTTAAATGTGTATTTGGCTATTTGTCCTTGTTCTCTCAATTTATTAGTGAGATTTTGTTCTAATTTTTTTATATATGTTATCTCTTGTAAATTATAATATATACCAGCTTTATTCCCCATAGAAAATATATTTTTTTTATTTACATTTATATATTTTTTATTTGTAAATACTACTTCATCAACTATTTCTTTGTCTCCAAGTAGAATACTTAAATCTTTAGATATAACTTCTTCTATGTTTTTACTTTGGGGATTTTCATTTATCCCTAAAATCTTTAAAGCTTCTTTATTAAACGTATTTATAACACCATCTGCTGAAGTAAATATTATTCCGTCTTTTGATAAGTTTAATATGACATCTTGTTCTTCCATTTTTAGAAACAATTGTCTATAATTATCTTTGACTCCATTATCTAGACTTATTAAACGTTCAGAATAAGCCATTAAGTTTTTACGTATTTCCTTAACATCAATTCTAAGTCCATTTATTATTTCTATAAAAGTAGATATATCAATATATCTATTCCCAAGGTCAATTACTTTATTTATATAACTTGGTACTCTTTCTTTTACTCCAGGTGTTATAGCTATATCTATGTCTTTATAAATTTTTCCTTCAATGTATGGAGTGAACTTTAAATTTTTTACTCCTATCTTGTAAAATAAACTTATTGTTTCTAAAGTGGTTTCTTTAGTATCATTTACAACCAGTACTTCTGTTCCATTTGGAATTGAGAATAATCCATAGATTTCATTTTCTTTAAGAGTTCTTCTTACCACTATAATCTTGCTATCTTGTACCAAATGTTTTCTCATACTATTTAATCTATCGTCAGTCATTACCAGCACAAAGTCACCTTGTATTTTATCATCATCTTTTAAATTTTCTAAATAATAATGATTTATATCAATGTAATTGCCTAAAACCAAACGTATATTTTCTTCTAAAAAAGATGATAATTTGGTTATTTTATCAGTTACTATAGCTATTGATTGTTTCATGCTTATACCTCTTATTTATATAGTATATAATTACTTATATACTACTTTATTCCTACCAAGTTGTTTTGCTTTGTATAAATTTTTGTCAGCTTCTTCTAGCACATTTTTACTATCAGAAATATGAGCTACACCTGCACTTATAGTTACAGTTACATCTTCACCCCATTTTTTATTGGCAATTGCAATTCTTATATTATCAATTATATTTACTACTTCTTCACCAGATTTATTTCTTATCAGCACAGAAAACTCTTCGCCTCCATACCTAAATACTTTATCTTCTTGTTCCAACATAACAGAGATAGTATTCGTTATACCTTTTATAACAATATCTCCAAATTTATGCCCATAATTATCATTTATAAGTTTAAAGTTGTCAATATCTATCATTACAAGTGCAAAATTATTGTCTTTCTCTCTGTATTTTTCATACATAATATCAAAACTTTTTCGATTATAAACATTCGTAAGACCATCATGTAAATTTTGTGCTTTAAAATATTTGAGTCTATTATATAAAAAAGTAGACCCTAATATAGCAATTATAATCACTGTAAATAATATCTTATAATATTTGATTTCTTTTTTAGTTTTTTCAAATAATGCACTTTCATTTGATACTTTATCAATTATATAGAAACTGGTCTCCGAATCTCTTATACTTTTGTTCTCTTTATATTCATTTATTAGTATCTTTTGATATTTATTTACAGCATTTACATTTCCTTGTTTTTCATATATATTTAATATTTTCTCTAAGTTTTTTATTTTCTCTTGAGTTAACTTTCTTTTAGTGGATATTTCTAAACTTTTTTTATAATTATCTGATGCAGAATCATAATTTTCACTTTTATATTCTAAATTCCCCACTGCCATATAATAATACATATCTTTATCTAATATATGAACTGTTTTATCAGACTTTATAAGAGAATCCGCTCTTGCTAAAGAAGACTTTGCCTTTGATGTATCATTTTTTCCTATATATGCATTTGCCTTCATTATTGATGCCATTATCTCAAAATCATTGTAATCATCTGTATTTACAAACTTTTTATAGTCCACTACATTACTACAAGTTTCAATAGCTTTATCATATTCTCCTAATTCTACATATATTTCTGCTAGATTTATAAGAGCATATAATCTAACCATTCCATTTTTCTCACCTTCATAAACATCTATCTTAAAAGAATCTTTTATTAATTTCTCTGCTCTCTCATATGCACCTACCTTTAAAAGTATGCTCGCCAAATCAACATCTAGTCTTGCTCTTTCATAATTATCCCCTAATTTCTCAGCCAATTTTATAGATTTTACAGTTAAATCTACTGCTTTAGAATAATTATTATCCATTATATACACTGATGCTAGTCTTTTTTCTATATTAAATCTACACTCATCAGATAACTTTTCATCTGACATTCTCATTTTTTCTAATGAATCAATGACTATCTTCGTTCCATCTGGAACCGATGAAATGGTCTTTAACATATTCCACACTTCATCATATACTTTATTGTATTTTTTTTCAGGTATAGCTTCAAAAGAATTTTCAACCAATTTTTTTGCTTCATTGTACTTCTTGTCTGACACAAGACTTTCAGACATATACTTTCCCTTATTTATAATTTCTCTTTCTTTCAGCCCACTTTGGTCGTAATTTATAAACAAAATAATACTAATAAGTATTACACCTATAAAAATTATACTTTTTAGTAATCTTTTCTTTGGTAGTCTAAAATTCAAAATTTTAGTCCTCCTTCTGTATATTGTAGAATGGAAACTTACATATATATAAATAACCTCTTAATACCTAATAATACAATATATCAAAATGATTTACAACATATGCTAGAATTAAATCTCAATAAAAAAGTCCCCTAAAATAGTTTAGGAGACTTTAAATTTAATATATATGATTTATTTATACATATTTTTTTAATACAATTGTAGCATTATGTCCACCAAATCCTAAAGAATTTGATAGTACATATCTAACATTTTTTTCTTTACCTTGATTTGGAACATAATCTAAATCCAAATCTTCACCAACTTCTTGTAAATTTATAGTTGGAGGTACAAAACTATCTTCTATACTCATAGCACAAACAACTGCTTCTATAGCACCTGATGCTCCTAATAAATGGCCAGTCATAGATTTTGTTGATGATACACATAAATCATATGCCTTTTCCCCAAATACAGTTTTTATAGCCATAGTTTCATACAAGTCATTATAATAAGTTGAAGTTCCATGAGCGTTTATATAATCCACTTCTTCTAATGGAACATTTCCATCTTTCAAAGCCATATTCATAGACCTAGCTGCTCCTTCTCCATTTTCAGCTGGAGTTGTCATATGATATGCATCAGCAGTTAAACCATATCCAACTACTTCTGCATATATTTTAGCACCTCTTGCTAAAGCATGTTCTAAGTCTTCTAAGATAACAATACCTGCTCCTTCTCCCATTACAAATCCATCTCTGTCTTTATCAAATGGTCTTGATGCAGTTTTAGGGTCGTCATTTCTAGTTGACATAGCTTTCATATTACAGAATCCAGCAAATGCAAGACCTGTTACAGCAGCTTCAGAACCTCCTGCTACCATAATATCTGCATCGCCTCTTTGTATAACTTTAAAAGCATCACCTATTGAATGAGTTCCTGATGCACAAGCTGTACATACATTAGTGTTAGGTCCTTTTGCTCCTAAAAATATTGATACTTGACCAGCTGCCATATTTCCTATCATCATAGGTACAAAAAGTGAACTTACTCTTTTATTTCCTTTTTCTAAAAGAATTTTATGTTGAGTTTCTATTGCTTCAACTCCACCTATTCCAGAACCTATTATAACACCAACACGCTCTCTATCAGTTTTATCTAAATCAAGGTTTGCATCTTCAACTGCCAATTTTGCAGATACTATTGCAAATTGAGCAAACTTATCCAATCTCTTCAATTCTTTTTTGCTTATATATTCTTCTGGATGAAAATTCTTAACTTCTCCTGCTATCTGAGTTTGATATGTGCTAGCATTGAAATTAGTTATTTTATCTATACCAGATACTCCAGATTTTATGTTGCTCCAGAACTCATCTTTTCCCGTTCCCAACGGCGTAACACATCCAAGTCCTGTTATTACTACTCTTTTATTCATCGGATACCTCCACTTTTTTAAAGCTCGACTATTTATTAGCTTCTATATACTTAACTATATCTCCTATAGATTTGAAGTTTTCTGCTTCTGTATCTGGTATTTCTATACCAAATTCATCTTCAAGTGCCATTATTATTTCTACTGCATCTAATGAATCTGCTTCTAAATCCTTCATTAATGATGTTTCCATAGTTATTTCTTTATCTTCTACTCCTAATTGCTCTATTATTATTTCTACAACTTTATTAAACATTGTGTACCTCCTAAGATTTTTTATTTTAATAGATTTCTCTACTTTTTAAATTATTATTTTTTATTATTGCATTACCATTCCACCATCTACATTTATAACTTGTCCTGTTATATAACTTGACATGTCACTAACTAAAAATGCTACAGCATTTGCTACATCTTCTGGTTTACCATAAGATTTTTTTGGTATGTTTGCAAGTGTTGATTCTTTTACATCATCACTTAATACTTTAGTCATATCTGTTTCTATAAATCCAGGTGCTACTGCATTTATATTTATATTTCTTGATGCCAATTCTCTTGCAGAAGCTTTTGTAAATCCAATCACACCAGCTTTTGATGCACAATAATTAGTTTGTCCTACATTACCCATAATTCCAACTACTGAAGTCATATTTATTATTCTTCCATACTTCTTTTTCATCATAGGTTTAGTAACTGCTTTTGTACAATTAAAGACACCTTTTAAGTTTATATCTATAACTCTATCAAAATCTTCTTCTTTCATTCTCATAAGCAAAGCATCTTTAGTTATACCTGCATTATTAACCAATATATCAACTTTTCCAAATTCTTTTATAACAGAATCTATCATTTGATTTACTTCTTCAGATTTAGACACATCACATTTTATAGAAGTACACTTTACACCCATACCTTCTATTTCATTTTTAGTTTTTAGTGCTTCATCTTCTTTAGAAGTATAATTGATTACTACATCAGCCCCAAAAGATGCTAGTTTTTTTGCTATTTCTTTTCCTATACCTCTAGAGCCACCAGTAACAACTGCTACTTGTCCTGTAAGATTTATCATTATATCTCTCCATTTCTATAATTTTGTACAAATTCATTAAGAGAACCTATACCATCTATATTATAAATATTCACACTTGCTTTTTTGTTAGAAGCTATCTTCTTGATGAATGCTTTTAAAGTTTTTCCAGGTCCCATTTCTATAAAAGTATCATATCCATCGTTTAAAAGTCTTTCTATAGAGTCTTCCCAAAGGACAGATGAACTTACTTGTTTTATAAGTAGTTCTTTCCCTTCACTTTTATAATAATCTGCATTTACATTTGCTACTACATCAATTTTAGGTTTAGTTATGTTAACTTTTTCTAACTCACTGCCTAGTTTTACTCCAGCTTCTTTTAGCATTGATGAGTGAAAAGGCCCACTTACATTTAATTTAACAGCTCTTTTTGCTCCTGCTTCTTTGCATTTCACCATTGCTTCTTCTATCTTTTCATTTTCACCAGATATAACTATTTGACCAGGAGAATTGTAATTTGCTACTTCTACAATACCTCCTTGTATATCTTTAACTACATTTTCTAATATACTTCTATCTAGACCTAAAATTGCTGCCATAGCTCCAACACCTGTTGGAACTGTTTCCTGCATAAACTTACCTCTTTTTTTGACTAAGCATATAGCATCTTTAAAGTCAATTGCATCTGCTGCAACCAATGCACTGTACTCTCCTAAAGATAAGCCTAAACATGCACTATATTTTAAATCTACTTGAGCTTGTACTGCTTTTAATACAGCTACACTATGTGTAACCATAGCAGGTTGAGTATTTTCAGTTTTAGAAAGTTCTTCTTCATTGCCTTCAAACATAAGTTTTTTTAAGTCTATTTTTAAGACTTCACAAGCCTCATCTATTACATTTTTAGCAACATCATTATTTTCGTATAAATCCTTGGCCATACCTACATATTGAGCGCCTTGACCAGGAAATACTAGTGCTACTTTTCCCATCTTACTCCTCCTGATTTACAGTTCTATTGCTGGCATAATCTCTTTTGCTTGATTTACCATAGTCTCTATAATTTCTTTACAAGGTGTTATTTCTTTTACCATAGCAGCACTTTGACCTGCCATAAATGAACCTTTTTCGATATCTCCATCTACTGTTGCAAATCTTAAAGCACCTGTACCTTTTTTATCTAACTCTTCAGGAGTAGCTCCATTTTGCTCCATCTTTAAAAATTCTTTTGATAATTTATTTTTTAATGTTCTTACTGGATGACCTGTACTTCTTCCTGTAACAATCGCGTCTCTATCTTTTGCTTTTATTACTAAGTTTTTGTAGTTTGAATGTACAGAACACTCTTCACTACAGATAAATCTAGTTCCTACTTGAACTGCACTAGCACCTAATGCAAAAGATGCAGCAATACCTCTACCATCTACAATGCCCCCAGCAGCTATTACAGGTATGCTTACAGCATCAGCAACTTGTGGAACCAAAACCATAGTAGTAAGCTCTCCTATGTGTCCTCCACCTTCTGTACCTTCAGCTATTACTGCTGTCGCCCCTAACTTTTCCATTCTTTGAGCTAAAGCTATTGTTGGCACTACAGGAATAACTTTTGTTCCAGCTTCTTTTAATCTATCCATATATTTTGCAGGATTTCCTGCTCCAGTAGTAATAACCTGAACATTTTCTTCTATAATCAAATCCATTATATCATCTACAAATGGTGACATAAGCATTACATTTACCCCAAAAGGTTTATCTGTTAATTTTTTGCACTCAATAATTTCTTTTTTTATAGCTTCTTTTGGTGCATTTCCTGCTGCTATTATTCCAAGCCCTCCTGCATTAGATACAGCACTTGCTAATGATGCAGTAGCTACCCATGCCATTCCCCCTTGGATAACTGGGTATTTTATATTTAATATTTTGCAAATTTTATTCATACAATTCTCCTTCACTTGAAATCATAAAAGTAAACTTTTTATTATTAATCAACCTTACTCTTAATATAAAGTTAATTTTGTCAATTAAAGCATCTTAGATATTTTCTACTATAAAGTCCACTTGACAACTGAAGCCCCCCAAGTTAGACCTCCACCAAAGCCAACTAAAACTACGTTATCTCCTTTTTTAATCTTACCTTCTCTGTAAGCTTCATCTAATGCTACTGGTATAGATGCAGCAGACATATTTCCATACTTGTTTATATTTACATAAACTTTTTTCATATCAAGTTCTAATCTCTTAGAAGAAGCTTGTATGATTCTTATATTAGCTTGATGTGGTATTAAATAGTCTATGTCAGTTGTATTTAAATTAGCTTTTTCAAGAGCTATTAAAGAAGTTTCTGCCATCTTTCTAACTGCAAATTTAAATACATCACTACCTGCCATTTCTATTGTATGTAGATTAGCTTCTACAGTCTCTTTACTTGCTTTAAGTCTTGAACCTCCAGCAGGTACTTTTAAACAATCTTTTCCTTTACCATCAGAGCCCATATGAGTAGATAGTATTCCACCTTCACTTACAGGTCCAATAACAGCTGCTCCAGCACCATCTCCAAATAATACTGCTGTTGATCTATCATCGTAATTTAAAAACTTAGAACAAGTTTCTGCTCCTATTACAAGTACATTCTTATAACAACCAGTTTCTACAAATTGCTTTGCAATAGTTACTCCATATACAAATCCAGAACAAGCTGCTGATATATCAAATGCAGTAGCATTCACTGCTCCTATTGCATCTTGCACTATACATGCAGTTGAAGGCAAAGACATATCAGGAGTAATTGTTGCTAATATAATCAACTCTATATCCTCTACACTTAACTTTGCACATTCTATCGCTTTTAGGGCAGCTTTAGATGCTAGGTCAGAAGTTGCTTCAGATTCTTCTGCAAATCTTCTTTCCTTAATACCAGTTCTAGTACTTATCCACTCATCTGATGTATCCATTATCTTTTCGAAGTGAAAATTATCGTATGATTTCTCAGGTAAATAACTTCCTACTCCCAATATTCCAGCCTTTGTATTCATTATATATTAAACCTCCAAAACGAGTTTATTCATCTTCGTTATTTTTATTTTCTTCATTATATTTGCTTATAAATTGACTTATATCTTCAACAACTTTTCCTTTTGCAAATTTAATGCCTTGATTTATAGCATTCTTTATAGCTTTGGCATCAGAGCTTCCATGAGCTTTTATAACGCCTCCATTTAGACCTAAAAGTGGAGCTCCACCATACTCAGAATAATCTATAAAACTCTTCAATTTTCTTAAATCATCCTTTATAAGTAATGCTCCTATTTTACTTTTTGTACTAGCCATAAAAGTTTCCTTTATAAGGCTCATAACTGAAAGAGCTACACCTTCAGCAGACTTAAGTAATATATTACCTGTAAATCCATCACATATGATTATATCTGTGTATGCATTTATAACTTCTCTAGCTTCTACATTCCCTATAAAATTTAAATCTAATTTTTTAACTTCTTCGTATGACCTTTTAACTAAATCATTGCCTTTTCCTTCTTCTAGTCCAACATTTGCTAATGCTACCTTAGGATTTTCAAGACCTAAAACTTTTCTTGCATAGATATTGCTCATAGCTGCAAATTCAACTAGATTTTTAGGTTTACAATCTGCATTTGCGCCACAGTCTGCTATAAGTGTCATTCCTCGCTTTACATTCGGTATTGCTGAGCATAAGCAAGGTCTATCGATTCCTTTTATTCTACCAACAACAAATAATCCACCAGCAAGTAAGGCTCCTGTATTTCCAGCTGATATTATAGCATCTGTCTTTCCTTCTTTTACGAGGTTTAATGCTACTACCATAGAAGAATCTTTTTTACTTCTTATAGCCTTTACTGGTTTATCTTCATTTTCTATAATCTCAGTAGTATGAACTATTTCTAGTTTATTTCTATCAAATTCATAATTTGAAAATTCCTTTTCTAATAAATCTTTATCTCCTGTGATTATTAAATCAACATTATATTCTTTTATAGCATTTACTGCGCCTTCTACATTAGATTTAGGTGCATTATCTCCACCCATTCCATCAATTACTATTTTCATAATTACCCTCCTAATCTAATTCTTCAAAGATAAACTTTCCTCTAAATATTTGCTCTTGAGCTTTATTATTGATAACAACTTTTACATAATGCTTTTTATCTATATTTCTATATACTTCGGCTTTCGCTATAAGCCTATCTTGTTGTTCTATCAATTTAAAACTTTTTACATTTGCAACTCTCATAATAACTTTAGGTGCATCTATTATAGCCATTGCCAATGAATCTGCTAGAGAAAATATATACGTATCTTTTAAAGTATTAGTCTTAGAGTAAATCATGTCTTGTGTAACTTCTAACATAGATATACCTAATCGCCCTACAGATAAATCAATGATTTCTCCTGTAATTTCCTTTACTCCTAAAGTCTTTACTTTTGAACTCTGAGTTTCTGCTATTGATTTGACTCTTTCTCTTAGCTCTGGTATGTTTAGACTCATTCTATCTAATCTTATAGTCTGTATACTTACATCAAACAGACTTGATAATTCTTCATCAGTATAAAAAGGATCCGTCTTTAGCATATCTATAAGCTCTTTTTGTCTTTGGGCTTTACTTTTCTTTTTCATGTTCCCTCCAAATTTTATAGCTGTAATTAGTACCAGCTACTAATAGTAGTATATAGTAACACACAAAAATTTTCAATACTTATATTATTATTTT
The DNA here is from genome assembly GCF_045899875.1 of Clostridioides sp. GD02377. Lineage (NCBI taxonomy): Bacteria > Bacillati > Bacillota > Clostridia > Peptostreptococcales > Peptostreptococcaceae > Clostridioides > Clostridioides sp. GD02377. Next base: position 261,509 of record NZ_JBJODA010000001.1, read on the forward strand.
TCTATTTTTTAATATGCATAAAATCCACTTATTTCTCTAGTAAATCATCTTATTTTTATATGTACAAAAAAAACATGTAGAGTATACTCTACATGTTTTTTAGAAGCTATTACTTAGACACAACTTCTTTACCTTTATAATATCCACAGTCTGGACACACTCTATGTGGTAATTTTGGCTCATGACATTGTGGGCAACTTACAAATCCTGTTGCTTCCATCTTTGAGTTAGCTGCTCTTCTCATTTTTGTGTTTGATTTAGACGTTTTACGCTTTGGTACTGCCATTTACGCCACCTCCTTAGTCAAAATTTAATTAAATAAATCTTTTAATTTAGCAAAACGAGGATCTATGTATTCCTCATCGTTTGTAATTTCACTGCAAGAACATTCTCCTTCATTTAAGTTTGCTCCGCATACTTGACAAAGACCTTCACAGTTTTCACTACAAAGAACCTTATGAGGTACATTAAAATCTAATGTCTGTTCTATTATATCAATAAGGTCGATTTCTTCGCCATCGAATATAAAAGGATCAAATTCCTCAAATTCATCTTCATCATAATCTTCTTCTTTTACTAAAAAACCTTGTATAGAATACTCTAGTGGTATCTCTACTTCTTTAAGACATCTTGAACAATTGTCAACAATTGTAAAATTGACATCTATATCTAGATATAAACCTTTATTAGTCTTTGACACTTTCCCTTTTAAATTTACAGGTGATACTAATTTGTAAATCTCATCACAATAACTAATAGTATCAATTTTTTCACAAAAATTCAAGTCTATTTTATCAGTTTCTTTTCTATTTATTTTTTCTATGCTAACTTTCATTAAGTTCACCTCAACATATCACCAAATTTATTATACAAATCTAGCATTTGTTTGTCAAGTATTTTTACTTGATAGGCATAAGTTTGCTTAAATTATTTTACTAATCTTAATGTATCTCTAGCTATCATTAATTCTTCATTAGTTGGTATTAAAAGCATTTTTACTTTAGAATCAGCAGTAGATATTATTGTTTCTTTTCCTCTAACATCATTAGCTTCTTTATCTAACTTCATTCCTAAGAACTCCATATTAGAAGCTATATCTGCTCTTATAGCTTTTCCATTTTCGCCAACACCAGCAGTAAATACTACGACATCCAATCCATTCATCTCAGCAGCATAAGCACCTATATATTTTTGTACTTTTTTAACATAAGCTTCTAATGTCGCTTGAGCTCTTTCATCTCCATTTTTAGCTGCATCTTCTATATCTCTGAAGTCACTAGAAATTCCAGTCATTCCATATACTCCAGATTCTTTATTCATTAATTTGTCTAATCCATCAGCATCTAAACCTTCTTTTCTCATTAAGAAAGGTAATATAGCTGGGTCTATATCTCCACATCTAGTTCCCATTATTAATCCTTCTAATGGAGTGAATCCCATAGATGTATCTACACATTTTCCACCATCAACAGCAGCTATAGAAGCTCCATTTCCTAAGTGACAAGTTACTATTTTTAAATCTTTTATGTCTTTTCCTAATATCTCTGCTGCTTTTTGAGATACATAATTATGAGAAGTTCCATGGAATCCATATCTTCTTACCCCATACTTAGTATATAATTCATGAGGTAAACCATATAAATATGAAGATTTAGGCATTGTTTGATGGAAAGCAGTATCAAATACTCCTACCATTGGTACATCTGGAAGTATAGCTTTACAAGCATCTATTCCCATTATGTTTGCTGGATTATGAAGTGGTGCTAAATCTATACACTCTTTTAAAGCTTCTTCTACTTCTGGAGTTATTACTACTGAAGTAGCAAATTTTTCTCCAGCATGTACAACTCTATGTCCTACTGCATCTATTTCTTTCATTTCTTTAACTGCACCAAATTCTGGATGAGCAACAGCTTCTAAAACTAATGCTATTGCATCTTTGTGGTCCTTCATTGGTTGTTCAACAATGTATTTATCATCTCTACCTGCTTTTTCATGTTTTAGTATAGAACCTTCTATTCCTATTCTCTCAACTAATCCTATACATAAAACTTCTTCATTACTCATATCTATTAATTGATATTTTAATGAAGAACTCCCACAGTTTAATACTAATATTTTCATTATTATTTCCTCCTTAGATTTTTATAAATAATATGTAATAAGTTTTGATTTGTAATAAATGTCTAAATAAAACTCTATCTTTTATTATTCTGTCATAGATATATTATTGTATACATTAAACGATTTTCATAAATAATATATCACCTTTTAATATAAAAGTATATACTTTTTTTTAATATTATATCATATTTATAGTATGGTAATTTGTGTATTTTCCTAATAATATATTAACAAATTAACTTAATGTAGATTATTCTTTCCCATTTGCTATAATAATATAATATAAAGCTCTAATAAAGTTATTTTAATAACATTTAACTAGTTTTTTATTATGTAGTATTTCTACATTTTTATAACTTTTTTTACGTTTTTTAGTTTTATAATTAAAAATTTAAATTTTATATACATTTTAATAAATTAAGATATATATAAAAATAACTAAAGATAGAAGGAGTATTTTATGAATGTACTTGGATTAATAGTTGAATACAACCCATTTCATAATGGACATATATATCACTTATCTAAATCTATAGAAAAAACAAATGCAACACATACTGTAGCAATAATGAGTGGAAACTTTCTACAAAGGGGCGAACCAGCTTTATTTGATAAATATACTAGAGCAAAAATTGCTGTCGAAAATGGCGTAGACTTAGTTATAGAATTACCAACTCTATTTGCTTGCCAAAGTGCTGAAATTTTTTCTCATGGTGCCATAACAATTTTAAATTCACTAAGCTGTATAGATTCTGTATGTTTTGGTAGTGAAGAAGGAAATACAGAAATTCTTTACAATATTGCAGAAATTTTAGCAAGTGAGCCAGATGACTTTAAGCTATTCTTAAAAAAATATTTAGATGAGGGCCTGTTATTTCCAACAGCTAGAGCTAATGCACTTTTTGATTATATACATCAATACAAAAAAAATAAATTCATGCAGAGTTATTCAAAAGAACAATTATCAAAAACATTAAATTCATCAAATAATATACTTGGTATAGAATATATAAAAAATCTTATCCACCTAAATAGTGATATAAAACCATTTACTATATCTAGAGTTCAGTCAGAATACAATTCTGAAGAAATTAATAGTAATATTTGTTCTGCTACTGCTATAAGAACTTCACTTAAAGAAAATAATAGTCTTTTTCACTTAAAAAATGTTATTCCAAAAAAGACTTATAATATCCTAAATAAAAAAATAGATAATGGCTTTTTGCCTATGTTTGATGATTTTTTCTTTGATACTTTAAAGACCATTATACTTAGAGATATAGACAATTTAAAAGATTATTTTGAAGTAAATGAAGGTATAGAAAATAAAATCTACAAAGATATTTTTACATCTAAATCTTTATATGAACTGCAATTATCAATTAAATCTAAACGATATACTTTAACCAAAATTAAACGAACTTTAAACAATATATTATTAGGTATTAAAAAAAGTGATATGCAACTTGTAAAAAACATAGATGCTATTCCTTATGTAAGAATACTTGCTTTTAATGATAAAGGCAGAGAAGTTCTAAAGGAAGTAAAAAACAAATCTGAAATAGAAATAATAAACAAATTTTCAAATATATCATTTTCATTAGATGATGTAATTTTTAAAACACTCATAAATTATGATATAAAATCTACAAATATATATGACTCAGTATATTATAAAAATAATAAAGACTTAATAAAAGGTCCTATGGATTTTTATACTCATCCAGTCTATGTAAAATAGATTCTTAAAATAAAAAATATTTATAAAAAACTATTTTATTAATACTTTATATAAATACAATAATCTTATTTGAATCTATTTGCACATACTTTTAGGATGGCAACATCAACTTAAATATTATGCTAATTTCTAAATTTAAGTAAATATTGCCATCCTAAAACTTTTACAATTTATGTTGTCATTTAAAAGTAAGTTTTAAAATATTACATTATTGGTATGTTTAATATATTTTTCCTGGATTCAAAATATTTTTTGGGTCAAAAGCTAACTTTATATTTTTAATTAGCATCATATAAGCATCTGAATTTGATTCATGTAAGTACTCTTTTTTAGCATACCCTATACCATGTTCGCCAGAAACTTGACCACTAAGTTCTCTGGACTTTCTATACATACAGTCAAAAGTTTCTTTTAATCTTGTCTTCCATGTATTATCATCCATACCATCTTTTAAAATATATATGTGTAGATTTCCATCCCCTGCATGACCAAAACTTTTTATTCTTATTTTTAATTCATCTTGAAGCTCATGAGTATATCTTATAAACTCTGCTATCTTATCTCTTGGAACAACAACATCACATTCATCCATTTGTGTTGTAGATGCCTTTATAGCCTCTAAAAAGGCCCCTCTAGCTGACCATATAGAATCATTTCTTTCCTGTGTATCTGATATAAATACATCTAATGCACCATTTTCTAGACATAAATTAGCTACCTTTTCATATTCTTTTTCTATATCTTCAGTGCTATTTCCATCAAATGTAAGTAGAAGATAAGCATCTGATGTATTATCTGGAAACTTCTTACCTAAAAATTCTTCTGCTGCTAGTATTACATCTCTTTCCATAAATTCTATAGCTGTTGGTATTGACTTTGACTTTATTATTTTAGGAACAGTCTCGATTGCCATTGATAAATTTGGAAATGGTATAAGTAAACTTATAATTTTCTTTGGCAGTGGAAGCAATTTTAATATAGCTTTAGTAACTATTCCTAAAGTTCCTTCTGAGCCAACTAATAAGTCCTTTATACTATATCCTGAACTATTTTTAACCACTTTTCCACCTACATTTATAATTTCTCCATTTGGCAATACAACTTCAAGACCTCTTACATAATCTCTTGTAACACCATATTTTACTGCTCTCATCCCACCTGCATTAGTGTTTATATTACCAGCAATTGTAGCACTTTTTTCACCTGGGTCAGGTGGATAAAACAAATCTCTATCTTGAACATATTGACCTATTGTCATCAACAATACTCCTGGTTCTACCGTTAATGTTAAATTTTCATAATCAACTTCAAGTATCTTATTCATTTTACACAGATTAATCATTATTCCACCTTTTATGGCAACAGCAGCACCTACAAGACCAGTTCCTTGACCTCTTGGTGTAACTGGTATATTATTTTTATATGCGTATTTCATTATTTTAGATACTTGTTCAGTTTCAACTACATTTACTAAAACTTCAGGATATTTTTCAATCCCTCCAAGTTCATCATGTGAAAAATCTTCATTTATATCACTTCCAACTATTAAGTTTTCTTCTCCACAAGTATCTATTAAAAAATCTATATCTTTTTTATCGATTAATTTGTACATTTCTATCCCCCTATTTGGCTGCTGATGCCATATATATTTGATTATCATCTTTTTTATTTTCTATCTTTTCAATCAATTTAGGAATAATATCATAAATATCACCTATTAAAGCTAGATGCGCTACATCAAGTATAGGAGCCTTATCATCTTTATTTATAGCTACTATATAATCAGCACCTTGCATCCCTGCAACAAATTGAACAGCTCCAGATACACCACAAGTTATTATAAGTTTAGGCTTTACAGTTCTACCACTAAGACCTATTTGTTTTTTGGCATCTATCCATCCTGCCTCTATTACAGGTCTTGTTCCTGCTACTTGAGCATTTAATTTACCAGCTAACTTATATATCATCTCCATATCTTCTTGTTTCTTTATTGCCCTACTTGCGACAACTATTACTTCAGCTTCTTCTAAATCAACTTCTTTATTTTTTTCTTTTACACTCAGTACTTTAATCTTAGAGCTTAGCTCTTTTTTTTCTATTTGACATAAAGTAATCTTTCCTGTAGCATTCTGCACTTTTTCTGGTACTGAGAATATTTTGTATCTTACAGTAGCAAATTGTGGTCTATTATTAGGTGTATTTATATGAGCCATTATATTTCCACCAAATGCTGGCCTTATTTGGTCTAAATCAGTATTTGATTGAATATCAAGTATTGTACAATCGGCTGTAAGACCAGTTCTAAATCTAGCAGCAAGCCTTGGAGCTAATGACCTACCTAGCGTAGTTCCACCTACTAGCATTATTGTTGGCTTTATATTCTTTATAAAATTTTCTATTGCTTTTGCATATGGTTCTATCCTGAAATCTTTAAATTCATCCTCATCATATACGAATACTTCATCCACACCATAAGAAATCAAATTATTACACTTATCTTTTATATCTTTTCCTACAAACACACAATACACAGGTTGTTTTATCTTTGATGCCATCTCACGAGCTTTTCCTATAAGCTCATATGTCACAGGATGTATGCTTCCATTGTGATGTTCCACATATACTGCAATTCCCCTCCATTCCTCTTTATTTATTTGTACTTTGCAACTCTCTATAAATTCAAATGCACCTTTTGGCCCACTTTTGACACATAACTTACACATCTTACATCCAGCACTTATTTCTACTATCCCTGATTTTTCTTCTATAGCACCAAAAGGACATATTTCTAATACTCCTTTTAAATCAGTTATTTTATCTTGATTTACAATTATCTTTGACATTTATTAATCCTCCTTAAACTAATTTTAATTCCTCTAATTTATTTATAAGTGCAGAACTTAAATCATCTGCATTTCCTCTTACAATATTTTTATCTGTATTTGGCTTTGGAGGAAATATTTTTACAACTTGAGTAGGAGAACCATTAAGTCCATAGTTGTTTTCGTCTTTGTCTTCAAAATCATCTAAGTTATATACAGGTATTTTTCTTTCTTTAGTATCTAATTTTAATTTAAATGAAGGTAGTCTTGGTTGAAAAATATCTTTTTCTACAGTTATTAAACATGGATATTCAATCTCACATACTTGTAAATCGTTTGGCATATCTATTTCAACAACTATACTTTTCTCTTTGACATCAATTAATTTTGTGACATTAGTAACATGAGGTATATCTAAAAACTCAGCTATTTCAGGTCCAACCTGTGCTGTATCACCATCAGTAGTTTGTTTCCCACATATTATTAAATCTACCTTTCCCATCTTCTTGATGCCTTGTGATATAGTATAAGAAGTAGCCAGTACATCTGCACCTCCAAATCTTCTATCACTTATTAAAGCTCCTTCATCAGCTCCCATCATAAAGCTCTCTTCTATTACTTTTTTTGCTTGAGGAGGCCCCATACTAAGTACTTTTAGATTAGCTTTTTTTTCTTGTTTTATTCTAAGTGCTGTTTCTAAAGCATATAGGTCATAAGGATTCATTTTTGAATCTACTCCATCTCTCTTTAGTACTCCTGTAGTTTCATCAACTTCTACTGAAGTTGTTCCAGGTACTTGTTTTATACATGTCAAAATTTCCATAAAGTACACTCCTTTTTTATTTAACTATAACTGACACTCCATCAGGTATAACTACTATCTTACTATCTATACCAACTATACTAGTCGCCATTTCTAAAGCTTCTTTAAAATTAAACGCATGCTTCATATGCATTTTCTTTATCATTTCAGGATTACATTTATCCGTTACCATTATCACAGTATATTTAGATAATATTCTTGCTAATATCTGAAACTCCCATTGGTCTGGGATTGTATCACATCTACCAACACTCCTAATTTTTTCTAATAGTTGCTTTGGAGAATCTGCATTTGCTACATTTTCATAAAAAGATTGACCTCCATGACCATCATTACATGCTGCAATCATTATTATTACTCCACCGTTCCTACAAGTTGCCTCTGCTGCTGTCATCCCCTTAACTGCTTGATAAATATTTTGGTCTAGCGGATATCCTCCATTTGTAGTTACAACAATATCTGATTTTATGGAATTTACTTTTGATAGCTCTGTTACAAATTCACAACCTTTAGTGTGTGCTTTTTCGACATCACCAGCAAAGGATGCAACTATCTTTTTATCTTTATCTATTACAACATTCAGTATGAATGCTAACTTCGCAACTTTAGCTGCATATACCATATCTTCATGAATAGGATTATGCTTTAATTTTCCAGTTCTTGAATTATCACTATCTATAAAGTCACTACAATGGTTGTACATTATAGTCTTTGCAGATGCTATTCCTGGAAGTACACTTTTTCTTCCACCTGAAAAACCTGCAAAAAAATGTGGTTCTATAAATCCTTCTGCTATTAAAAGTTCTGCCTCATATGCTAGTTTATTTATATATAAATCCCCACCTGAAGGTAGTACTCCCACTTTACACATAGATTCGTCATCAGTAGATATGTGCATAACTATATCCTCATTATCTACTATTTCTTCTCCCATTTTATAAACTAACTCTTCCCTTGTACTTGGCCTATGAAATCCAGTTGCCACTATAATTTTCACATCTATGTCTGGATTGACCTTCCTAATTCGCTTCAATATAATTGGCATAGTTATTTTACTTGGCACAGGTCTTGTATGGTCACTCGTAATTATGATAACATTCTTTTTTCCCTTAGCTAGCACTTCTAGTGAATGAGAGCCTATTGGATTATTCATAGATTCTTCAACAGTTTCTTCTTGAGTTTTACGTTCTATACAATTATCCGATTTTGCTTCCAAAACACCAGTAAAACGTTTCTCAGGTATTTCTAAAATCATTCCTTGCTTTGAATACGGTACTTTTAACTTTACCATTTTTAATCTCCCATTATATAAACTATAAAATTGGTATGTGGTCATACCAGTTTTACACTTATATGATAATACCATTATATTCCATTTGCAAGAATAATTTATTTTATAACAAACTTTTAATTTTCATTTTTTCTATAGTTTTTACTTATAAACTTCATATGTTCTTTTGCTTTTTCACATGCAAGTTCTAAATTATTTTCTACAACTGCATTATATATAGCCTCATGTTGGTCAAGTAATATATATTCATTTAAAGGTTCTGCAATTATTTTTTCTCTTGCATCTTCTATAAATCCATCAAATAATTTTGATGCTGTCATAAAAAGACTTTGAATTAAATAATTTTTGCTTATTGTAGCTAATTTACTGTGAAATTTTTGGTCTAACAAAACTAAAGTTTGGTTATTATCTTTTCTCTTAGTTTCTATCCTCATTTCATCTATTATATTTTTCAATTCTATAGCTTCAGAAGAAGTTATTCTCTTTGAAGCAAGTTTTGCAATTTCAATCTCTAAAATTATTCTAAGCTCTAATATGTCTTCAAGTGTCCCATTATTAAGTTTAAAAATCATAGATAATGGTTCTATTAAAGTTTTTTCTATATTTGTACATATAAAGTTTCCTTCACCTTGTCTACTTTCTATCACTCCCATAGTTTCTAAGACTCTAATAGCTTCTCTAATAGATGTTCTACTTACATTCATTTGTTCAGACAATTCTCTTTCAGACAGTAATTTATCTCCTTTTTTTAATTCTCCATTCAGTATTTTATGTTGTATTTGTTCAATCACTTGTTCATAAACTTTCTTACTAGCTATACTATTAAACATTTTTTCCTCCAATATGATAATCGTTCTTGTAATATATATCTATTATATATCTTAAGCCATTACATTCATATATTTTTATTATTTTTAATATAATATCTTATAACTCAAATTTATAGGTGATATTATGAAAAAAAATAAAATTATTGCTTTTTTTGCTCCAGCTATTATAGTTGGAGTTCTAGTTTTAGGCATTATCCTATACCCAAATGAAGCTATAAAATCTGCAAGAGAGGGTTTCTCTATATGGTCTAACGTCCTAGTTCCATCACTACTCCCATTCATAATTGGTGCAAACCTGATTGTCGATTTAAAAATAGTGGATATTATAGGATTTATTATTAATCCCATAACTAGACTCGTGTTTAATGTTTCAGGTAAAAGTGCTTTAGCTTTTGCAATATCAGCAGTATCTGGTTATCCAGTAGGGGTAAGTTTGGCTTCTGAATTTAGAAATAATAGACAAATTTCTAAACATGAGGCACAAAGACTCGTTTCTTTTTGTTCTACATCAGGACCTTTATTCATAATAGGTTCAGTTGGCACTGGTATGTTTCAAAACTCAAATTTAGGTTATTTAATGATTCTATGCCATTATCTAGGGACTATATTGGTTGGTCTTTTTTTTAGAAATTATGGTAATGAAAATCTTCCAAAGACAAAATTAGATTTAAAAACAAACATAAAAAATATAATCAATCTTCGAAATTCAAGTGGAAATGGATTTTTTGTTCTATTTGGAAATGCTGTATTTAATGGAGTAAACACATTACTCACAGTTGGTGGATTTGTAATTGTTTTTTCAGTAGTATTTAAAATACTATCACTTTTTAATGTAATATCTTTAATAGCATCAGTTTTGTATTTACCCCTTTCATTTTTAGGTGTAAATAAAGAGCTCTGTCAAGCATTTGTAAGTGGTTTATTTGAAATTACTATAGGTTGCAATAAGGTATCCAGTATAACAAGTACTCCAGAAATACTAAGAGCATCTTTAGCTAGCTTTTTAATAGGATTTAGTGGATTATCCATACTAGCTCAATGCTGTACATTTTTATCAAAAACAGACATAGATTTAAAATTATACATACTAAGTAAGTTTGCTCATGGAATCTTAGCTGCTCTCTTCATATTTATACTTTATCCTATTGCAAACTCTACTGTATTGGTTTCTAGTTTTGCTGATACATATAATGTTATATATAATAACTTAATTTGGTTTTATTATCTTAGCTATTATGACACAATTCTTCAAATTGTAGTAATAATTTATCTAATCTCAGCTTTATTTATTGCTAAAAAACATATGAAAAGTTTATCTACAGATGGAAAATTAATCAGATATAAAAACACTTTCTCCATTAAAAAATTTTTACGAAAAAAATAAAAATCACAAAAATTGACTAAATACTTCCATTTTTTTATTATATTTGTCATAATTTTAATAACCTTTTTAATTAGTTTAACAACACAGTTATTTCATCACAATTTTATAATTTTATTAGTAAATATTTTTCAAAAAATTCTCCTTAATCACATATATCACGCTTGCATAAGTTAATTGGTATATTTTTCCATTATATAATATTTCATTTATATTATATAATAAATACCGACCCAAACTTAACAAATCAAATAAGAGGAGTGGTTGAAAATGGCAACAAGACCTATAGAGATAGACGAATATAAAAAGATAATGGAACTATTACATACTGGCTTTATTTATAGTGAAAATGGCGTTGAAAAAAGATTTAGAAAAAATCCTAAAGTTGCATTGGCACTAATGTTAGAAGCTAATTTAGGTCTAAGAATATCAGATATTTTAAGATTAAAAATAGGAAATTTTAAGGGTAACATGTTAGAAATAAATGAAAAAAAGACAGGTAAATTACAGTATAGACCAGTTAATAAAAATATAATTGAATCTATAAATGAACATGCAAGAAAGTATAATCTTAAATCAAACGACTACTTAGTAAATATAAAAACAAAAGCTATTCAAAAACAGTTAAGAATAATTTGCAGATACTTAAATTTGTATAATATAAGCACACATAGCTTTAGAAAGCTCTATGCTACTACTCAATTTGAAAAGAGTAATAATAACTTAGAGTTAGTCAAGGAACTCTTAAATCACAGTTCTGTGGCCACTACACAGCGATATATAAGGGTAACTCAACAAGCTATTAATGAAGCTAGTGAAAATTTCTTTATTGGCTAATTATAACGTATTTATTTTTCTATTATCTTATTAATTCACCAGATATTAAAAAGGTGAAGCAAAACAAAATATTTATTTTGTTTTGCTTCACCTTCAATTTTATAATTCCTATATAAACAGATTAATCTATCTTTAATAATTTTTTGACTGATTTACTATAATTGTTTCTTTTTACCTCTTCCAAGAGTCTATCAATTTCATGTTCTGACTTTGCATTTACAAAAATTGCTAGTTCTTCGTCATCTATAATATCGTAACTATCTACATATTTATCTAGACATTTTAAAATTCCATCTTTATTATATCCATCAAATCTAACTACAGCACTACATTCATCTTCTATAAGTCCACTTAAGTCCAATTTGCCTTTTGAGAATGACTTTATATTGGCATTTCTCTTATCTATTACATCTATGATATCAGCATAAACAGCACTACCTGTTGCCCCTCTTCCAGCACCTTTACCTACAAAAGAAAGTTCTCCTACTGAATCACCTACTAAAATTACTACATTAAACTCATTATCTATTTTTGAAAGCATATTATCGTTATCAACCAATGCTGGTCTAACAAATCCACTTACTTCTCCTGATTCATACTTGCTTCTAGCAACCAACTTTATCTTACAATTTAATTTTTTTGCATATTCTATATCTTTTTCATCTATCGAAGTTATTCCCTCTAGTAATAAATCTTTCCAATATACTATTTTTCCATAAGACAAAGTAGATAATATAGATAATTTTCTAGCACTATCATATCCTAAAACATCTGCATCTGGGTTGACTTCTGCAAACCCCAATTCTTGAGCTTGTTTTAAAGCTACATCATATGGTAAATTTTCATCATACATCTTTGATAATATAAAATTACAAGTTCCATTCAAAATAGCATTTATACTCTTTATACTGTTACCTTCTAATGATTCTATCAATGGCTTTAAAACTGGAATACCACCTGCCACAGATGCCTCAAATTTAATACTAACATCATTTAAATTAGCTAATTCTATAAGGTCACTACCTCTCTCTGCAAGTAAGTCCTTATTGGCTGTTACTACATGTATTTTTTTATTTAACGCTCTTGTCACATAATCAAAAGCTGGATTCAATCCTCCAATTAATTCAACCAGTATATCAATATCCTTATCAAATATATCTTCTATATCTGTTGTTATCTTGTCAAAATACTTCTTAGACTTATGTTTCTCTTTATTTTTAACTAAAATTCCAGCTATTTCTATATCTCTTTTTGAATTATTGTTTTCTATTAAATCAATTAACCCACTTCCTACTGTTCCATACCCTAATATTGCTATCTTCACTGTTACATACCCCCATCATTTTGATTATATTAAATTATTTATATGTATAAATATACCAATTAAAAAAGCTTGAGTATAAACTCAAGCCATATGACGGGTTTATACTCATCTTTCAGCATAACTGCTGCAGGATTTAGCACCAATGTATAATAAAATATACTGGTTGCCGGGCTTCATAGGGCCAGTCCCTCTGCCTCTCTTGATAAGATTGCTAATTTAAATTTATGTTTAATAGTATAATACAATTTCTGCCAATTGTCACTATTTTTTTAACTTATTTTCCTAAAAGTATATAGACTATTATCTAACCGCTCTTTTAGTTGGTTTCCCTTTTTTTGTAACATTATTATTTTTAATCTTTGCTTTTGCCTGTTCATGTCCTGGGAAAAGTATCTTAGGTTCCTCAACATTTCTTTTATAAATAGTAAATTTAAAACCAATAGCTTGCACAAATTCAGCTCTTAAAGCTTCACACACAGCATTAGCAGTTTCTTTAGCATCAAGGCCTGCATTTTCCAGTATAGTAACCTTTACTAATTCTCTAACTCTTAACATATCATCTAATTGCTCTAAGAAACTTTCTGTGACACCTTCTTTACCAATTTGTGTAGTAGGTTTTAAAGTATTTGCCAAAGATCTTAAATACGCTCTTTGTTTTCCTTTTAACATATTCTCACCTCTATAATTCTATACTAAAATTAATTGTAAAATTCAAATTCCAATTCGTAAATTCTAACTACATCTCCATCCTCTATTCCCATCTCTCTAAGTCTGTCAAACACACCTTGACCTTCCATAGCTTTTTGGAAATATTGAAGAGATTCCATATCATCAAAATTTACAGAATACATTATTCTTCTAAGTGCTTTACCTGTAACTACATACACTCCATCTTCAATATCTATACTCAATTCTTCTTCAGTACCAATATCAAGCTCTGGTCTGTACATTTCTTCTTCTGAAACTAATTCTACATCTTCTACTTCTTTTAAAAGTTTAGAGACATAAGCTATTACATCATCTATTCCTTCACGAGTTGCTGCAGACATTTTAAAGACTGTATACCCTCTGCCTTCTAATTCATTTTTAAATGTCTCAAACTTGCTTTCATCTTCTAATATATCAAATTTATTTGCAACAACAACTTGTGGTCTCTTTGAAAGCTTTTCATTGTACAGTCTAAGTTCGTCATTTATCTTGTCAAAGTCTTCAATAGCATCTCTACCCTCTAGTCCAGATATATCTACAATATGTATCAATACCTTGGTTCTCTCTACATGTCTTAAAAACTCATGACCTAATCCTATACCTTCAGAAGCACCTTCTATAATTCCAGGTATATCTGCAAGTACAAAACTATCTCCAAACTTAGTTTGGACAACACCTAAATTTGGTGTCAATGTTGTGAAATGATAGTTCGCAATTTTTGGTTTGGCCTTAGTTACTACAGATAGAAATGTTGATTTACCTACATTAGGAAATCCTAAAAGACCTACATCTGCTATCATTTTAAGTTCAAGAGTTACCCATCTTTCATCTCCATCTGTACCAGACTTTGCAAAAGCTGGAGCTTGTCTTACTGCATTGGCAAAGTGTTGATTTCCCTTACCACCTATACCACCTTTTGCAACTACAGCTGTATCTCCTTCTTTCTTTAAATCTGCTAATATAAGACCTGTAGCCTCATCTCTTATTACTGTACCTGCTGGTACTTTTAATACTAAATTTTCTCCATTTTTACCAGCTCTTTTACCTTTGCTTCCGTCCCCACCATTTTGAGCTTGATATTTTTTTTGATACTTAAAGTCCATTAGCGTTCTAAGACCCAAATCAACTTCAAATATGATGCTTGCTCCACGACCACCATCTCCGCCATCTGGTCCACCAGCTGGAACGTATTTTTCTCTTCTAAATGCTACCGAACCATTTCCACCATTTCCAGCCTTAACAAATATTCTTGCCTTATCTATAAACAAATTCTTCACCTACTTAATTAAAAACTTTTAATTAGCATTACCAAAAACACTATTATAAATTCATCAGTACTATAAGAAAAAGGAGTGCCTCAACACTCCTTTTATGTATATTACTCAGCTATTGCTACTGGATATATACTAACTTTTTTTCTCTTCTTGTCTTTTCTTTCGAATTTAACAGTACCATCAACTAATGCAAATAAAGTATCATCGCTACCTTTTCCAACATTAGTTCCTGGATGTATTTTAGTTCCTCTTTGTCTAACTATTATACTTCCAGCAGTTACTAATTGCCCATCGAATCTTTTAACACCTAATCTTTTAGATATAGAATCTCTACCATTTTTAGAAGAACCTACCCCTTTTTTAGATGCTAATAATTGTAAATTCATGTTTAACATATGGAGTCACCCCCTACTTTTTTAAAATTTTTATATTTTTTGGGTATTCCCGTTTAATTTCTTCAACCGCTAATTGAAAGTGATTTAGTAATAATTGTGCATCTTTTATATGTATATCTTTAACTATACATTCTATATGACCTTCTTCTCCTACTACTTTCTCAAATTCAATCTTTTGTAATTTGTCTAAAGAATTTATAACTGCAATAGCATTAGATGTAACTGCAGCACACACTATATCATAGCCTATTTCAGCAAAATCAGCATGTCCCTTTAAACAAAAACCTTGTATCAAGAAATCATCATTATAATAATATTTTACTTTTATCATAACTTAACCAACTACTAAGCGTTTATTTTTTCTACAACTATCTTAGTATATGATTGACGATGTCCTTGTTTTCTTCTGTAATCTTTTTTTGCTTTATACTTGAAAACTATAACTTTCTTAGCTTTACCTTGTTCAACAACTTTAGCTTGAACAGATGCTCCTTCTACTACTGGAGAACCTAATTTTAATTCTCCATCTTTAGAGCAAGCTAATACTTCGTTTAAAGTAACAACATCACCTGCGTTAGCTTCTAATTTTTCAACGAATAACACATCACCTTCAGAAACTTTATATTGTTTCCCACCAGTCTTTACTATAGCGTACATTAAATACACCTCCTCGGCCTCAAACTCGCCAGTACAAGGTACTTCATTTGAAGATTTAGACCTTTACTGTGCGGCATTACAATTATTAATTATAAAATATTTACATTTTATTGTCAACTATTTTATCGAAAATAACATTGGTTTTATTGTGTTTTAATGTACAATTTGCAGTTAAAGAAATTTTTATATTATATTTTTCACCAATTTTATCAATTATATCCATATAATATTCTTTTATTTGTCTAAAAATAAAATCATTAAACTCTATTATTATATTTTTATAAACTGTATGCTCGCTTATTCTCATAATTTCTTTTTCAATGCCATCTACCATATGATGTATAGATTTTATCGTTTGTGCACCATCACAACATGGGCAGGACATTAGATAATATTTATCAATAGACTCTTTTTCTCTACGTCTTGCAACTTCTACTAAACCAAGCTTCGTCATACCTAACACTTCAGCTTTTCTTTTATCTTTATTAAATTCTTCCTCTAAGAGGTGTAAAACCTCGTTTTGATGCTTCTTTTTGTGCATATCTATAAAATCAATTATTATTATTCCAGCTATATCTCTAATTCTAAGCTGCCTTACAATTTCCTTTGCAGCTTCAATATTAGTTTTATAAACAGTCTCATCAAGTTTGCCAGTTCCAACAAACTTACCTGTATTTACATCTATAACAGTAAGAGCTTCTGTCTTTTCAATTACTAGATAACCTCCACTCTTTAACCATACCTTTTTATTTAATAATTTCTCTATTTGAGATTCTATTCTATATAAATCAAATACATCTCTATTTTCTTCAAGACACAGTTTATCAACATAAGTATTGTCTATTCCCTTTAAAATAGACTTAAGTTCACAATATCTATCATAACTGTTAGTAATTATGGATTCGATATCATCATTCACATTATCCTTTACATATTTGGTTGCAAAGTCTAAAGATTTATATAATACTTTTGGTCCTATACCAAGTTTATATTCTTTTAAAATATTCTCATACTGTAATTTTAATTCTTCTATATCTTTTTTTATTTCATCATGAGTACAACCTTGAGCCTCAGTTCTTATTATTAATCCTAAATTTTCTTTATTCACTGCTTTAGTAATTTTTTTTAATCTAAATCTTTCTTTTTCATCAGTAATTTTATTTGATATTGTAGTTCTATCATTGGAAGGTATATAGACAATATACCTTCCAGAAATACTAATTTCAGTGTTTAATTTTGCACCTTTAGTACCTATCTCTTCTTTATTTACTTGAACTAGAATATCTTGACCAGATTTTATAGTACTTCCTTTTTTCAATTGTAAATAAGCAAGCTTTTTAAAGCCAATATCTACAAAACAAGCTTCTATTCCTGGTATAACTTTTTTTACAATTCCACGATATATATTGGATACAGTCTTTTTATTTAAACTATCTTCAACAAAAAGTTCTGCTAATCTTTCATCTTCAAGTACTGCTGTTTTTTGAGACCCTACTAAGGACTCGATAACTATCTTTTTCACAACTTCACCTCTCGAGCTACATAGGAGTCACTAATTCCCCATCTTCTAATACATATAAGTCTCTTCTCAATATATCAACATCTAATGGGTCAATATTCAATTCAAACATATCTAATATTTTTGGAATAAGTATATTAGTATTTAAATTAGTTTTTGAACCTGTAGCTATAGTAGCAGTAAGAGTAATATGTTCATCTTCTAAATTTAAAACATCAAAAGTTCTTATCATAGGTCTTATATCTACTTCGACCATTTTACCTTTTTTATTCTTCTTTGTTATAATTATCTCTTTATTATTCATAAAATCAATTACTTTTCTTTTTACAAACTCTTTAGTAAGAGGTCTTTTCAATTCTATATTAAACAGATATTCTCCATAATCTATAACAGAAGAAAGAGAAGGTGTTTGTCTATCAATTTCTTTTACTTTTATAAATTCTATCCCATCTGGAAGTTGAACTGATACTTTACTTAAAAACTCCTCTACTGATAAATCTTCTTCCTCTATCTCAATATCTACATACTCTCCTTGACTTTCCGTACCTAAAGCCAAAGCATTACCATAACTCATCTTAGGATGAGGATTAAATCCTTGAGAATGTGCTAAGTTTATTTCAGCCCTTCTAAATGCTCTTTGCAATAATCTCTGAAGGTCAAGATGTGATATATATATCATATCGCCTTCTTTTTTAAATTTTACTCTTATTATTTTACTCATATTAGCAAAGCCCCCTTCCTATATCATGTATATTTATTCCACAGCCATTACAATTATGTCTACAATCAGAAGTGATTTTTTCTTTTTTAGCATTCTCATCTTCTCTAATTAAGAATTTTTTATTGACACCTACATCTATATGGTCCCAAGGAAATACCTCTTCATAATTTCTATTTCTATGTGCATAGAAATCTATAGAAAGGTTATTCTTTTCCATAGCTTCCTTCCATATGTCTAAATTAAAGTGTTCTGCCCATCCATCAAACTTTGCACCTAGTTTGAATGCATCATATATAACTTTTCCTATTCTTCTATCTCCTCTAGCCACTACAGCTTCCATCAAGCTAGTTTTTGAATCATGGTAATTGTATTTTATATTGTTGTTTCTTAATTTATTTACTAAATGTCTTTGCTTCTCAACTACTGCTTCTGTAGTATCTTGACCATGCCATTGGAAAGGTGTAAATGGCTTTGGTACAAAAGTAGAAGTACTTACTGTAACACTAAAGCTTCTCTTTAATTTACCTCCATTTACTTTTCTGTAAATATCAATAACCTTATATGCTAATTTAGCTATTCCATCTAAATCATCATAAGTCTCAGTTGGTAAACCAATCATAAAATATAGTTTGACACTATTCCATCCCATTTCAAAAGCTCTTTCTGTTGCATTTTCTAAATCTTCTTCTGTAACACCTTTATTTATAACATCTCTAAGCCTTTGAGTTCCTGCCTCTGGAGCAAAAGTAAGTCCAGACTTTCTTACTTGTTGTATTTTATCAGCAATTTCCATTGAGAAGTTATCTAATCTAAGAGATGGAAGTGAAATCCCTATATTATTAGAAGCATACTCGTCCACCAAATAATCAGTAAGCTCAGATAGCTTACTATAATCACTCGTACTAAGTGATGATAATGATATTTCATCATATCCGGTATTTTTAACTAATTTATCCAATATCTCCTTAAGTCTTTCAACACTTTTTTCTCTTATTGGTCTATATATCATACCTGCTTGACAGAATCTACATCCTCTTGTACATCCTCTGAATAATTCCAACACTATTCTATCATGAACAGTATCTA
The DNA here is from genome assembly GCF_045899875.1 of Clostridioides sp. GD02377. Classification (NCBI taxonomy): domain Bacteria; kingdom Bacillati; phylum Bacillota; class Clostridia; order Peptostreptococcales; family Peptostreptococcaceae; genus Clostridioides; species Clostridioides sp. GD02377. Next base: position 281,042 of record NZ_JBJODA010000001.1, read on the forward strand.
TATAAGGTACTATTAGTTTTTCTGGATAGTCTACAGTTTCAACATCTTTTATTATTCTCTTAGTAGGATTCTTTGGAATACCATCTCTATTAGGAGTTACACTTTGAACTGTACCATCTTCATTGTATTTAACATCGTAAAAACTTGGTATGTAGACTCCTTCTATACTTGATATTTTATATAAAAAATCTTCTCTAGTTGTTTTATTTTTCTTCCATTCTTTATACTCATTTACTACTTCTAAATTGACCTCTTCACCTTCACCTAATATTACTATATCCACAAAATCTGCTAAAGGTTCAGAATTATAGGCACAGGGGCCTCCAACCATTACAAATGGGTCTTCCAGTTTTCTTTCCTTTTTTAATATTGGTATATTTGCTAAATCTAATATATTTAAGATATTAGTATATGAAAGTTCATATTGAAGTGTAAAAGTAACAAAATCAAAGTTCGTTATAGGCTCTCTTGACTCTAATGCAAATAATGGTATGTTTTTTTCTCTCATTATATTTTCCATGTCAACAGCAGGAGAATATACCCTCTCACAAAATACATCTTCATCTTTGTTTATTACATCGTATAATATATGACTTCCTAAGTGACTCATACCAACTTCATATAAATCTGGAAAGCAGTGTGCGTATCTTATCAATTCACTATTACTAGTATCTTTATGAATTGAATTTATTTCATTTCCAAGATATCTAGCAGGCTTTTCTACTTTTTTTAAGATTTTTTTCAAGTCTACTTTATTCATTTATCCAAATTCCTCCAAACAAGCTCTTTATTTTTATTCTTATTTATAAGTAATATTATACACGATAAAATATTTTCTATCAAAAATATAACTAAAATATTGAATTTAAAACCTATATTATTCACAAAATAGAATAACTAAAAATATTTGAGTATATTTTATATTAAATTTTTATTGAATTACAATTTTTTTACAAAATATGATATATTATAAACATAGAACTATTGTTTTAGATAACTTATAATGACATCTTTTGTTTCATTGACCCCAAAATGGGGTATGTTACTTGTATAATGATAAATTTTAGGAGGGTTAAAAATGAGTAAAGTTTTTGAAGTAAAAAAAGATATCTACTTTACTGGCGTAGTAGATGAAGGTTTAAAAGTATTCGACATAATAATGGAAACTGAGTTTGGGACAACTTACAATTCTTATTTAATCAAGGACGAAAAAACGGTTTTATTTGACACAGTAAAGGCAAATTTTAAAGATGAATTCTTAAGCAATCTATCAGAAGTTACTGATATAGCTAAAATTGACTATGTTGTAATTCATCATACAGAACCAGACCATGCTGGTAGTTTAAAGTACTTATTAGATTTAAATCCTAATATAGAAGTTTATTGTACTAAAGCTGCTAAACTATACTTAGATGGTCAAATAAATAGACCTTTTAATTGTCATGTAATAAAAGATGGTGAAGTTCTAAATATTGGTAAAAGAAATCTTAAATTTATAACTGCTCCATTCTTACATTGGGTTGATACAATGTTTACTTACATTGAAGAGGACAAGACTCTTTTAACTTGTGATGCATTTGGTTGTCACTTTGCAAGTGTTGATGCAGATATAGTAAACAGTGAAGATTATCTAAAATCAGCTAAACACTATTATGACTGCATAGTTAAACCATTTGCTAAGCATGTTTTAAGCGCTGTAGATAAGGTTGTAGGAATGAACATAGAATTTGATACTATATTAACTTCTCATGGTCCAATGCTTACTAAAGACCCAATGGCTGCCGTTAAAAGATACGTTGAATGGTCTACAGAAGCTATTAATACAACAAATCAAAATCAAGTTTCTATATTCTACTTATCAGCTTACAGTAATACTTTAGAAATGGCTAAAAAGATAAAAGAAGGTCTTGATGCAGAAGGTGCAAAAGCTGAATTATATGATTTGGAAGATATGACATTAACAGAAATGCATGATACACTAGTAGTATCAAAGGTAATACTATTAGGTTCTCCAACTATAAACAAAACTATGGTTAAACCTATGTGGGATTTATTCTCTGTTATAGACCCAATGGCTAACCAAGGTAAGATAGCAGGAGTGTTTGGTTCATTCGGTTGGAGTGGTGAAGGTATAACTATGGCTGAGACTTTACTTAAAGCTATGTCATTTAAAATGCCTGTAGAATCTCTTAAGAAAAAATTCTTCCCTAGTGAAGAAACATTAAAAGACTGTATGGCATTTGGTGCAGAATTTGCAAAATTAGTTAAATAGTCATTAATAACAAATAAAATTATTTAATTTAAATAAGGAGATGATTCAAAGTTTTATTTTGAAACATCTCCTTATTTCATATACAATTATACAATTTATTTTTTTAAACACGTTGACTTTTATTTTTTCTAACTTCTCTCCATGATAGTTCTCCTCTATCAAGAGCTTTTATAAATATTTCTGCAGAAGCTAGATTTGTAGCTATTGGAACATGATAAACATCACAAAGTCTTATCAATGCTTGTATATCCGTTTCATGAGCCTGAGATGTCAATGGGTCTCTTAAAAAAATAACTAAATCTATATCTTGTGTTACTATTAAAGAACCTATTTGTTGGTCTCCACCTAAAGGACCAGATGCTAACCTATTTATATTTAAGTCAGTTTCATCCATTATTCTTTTTCCTGTAGTTCCAGTTGCATACAGTCCATACTTTTTTAAAATTGATTCATAACCTATACAGAATCCGACCATAGTATTTTTCATCTGGTCATGCGCTACTAATGCTATATTCATATACTCAATCTCCTCAATTTATGTTTACAAGTATCAAATCTAGAAATTTATTTTCTTTCTTCTCATACACACATTTAGTACTAACCCTAAATTTGCTAAGGATGTTAATAAAGAACTACCTCCATAACTTACAAAAGGTAATGTTACTCCCGTTACTGGAATTAATGCGACGGTCATACCTATATTTTGGATTATCTGATAGCCAAACATCCCCATAACACCAACCACGATGAGGGTTCCATAAAAATCTTTGGCATCTCTTGCAATTACTAAAAGCCTCAATAAGAATATTGCAAATAAGATTATCAACACTGACATTCCTATTACACCAAGTTCTTCACCTACAACAGCGAATATGAAGTCACTATCTTGTACAGGTAAAAAATCCTCTTGGTTTTGACTTCCATTATATAGCCCCTTACCAGTTACACCACCAGAGCCTATCGCAATAAGAGATTGCATAACCTGATAATTTCCTTTCAGTGTTACATCTTCTGGATTTAAGAATGCTTCTATTCTTATCTTCTGATGGTCTGCCATCATTAAATACATCAGTGGCATAGATACCAACAGTATGATTATTCCTCTTTTTATCAATTTTGAACTAAGACCTGCTGTAAATAGCATTGCAAATATCATACAACAAAATACAATTCCTGTTCCTAAATCTGGCTGTGCAAGTAATAATCCAATAAATGGAATAGCATAAACCACAACAGGTATAACTTCTTTCAATGTATTTAATTTGTCCTTCTTAGTTTCAAGTATCTTTGCATAACTAAGTACAAATGTTAATTTGACTATTTCAGATGTTTGCAAATCAAGTGGACCTAAATTAATCCACGACCTAGCGCCACCTTTTTCTGTCCCAATTCCAGGTAATAAAACGATGGCTAACAAAACAAGACTTATTATATAAAGCACTTTGTAATACCTACCTAGAAGATTATAATCAAAAAATAATATGACTATAATCATCCCTATACCAAGTACAAAAGCTAATCCTTGCTTAATTAATTGATTATATGAACCTGTCGAATTAGCATGTGTTGCACTACTAAGTATAACAAGTCCAAAAATAAAGATAGCTAATACTGTAACTATAAGTTTCCAGTCTAACTGTTTTATCAACTTAATTGTCGACTTATAATTAATATTGATTTTTTTCAAAGAATCACCGTCTTTCTATCTTTAAACACATAATTAAATAAAAGGGGCATATACCAATAAGGATATCCCCCTTTTAAGCACTAATTACATACATCTATCTTTTATATTCTTTAATGGTATATTAGCAACTAATGCAGATACAGGTTTGTCATCATGCTCACCTCTGCATTTAGACATTTTTATTTCAAGGCCATCATCTTCTATCTCTGCATAATTGGCTATTACTTTTAAAATGTCTGTTTTTATCATCTCTAAAAGTTGTGGTGAACAATCTACTCTATCATGAACTAAAACTAATTTTAACCTCTCTTTAGCAACAGATTTACTAGTTTTAGCATCGTTAGAAAAAACTCTAAATAAATCTAACACAGATGTATCCTCCTTTGCTACTTAGCCATGCTAAACATTTTTTTAAGTCTACCAAAGAATCCATCTTCAACTTCTAGTTCAAGTAGAGGAACTTCTTCATTTAGTATCCTTTTTGCGATATTCTTGTATGCTTGACCAGCAAGTGACTTTGAGTCAAGTATAGCTGGTTCACCTTTATTTGTTGATATAATTATACTTTCATCATCAGGGACAAGACCTAACAAATCAATTGCTAATATTTCTATTATATCTTGTTTGTCCATCATGTCTCCACGTTTAACCATATCATTTCTAATTCTATTTATAACTAATCTTATCTCTTTTATTTCATTTGCTTCTAATAGACCTATGATTCTATCAGCATCTCTTACTGCTGATATTTCTGGATTTGTAACTACAATAGCTCTATCTGCTCCAGCTATTGCATTTTTAAATCCTTGCTCAATACCTGCTGGGCAGTCTATTATTATATACTCGAAAGATTCTTTCAGTTTCTCACATAGGTCAACCATTTGTTCAACTGAGACAGCATTTTTATCTCTAGTCTGTGCTGCTGGTAATAAATATAGATTATCAAATCTTTTGTCTTTTATTAGAGCTTGCTTAAGCCTACAAGTTCCTTCAACTACATCTACTATGTCATAAACTATTCGATTTTCAAGACCCATTACTACATCTAAGTTTCTAAGTCCGATATCTGCATCTACAACTACTGTTTTTTTATTTTCTAGGCTTAGCGCAGTTCCTAAGTTTGCTGCGGTAGTAGTTTTTCCAACTCCACCTTTACCAGATGTTATAACTATAACTTCGCTCATAATACTACCCCCTATTTTTCTTTCTATTTGTCTAATTTTGACAAATAGCTTTCGATTACAATTCTTCCATTACTCACAAAGGCTATTTCTGGGCTAATTTCTGATTCAATTTCATAATTTTCTTCATCATCTGGAGCTTCTGCAATATTCTCTGCTATTTGTAATATTTTAGGATTAAGATTTCCAGCAACAACATATGCAAATTCATTACCTTCTGCACCTGCATGTACAAAGCCTTCTATTTTACCCATTACAAAAACATTACCACCTGCTACAACTTTAGCACCAGCATTTATATCTCCCATAACAACTGTATTTGATTTTGAAAGGACTTTTGAACCAGGTTTCATATCATTTAATATTACTACATCACCTTCAAATTCAATATTTTCTCCAGATCTTAGGGTATTGACATATTTTGTTGGAAAATTACTATTTTCTTCAATTTTGTGATCTTCAACAAATTCCACATCAAATCTAGAAGTAATTCCTTCTTTTAATTCTAAAATCTCCATGTCAGTTAAATAATCACTATTAATTTTACTAATTTTAGCCCCATTAAAAAAACCAACATACGCTTCCAATTTGTTTATTATTTTTTCCTGTATTTCCTCAAATGGAGCTTCTTTTTTTATATTTACTATTATCCCTCTTTTATTACCCTTGAACTCTACTAGTTCTTGACTACAAATTTCTCTTAAAGACATAACAACCTCCAGAGTGATATATCATTTATATTCTTCAAATACGCTTTAAATCCTTTTATTTTTTATATATAAAGCTAAAGTTTATACGTGGATTAAGCTATCTGTTAATTTGTGACTCGAAATTTATATTTTCGTCAGAAGAATTGTTAACATCATTCGTATTGTTGTCTTTTTTACTATTAGTTGGTTCTAACCCCATATATGTTCCAATAACTTCTCTAGTTGGTAAAAGTGAGAATACACTTGAATCACCTTGAGGAATTACACATACAACAGCTATTTCTGGGTCATCTGCTGGAGCAAAAGCAACAGTCCATGTAAAAGAACCATAATCTTGTTTAAATTTATCTATCTCGTCATCTGTTATTTTTGGATTTAATTCTTTTATAGCTTTTCTTAAATATGAAGAATTTACTTTATCAGTATCTTCTAATCTAACTTTTATTCCATCCTCTAATTCTTCTTCTAATTTCTTTCTTTCTTCGTCCTTTAAATCTTTATTTTCTAATTTCTTTTTTACTTCCTTTTCTTTAGCTAATGAAAGTTCTTTTTCTTTTTCTGCTTTCATCCTATTTGCTAGTTTAACTGCATCATCTAGATTAACATTATAAGATGACATATGACTTTTTAAATATTCATATTCGTTATCTGTAGGTATTTTCCCACTTTTCTCAGCTGTACCAGTCTTTGCTGCTACATCTATTGGGAAATCAGCAAAGGCGCTCTTTGCTGTACCTTGTCTTGCAACCAATTTCATACCTTTTGTTAATTCTTTTAAGTTATCAGGATTTTTAAAAGGTATTTTTTCTACCTTCTTCTGGTCATTGATTTTCACTGATGAATAATCACTTGAAACAGCTCTATCAACTACAGATAATTCTACTAAGTTACCTCCATTTGCTATGGCAGCCACGTATCTTGATATCTGAGCTGGTGTATAGGCATTCTCACCTTGTCCTATAGCTAAGTTGAATGTATCTGCAGTACTCCATTTTGCAAAGTTAAAATAACTAAATACTGCTAAATCTGCTACTTCTTCAATTCTATCTTCTTTAACATCCAATTTTTTTAGTCTATTCATTGTTTCTACTCTACCAGGAGTTTTCTTTTCTGCTGCCCAGCTTACAATCTCATTGATTCTTTTTTCATATTCTTTAGGATTTTTATCTCTAGTTATATCAACAAAATCATTTGCCATTTCTCTTTCTAAATTTGACTTTAACAGAGCTTGTGTTGATTTAAGCTTATCCTCTGTGCTAGGTACCTTACCTGCTCTTTCTTCTACTTCATCTTGAAGTCCAGTATTTTGGTCAAGTCCAAATAATTTTGCATATTCAAGAATTTTATTGGCATTCATGTCTATACCAATGCTTTTTCCATCTGGCCATGTTTTACCTGTACCAATAGTTGCCATATATATATTACAAGACTCTTGTATTGCTTTATACAAGTTTGTCATACCATGATTTCCTCTACCATGGTTCCATACATAGTCACCAAAAGATTTTTTACCTAGCATGATAACACCAGGGTCATTTATTGTAAAGTTTGGATTTAAGCCATTTTCTAAAGCTGCCATTGAGGTTACCATCTTAAATGAAGAACCTGGCTGGAATTCCCCTTGTGTAACCAAGTTTAAAAGTGGACTTCCTGCTAGTAAGTCATTTGGATTCTTTGGCTGAAGTGCTTTATAATCTTCTGTAGAAATACCTTTTGCAAATTTATTTGGGTCATAATTAGGATAGCTTGAAGAAGCTAGTACTTCTCCATTTTTTACATCAATAGCTATAAGGGCTGCTGATTGTGCTTTTCCTGCATATGCACTAATTGGTTTATCACCAAATTTACTTTTAAAAGTACCACCTTTAGAAGCAACTTCTATTATCTGTTTTAATGCATTATCTGAGACTTCTTGCAAATCTTTGTCCAAAGTAAGATATACAGTATCTCCTGATTTAGGCTTTTTAGATTCAATTTCTTTACTTATTCTTCCTAATGCATCAACCTTAACCATTTTATAACCATCAGTTCCTCTTAGCCTGCTTTCATTACTTTTCTCTACTCCTGCAAGACCTACCATATCTCCAGTTTCATAACCTTTTTGAAGATATGATTCTATTTGAGTTGATGGCATTTTCCCTACATATCCTAACATATGTGAACCTAAAGTTCCATTAGGATAATATCTTACTGGTTCGACTGCTATTGAAACACCAACAAGGTCCATAGCACGCTCTTCAATTTGTGCAATTGTAGTTTCTCCTACATCTTTTGCAATGGTTACTGGATTATACTGAGAATATCCTTTTGATTTTATCAAATCTCTTACAATCATTATTTTTCTAGCATCTTCATCGCTTAGGCTTTTATCAATATCTAATGCCTCACTATTTCTTACTTTTTCAAACGCTTCTTTAGCATTCAGCTTGGTCTCTTTTATCTTATAACTAGCCAGCCAATCTCTCTTATCTCTTTCTGCTGTAAACATCCATTTACTAACTAAAATAGGTGGATAATATCCATTTTCATTCAGTTTTGCCTGTAATTTTGTTGCATCCAATCTTTTATCTTCTTGAGACAATATTCCAGCTGATATAAGTTTATCTACTAAGTAATAAAAACTTTCTTTAGCATTATAATCGTTTGGAATACCATTTTCTGATTTATACTCTCTAATATCTCTGTCATATGTATAATAGTATTTTCCATTCTCTACGTATATCGGAAACTCATCTACATATTCTTCACCATTTTTTTCAAGCAAATTTATAAGCTTTAATGATATTTCATTTGCTCTTGAACGCTTATTTGCATCTTTTTTATTAATATCGTTACCTGAAACCTGAACAGTAAATAAGTTTTTATTTCCTGCTAACAATCTTCCATATCTATCTTTTATTTCTCCTCTTGGAGCTTCTATTGCCAACTTCTTATATGTTTTATTTTCAGCTAACTCATTGTAATATTCATATTTGAATGTAGTCATGTAGATTATTTTTACTAAAATAGCTAAAAATACCACACTTATGACTATTTTAATTATTTTTAGTCTATCAACTTGTTTATTTTCTTCCATGAACTCACCAACTAATCTTCTTTAAGTTTTAAAACTGCTCTTTTAGATAAGCGATATATTACTAAACCAATTAAACTATTCACTATTGGTGCTACTAGTAGACCTTTTATAAAAAGTGTTGATATGCTATAGCTTTGATAGATTATACTAGATGTACCTATATTGACAATTGAATCAATTAAACTTCCTATAAAAATCAAAACGAAAGTAATAATATAGCTACCTTTATATAGCTGGTCTCTCATGTGTCCGATTGCATATGCAATAACAAACAAAACTAACGCATTTACACCAAAAATTCCACCAACGGTTATGTCTTTAATAAGCCCTATTATAGCCGCTATAATTCCACCCTCTAGTTCATCTAAATAAAGAGAGATTATAGTAACATATATAAGAACTAGATTAAAGCTTATGCCAAAAATATCTATATAATTTGTTATACTATTTTCTATAGTCATAAGCACAATCCCCAACAGACAAAGTAAAACTTTTTTCATTGTTTTTATCCCCTTTATCCTATATTTCTTGGTTCTATGACTACAACGTCATCTATATTCTTAAAATCAACATAAGGTTTTACAACTACATATTTTAGTGACTTATCTTTATCATCAACTACTTTTTCAACTTCACCGATTGGTATCCCCTCTGGGAAGAATCCAAGACCTGATGTTGTTATTATGTCTCCTTGAATCACATTGTATGATGAGTCAAACATATAACCTTGTAAATATCCTTTACTATTATAACTATCTTTATTATCTAAAGTAGTATTTTGAGTAATTGTTCCTTTGGCATTAGCATCCTTTGCTAGTTTAAAACTTACAGATGCCTTAGAATCCAATAGTGAAATTGCCTTGCTATAATTGTTTGAAACTTCATAAACTACACCGACTAATCCACTACCATTCATAACTATACTTTCTTTTTTTACACCTGAATTTTTTCCTGCACCTATGACAAAACTCTCATACCAGTTTCCATCATTTTTACTGACAACACTTGTAGAAATACTTGTTGCTTTATATTTTTCCTCTACAAAGTTAAGTGTCTTTTTTAACTCTTCTAACGATTCTGTTTTATCTAATTTGGCATTTAAAGCTATCATATTCTTTTTAAGTTTTTCATTTTCTGCTTCTAAATTTTTTACCTTTTTAGAATTTTCTTTGAAATTTGATATGTCTTTAAATCCATTTTTGATAAAAGAAAATCCATCATTTATTCCTTTTCCTACACTTGTAATAGCATCTGATGCTACTCCTAAATTTACTGGGCTACCACTAGAAAACTTACCAATTGATATACCCACAATTCCAATTAAAGTGATAGCAACTACGCCCGTTGCTATCACTTTAACATTAATCCTTTTTTTCTCATTTTTATTCTTGTCAAATCTCAAGGCCATCACCAACTTCTAATTTTTAGCATTCATCATTAATACTTTTTCAAAGATTTCTTGGTCTTCAACAGATTTTCCTGTTCCAAGTGCAACACAATCAAGAGGTGTTTCTGCTATTTGCACAGACATTCCAGTTTCTTGTGTAATAAGTTTATCAAGACCTCTAAGCAAAGCTCCTCCTCCTGTTAGCATTATTCCGTTTTCCATTATATCTGATGCTAATTCTGGTGGAGTTTTTTCTAGTGTAGATTTTATAGCATCTACTATTGAACTTACAGGTTCTTTTAAAGCTTCTCTAACTTCTGTAGAACAGATTTCTATTGTCTTAGGTAGCCCTGAAATTAAATCTCTACCTCTTATTTGCATGTTTATTTCTTCATCATCTTTAAATGTAGAACCTATGTTAATCTTAACATTTTCAGCAGTTCTCTCACCTATCATAAGATTGTATTCTTTTTTTACATAGGCAACTATAGACTCATCAAACTCGTCTCCACCAATTCTTATAGATTTAGCAGTAACGATTCCTCCTAAAGATATTACAGCTATTTCTGAAGTACCTCCACCAATATCAACTACCATATTACCTTCTGGTTCTTCAACTTTTAATCCTGCTCCTATAGCTGCTGCCATTGGCTCTTCTATAAGGAATGCATCTTTAGCTCCTGCTTGTCTTGCAGCTTCTTCTATAGCTCTCTTTTCTACTTCTGTAACTCCAAAAGGAACACATATAGCTATTCTTGGACTTACAACACCTTTTTTGTCAGCTGCTTTTTGTATGAAATAACTAATCATTGATTGAGTTATATCAAAATCTGCTATTACACCATCTTTCATTGGTCTTATAGCTACTATATTTCCTGGTGTTCTACCTATCATTTTTTTAGCTTCTTCACCTACTGCTAAAACTTCCTTACTGTCATCTCTTATTGCGACAACTGATGGTTCTCTAACAACAATACCTTGTCCTTTTATGTAAACTAATGTATTTGCAGTCCCTAAATCTATTCCCATATCCTTTGTCATCTTATTAAAACTAAAAAAACCTTTTTTCTCTTTCTTTTTTTCCTTAGCCATGATTTTACTCCTTCCTACTATTAAGAATCATGTTAAAAACATTCTCCTACTATTTTATCACATATAAAGTCAAATTATCATATTTTCTTTAAAGCTAAAGTATAATCCATCTCCAATAATTATATGGTCAATTATTTCTATTCCAATTATTTCTCCACATTTAACAAGTCTTGATGTGATATTCTTATCTTCGCTTGATGGTTCCACACTTCCTGAAGGGTGATTATGCATTACTATTATTTTACTTGCACTTCTCCTTATAGCTTCTTTAAAAACCTCTCTAGGATGGACTAATGACGAACTTAAAGTCCCTACAGATATATCTACATCAGATATTATCTCATTTTTTGTGTTTAAAAGAACCGCTTTAAAAACCTCTTTTTTTAAATACCTCAGGCTGTCCATATAATATTTATGTATATCCCAAGGATTTTTTATTTTATACTTCATAGGTTTAAAACTGGCTATTCTAGAGCCTAGTTCTAAAGCTGCTTTAATTTGAGTTGCTTTTGATAACCCAATTCCATCTATATTACACAGCTCCTCTATTGTCATATCTTCTAAATGTCTAATACCCTGAATATCTCTATTTATTATATAGTTGGCTAACTCAATAGCATTTTTGTTTTTATTGCCAGTTCTTAAAAGTATAGCCAACAATTCAGTATTTGATAAGCTCTTTACTCCTTCAGCAAGCATCTTTTCTCTGGGTCTTTCCTCTGGTGCCATTTCTTTTACCTTAATGGTTGAATTAAATGACCTTTTCAGATAAATCACACTCCGTAAAAAAGATTTATATTAAAATGTTTTTTTAATAAGTCACCTAACTTTGAAATCGGAAGACCAACTATATTAAAATAGTCTCCTTTAATTTCTTCAACTAGCAAAGCCCCATAGCCTTGTATGCCATAAGCTCCTGCTTTGTCAAATGACTCTTTAGTTCTCAGATAATCCTCAATATCCTGTTCTGATAACGTTTTAAATTTCACATTGCTGATTACATAATCAATTACTTTCTTATCTTCGCACAAGTTTATTAAGCTAATACCTGTTATGACTTGATGCTCTCTTCCAGATAGTCTTTTTAGCATATTTCTTGCACAAGACTCATCTTTAGGTTTTCCTAAAATAGCATTGTCTAAAACAACAACTGTATCAGCTCCAATAACAACATCTTCATTATGTTCAGATGCTACAGACATGCTTTTTTCAAAAGCCAATCTCATAACTAAATGTTTTGGTGCTTCGCCTTCCAATATAATCTCATCAATTTCACTTTTAATTATATCAAATATTACATTTGTATTCTCTAGAATTTCTTTCCTTCTTGGAGAGGCTGATGCCAAGATTATATTCATTTATTCACCTCGTTTGTACGTAATTTGTACCTATTTAGTCTATCACTATATTGTAAAAAATTCAACAGAAATGTCGAACCTTTTTTGTTACACTATTGTTATATTTATTACCAATAGAATAAATATACATAAAATAGAGGTATGGAAATTATTCCATACCTCTGTTTTATGTACTCATTAGAGATATGGAAATTATTCCATATCCTTATTTTGTCCATATTACAAAATTTTAATAGCTTTCTTTGGACATTTTTCCATACATAAATGGCATCCTACACATTTATCAGCATCTACCTTATGTTTTTCTTTTAATTCTCCTTCTATTGCATCAAACTTACATTGTTTTTTGCATACTGTACATCCAACGCAAAGTTCTTGGTCAATAGTAACTTTCTTTTTCTTAGTTATATCACCTGATATTACTTTTGTAGGGCATTTTGCTACACATTCCATACAGCCTACACACTTGCTAGGGTCTATCTTAGCTATTTTATTTTCAAATACTATAGCATCAAATTTACAAGCTTTCACACACATTCCACAACCAATGCATCCAGCAGTACATTTTTCCTTAACAGCTTTACCAAATTCCTTGCTGTTACATTCTACAACTACTTCTTGGCTTTCTGGCTTTGTGATTATTATACCCTTAGGGCAAACTTCTTTACATTTTCCACAATTTACACATTTCTCTTCATCTATTACTGCTACTCCATCAACTATAGAGATAGCATCAAATTTACAAGCAGCCTTACATGTTCCAAGACCTAAGCATCCAAATTTACACATTTTAGCTCCTGAATTTAAAACATTTGCTGCTCTACAATCTGATATTCCTTCGTACTCATATTTATCTTTTGCACTTGAGCAAGTTCCTTTACAAATAACTTTTGCTACTTGTTTTTCACCTGCTTCAGCACTTACTCCCATTATTTCTCCTACTTTTGCACCAACATCTGCTCCACCTACAGGGCAGCCATTAACTGGTGCTTTTCCTTCAACTATTGCACTTGCAAGACCTCCACAACCTGGAAATCCACAACCACCACAGTTAGCTCCTGGAAGTACTCCTAGTATAGCTTCCACTCTCTCGTCTACTTCTACAGCAAACTTTTTAGATGCGAAATCTAGCACTATCCCGAAGATTAAGCCCATAACTCCTAAAACTAATACAGCTGTAAGTATCACTATTTTCACCCCTCTTTTTTATAGCTTTATAAGTCCTGTAAATCCTAAGAAAGCTATTGACATTAAACTTGCTGATATAAGTGTTATAGGGAAACCTTTAAACGCTTCTGGTATATCAGCTAATTCTAGTCTTTCTCTTATACCTGCGAATATTACTATTGCTAAAGTAAATCCAGCTCCAGCTCCAAATCCGTTTATTATTGTTTCTACTAAGTTATAACTTTTTTGAACATTAACTAGAGCTATACCAAGAACTGCACAGTTTGTAGTTATAAGAGGTAAATAAACTCCTAATGCTTGATATAAAGATGGACTCATCTTTTGAATTACCATTTCAACGAACTGAACTATAGAAGCTATAACTAATATGAAAGCTATTGTTTGTAAAAATTCAGTTCCAGTTTTCACTAATAAAATCTGTATAAAATAAGTTATAATTGAAGCTAAAGTTAAAACGAATGTAACTGCAACTCCCATCCCCACTGCTGTATCAACTTTCTTAGAAACTCCTAAGAAAGGACATATACCTAAGAACTGAGATGTTATAACGTTATTAACAAGAACGATACTTAAAAATAAAAGTATTAAATTCATTTATTACACCTCCACTACGCTTTTTTACTTCTTAATTTATTAAATCCTGCAAATAAGAATCCTAATGTTAAGAATGCACCTGGTGGTAATATAAATATTAATACTGGTTGGAAAGATGCTCCAAATAGAGTCAATCCAAATAAACTACCATTTCCAAGTAATTCTCTTACTGCACCTATTATTGTAAGAGCAACAGTAAATCCAAGACCTTGACCTACACCATCAACAATTGAAGCTAGTGGACCAGTTTTAAAAGCAAAACTTTCTGCACGAGCTAGTATTAAACAGTTAACAACTATTAATGGTATATATATACCAAGAGCCTTATCAAGAGCAGGAACATATGCTTTTAAAACCATTCCTACTATTGTAACAAATGTAGCTATAATTACTACAAATATAGGTATTCTTATCTTATCTGGTGTGATTTTTCTTAGTAATGATATAACTAAATTTGCACATATTAAAACTGCTGCTGTTGAAAGACCCATACCGATTCCATTTATTGCTGAAGTTGTAACGGCTAGTGTTGGACACATACCTATAACTTGCACAAATGTTGGGTTCTCATCTATTAGCCCATTTTTAAATACTTTAGCTAAATTCATAATTAACCCTCCTTATTTATTAAGAGCACTATTGAAAACATCTATAGCCGCATTTACTCCTGTAGTAACTGCTGTAGACGTAATAGTTGCACCTGATATTGCTAGTATTTGATTGTCTGCTGTTGTATTACCTTTTGCTACTTCAAGAGGTTCAGCAGTTTTTCCTTTGTATTGACCTTTAAACGCATCATCTTTAGCTTTTGCTCCAAGTCCTGCTGTCTCTGTCATATTCCCAATATCAACACCTGTAACTTGACCTTCAGATGATATACCTACCATAACTTCAATTTCTCCACCATAACCACTTGGTTTAGCTTTTAAAGTATATCCCACTACTTCAGAACCATCAAGACCTTCATATACCTCAGCTATAAGTCCATCTCCAAGGTTTTTATAAGTACTTTCTTCCATTTCTTTGAACTCTTTTGCTTCTGGAAGTACTGCTTTTCTAAGTTCATTATTTGCTTGTATATTTCTTTGTTCTATTACTGGAGCTGTAACTTGATTTGTAGCTCCAAGTGCTAATGCGGCTATAGCACTTATAGCAAGTAAAGTCCCACCTAGTCTTACAATACTATTCATTATTTAGCCACCTCCCCAAACACTCTATTTCTAACAAACTTATCTATAAGTGGAGCAAGACAGTTTACTAGTAGTATTGAGTAAGATACACCTTCTGGATATCCACCATACATTCTTATAACAGTTGTTATAAGACCAGCTAATACAGCGTATATTATTTGACCTTTCTTAGTCATAGGCGAAGTTGTATAATCCGTAAGCATGAAGAATCCACCTAACATAAGACCTCCAGCAAACAATTGATATATTGCGAAATTTATATTAAATCCACCTAAAAGGAATGTTAATATAAATACAGTTGCTATGTAAAATACTGGTATAACATAATTTATTATGCCTTTATACATTAGGTATACTCCACCTAATAATAATAATATTGCTGATGTTTCACCTATACATCCACCAATATTACCAATCATCATATCAGCGAGACTAATTCCATTGCTAGAAAGGTCTGCTAATCCTGCTGCTCCATTTTTCAAAAAGCTCAATGGAGTTGCTGTACTAACTGCATCTAAGTTTTTACCTATCCAGTTAACACCTGGTTGAGTCCAAGCAGTCATTGCAACTGGGAATGATGCTAATAAAAATGCTCTTGCAGCAAGTGCTGGATTGACAAAGTTACATCCAATTCCACCAAATACCATTTTAACTACTAATATTGCAAATATTCCTCCTACTAGACACATCCACCAAGGAAGTGATGCAGGTACGTTAAATGCCAATAATAATCCTGTTACAACAGCTGAAAAATCTCCTATAGTACTTTTTTGCTTCATAAATTTTTGATATAAAAATTCAGTACCTACTGTACCAAGTATACAAAAAAACATAGCACTCAAAGCATTAAGTCTAAAGAAGTATACTCCTGCTACTGCTGCTGGAAGGAGTGCTATAATAACTTGTTTCATTATATATGAAGTATCTTCATTACTTCTCACATGAGGAGAAGATGATACTATCAACTTATTTTCCATCGTTTTTCCCCCTTAACTTTCTTTATTTCTGAGCAGCTTGCTTTCTTCTCTTTGCTCCTATTTCTCTCTTTGCTGATCTTATAGATTGAAGTAATGGTCTTCTTGCTGGACAAATAAATGAACAAGACCCACATTCTATACAATCCATTGCTCTATGATATTCAGCTGTGTCATAATCATCTTTTAAAGAATATGCACTTATATAAAGTGGTTGTAAGAATGATGGACATACATCTGTACATCTTCCACATCTTAAACAGTTTTGAATATCTGGAGTACGTGATTCTTCCTCATCCAAACATAAAATTCCTGAAGAACCTTTATTAGTTGCTATTTCAGTAGTATATTGAGCTATACCCATCATAGGTCCACCCATTATAACTTTACCAACCTTCTTATCGTCTTTAAATCCACCACATTGTTCTATTATTTCTGAAACCAATGTCCCAACTTTTGTTATTAGGTTTTTAGGTTCTTTGATACAACTACCTGTTATTGTAGTAATTCTTTCTACCAAAGGCATACCTGTTTTAATAGATTTAGCTATTTGAGCTGCTGTGGCAACGTTGTCAACAACTGCCCCTGCTGCTATTGGTAATCCACCAGATGGAACTTCTTTACCTGTACACGCATAAATAAGTTGTTTTTCTGCTCCTTGTGGATATTTCACTTGAAGACCAACAACTTCGATTTCACTATAATCTTTAGCTACATTTTGAATTGCTTCTATAGCATCTGGTTTATTTGTTTCAATTCCTATAAATCCTTTTTTAACATCTAATACCTTCATTAGCGCTCTTAAACCAAACACAACATCTTCTGGATTTTCAAGCATTAATCTGTGGTCTGCAGTTAAATATGGTTCACACTCTGCTCCATTTAATATAACTACTTCTGCTTTACTATCTGGTGGAGGAGATACTTTTACATGGTTAGGGAATGTAGCTCCACCCATACCTACTATTCCTGCCTCTTTTATAATACCTACTATATCTTCTTTACTCAAATCCTCTAACTGACCTTTTGGTTGAACACTTTCATGTAATTCTTCCTTAAAGTCGTTTTCGATAACTACACATTGAGCTGAACCACCTGGTACTTCATGTTGTTCAATAGCAATAACTTTTCCTGATACTGAAGAATGAACGTTACATGAAACGAAACCTTGTTGCTCACCTATTTTTTGCCCAAACTTTACTTCATCACCAACTTCAACGATAGGTTTAGCTGGTGCCCCTATATGTTGTTGAAGAGGAATGTAAACTATCTTTGGAGCTTGAGCTTTTTCAAGTGCCTTTGTGTTAGAGTACTCTTTTCTATATGGAGGATGTATCCCTCCCTTAAAAGTTAAGAGTTTCATTGTTTTACCCCCTTATCTATAAAAAAACATTTTTTCTGCCTTCTATAAGTATACTATATATATTAAAAAATCTTAACAATTGTTAAAAAAATATCCCTATTTTTATAATTTATTTTATAAATCAATACCTTTATATTAAGTCAAAATGAGGAAAAGGATTGCTTAATTAAACAATCCTTTTCATATAGCTTTCTAAAGTCTAAATTTTCTGTATTTTATTTTATAGAATTTATAAACAGAGAGTACTCTTGCATAGATGATAAAAGTAGACTTTTACTCACACTATATTTTTCTTCATTTGCAGCTTTTGAAGCTGTATCAATTTTTTCGTTTACATTCTTTACATAATCAATCAAATTATCTTTAAATAAACGCATTTCAGAATAGTCAATCTTTTCAGCTTCTTTTGATATATTTTGTGATATTGCCTTTCTATTTGTCAAAATAGTATTATATTTTTTCATATCCACATTATTTTCATCATTTGACCAAAAACTTGATTCTTCTTTAAAGTTTGTTATTAATTTATTTAATTCATTAGATATACTCTCTATATAAGCGTAATTACTTGTGTATTCTAGAGATAACATAGGTGCATCTAGGTGTGACAAAAATGCATCTGGAAATACCTTTCTTACATTGTTTATGTGCTTTCTGACCTCATTTTCATCAAATGAAGAATATGTCTGTATTTTTTTTACACCATCCTTCTCCATAACTGAAAAAGGTATATCACTGCTGACTAATGATGTCTGTATTTTTTTCAAGTCATCATTATTATCTATTGCTGCAACTTGAATAGTATACATGTCCCATCCCTCTATAGTAGCTAATTTTACTTCTTCTGCTTCTTTAGTATTATTTACTGTTTTTTCTGGATTAGTTTCTTCTTTACCTTCTGAATTGGTTTGTGATTTAGATTTCTTTCCGTTTTTTATTGAATTTAATTCATCAGATATATCTTTATAAGTTATATCTGATGAATGATTTAGAAATGGTATTTTAGCTGATACATATTCAAGTACCTTGCTATCTTTTATTTTTGTATAAGAATAATAACCAATCAGACACAAGCAAGCAATAGTTATAACATACTTACGTAAATCAATTTTATGTCTATTATTATTAAATCCTCTGTATATCGTTTTTCTTCTATTCATTAGTTTGTCCCCCCCAAAATTATATTATTAATAAAGTATATTTTTAAGAGTCACAATTTATGAATAGAAATAATTATTTATTCTAATTTTTTAATAAGAAATTATATTCGTTAAGTAAGTCTTCTTGCTCCAAGTAATACTTTGGACCAATATGAACTAGTTAAATTATCCACTTTTACCTTATTAGGATTGGTCTGAGTACCACTACAATGGATAAACTTACTATTACCTACATATATACCTACATGATTAGTTGCTCCATCTCCATCAGTATCAAAGTAAACTAAATCTCCTGGAGCATAATTTCCCATAGAAACTGCGCTTCCAGACTTAGCTTGCTCTCTAGAAACCCTTGGAATAGAAACACCTACAGAATTTTTGAAAACATACTGTGTAAATCCAGAGCAGTCAAATTTATCAGGGCCTGATGCTCCCCATTGATATGGAATTCCAATAAGAGTATATGCAAAGTCTACTATTGTTGAACCTTTTGCTGTAGATTTATCTGAATTTCCATTAAATGACGAATTAGAATTACTGTTAGACTGAGAATTCTGATTAGGTGATGAACTAGGATTTTCTTTTGCACCTTCACTAGTCTCAGAAATATAACTAGCACTTACCCATCCAGTTGTCCCATTTGATAACTTTACTTTATACCATCCACTACTCTTAGCTTTTAATTCAACAATATCTCCAGCATTTAATTTTCCTATTATAGAATAGCTTGTCCCAGGTCCACTTCTTACATTTAAACTTACAGTAGATGTAACTTTACCATTTTTACCTTCTATTGATTCTTCACTAGATGGCTTTTTATCAGAATTATTAGTACTATTTGAATTAGAACTGTTTGAATTAGAATTATTTGTCCCAACATCTTCTGACGTTTTTGAGATATATTGGCTACTAGCCCATCCAGTAACTCCATTTGATAATTTTATTTTATACCATCCATTACTTTGTTCTAATAATTTTACTACATCTCCATTATTTGCCTTACCAACTAATGAATAGTTAGTGCCTGCGCCACTTCTTATATTCAATCTCGAACTTACATTAACCTTACCATTGCCACTTATAGTTGTACCACTTGAAGTTGAATTGCTTTGGTTTGATGTACTTTCAGATGAACCACTAGTCGATATGTATTTTGCACTTCCCCATCCAACAACAGAATTTGATACCCTTACCTTATACCATCCATTAGATTTTTCTAAAATCTCTACAGCCTTTCCTTTGTATAATTTTGCTACTTTGTCACAGTCAGCACTTGGCCCACTTCTTATATTCAAAGCGCTTGCCGTTACTACTCCTTTTTCAAGAGCACTTGCATTTATGGAACTAACTGATACTGCTACTGCTCCAATTCCTAAAGCTGCTATAGCTTTCTTCACTACTATCACTCCCCCCAACAAATTTTTATAAACATAAAGTCATAACATTATTATCCATTTTTAGTACCTATAATTTAATGATAACTTATAATATAATTAATTGTAAAGAAATTATAAATATTTCCTTAAAATTAATAATTTTTAGGAAGTATTTCAATCCAATAATTATCTGGGTCTGCTATAAAATAAATTCCCATATTTTCATTTTCGAAACATATACAGTCCAAATCTTTATGAAGTTTTTTTGCCTTATCAAATTCATCAACTTCTAAAGCCAAATGGAATTCATTATCTCCTAAATTATATACTCCATCCCAATCTCTAAGCCAAGTTAATTCTAATGTATGGCTAGTAATACCATCCCCTAAATAAACTAATATAAAACTACCATCTTCTGCCTCTTTACGCTTTACTTCTTTCAACCCTAAAGCTTTATTATAAAAATTCAGACTTTTTTCTAAGTCAGTAACATTGAAATTGTTATGGCAAAAATTAAACTTCATTTTGAAATCACCCTCCAATTTTTATTTTTTTTATATTATATCATTATTATAAATTTATTTAAATCACATTAAGTTAAAAATTTGAATAATGCTGTGTAATTCATAAATAGTAGTAAATTATTTAAGATAATATGTCAAAAAAAGAATAAGTTCTATCGAATCTACAGAAGAATTATAATCAAGTTATACTTAATCATGTAAATTGATAGAACTTACTATTTAAAATTTTTATAATAATTACCTTACCTCATTCAATTCTAACTAAACAGATTAAAATCTTAATTCTTAATCTTTTCTTTAATAATATAGTTTATCACTTTTTTTCTAATGTCTTCAGCATTATAATCATCTTCTACTTGTATATCCAAAAGTTTTGCTATAGACTTCATATCTTCCCTAGTTTTTGACCTATAACTTGCTATTAATTCATCTTTTATCTTTTCAGGTTCTAAAAGATATTCTTCATCTCCTCTTTTAAAAGCAACATACTTTTGAGCATATGAACTTCTATTATAGTATATATATCTTGATATTTTTCTTAAAATCTGATTATATGAAAGTCTCTTGTTAATATCAAGCTTTAAGTACTCTGAAAAAGCAAATAGCTCTTTTTTTGATTTAAATAAAGTTTCCTTCTTTATAGTTCTTGATATCGAATTTACACTTTCTTGATATGCACACTTTTTCAACATTTTTAAATATACTCTATTAAGACCAATACTTTGATTAAATTTTTTTATGTTATTATTGATAATCTTATCTAAATTGCCCTCAAAGTATTTTTTTGCTCCTTTTTGTGATACATAACTCTCAAGTTCTTTGTGGGCCATATCAAGTATCATTTTTTTTAAATCCTCTTTATATCCCCTAGATTCCATGATACTCCCTCCCTTAACTATTTATAGTATATTCAAAATAATTAAGAAATGTGAGTAATCACGAAAATTTTTTATTTTTTATGTATATATTAATTTAAAAGGGGAGATAATAGTAATGTAAAATCAAACATACTCAATCTCCCCCATTTTTAGACCTCTATTACTCCCCCAATAGAGGTCTTTTTTTAGTTTATTATTTTCTATTCAATTCCTTTTAGTTCAAATCCTAATTCTGCAATTACTTCTTTTAATTTTTCAGTTGATACATCATCTTTCATATCTACAGATGCACATTTGTTTTCTAAATCTACATCTAAAACTTCAACACCATCTATATCTTCTGTTAATGCAGTTTTAAGATGATTTACACAATGACCACAACTCATACCTTCTACTAATAGTTTCTTTTTCATTTAATTACCTCCTTATACCCTATAAGGGTATTTTATCATATAGTTTTGACTTTTTAAATACTAATTAATCATTTAATTTGATTCACTAGATTTTATATCTAGATTAGATATTCCCTCATATACATCAAAATCATTTGGAGTAATTTTACCTTTTAATCTACTATTACTTACAATATAGTTATTTCTGATAGCCAAACTTATAAATGTTGCGTTATTTTTTACATATGTCTGTACATCTTTGTATGCTTTCTTTGTTTCAATTTCAGATGTAGAACTTGTAAGTGTAGACATATATCCATTTAAGCTATCATCAGTATATCCACTACTTGCTATAATGCTACTTGCATCTGGTATACTTGATAGTTTCCATCCAACCAATGCTAAATCGTAGTTTTTAGAATTAAGAGCATTTTCCATGTCTTTATCTGATAACTGATTTATTGTATTGTTTATTCCTATAGCTTTTAAGTTCTCACTTATTATGTTTGCAGTTTTTAATCTTTCACTATTATCTCTATTTACTATAATTTTTAAATTCATTTCAGAAAGTCTTTTCTTTACTTCTTCTTTTTCTCTATTTTTTTTATCTTCAGCTTCCTTTTTAACTCTTTCTTCTTCCTCTTTTTTAGCTTTTGCTTCTTCTTCAGGAGTAAGTTTCTTTGTATTCTTTTTAGTTACTTTTTTTTGTTTTTTATCTACTTTATTATCATTTTGATTTACTGAATTTATATTTGCATATTCTACTTTATTAAGATACTCTATTGCTTTATCTTTATTAAATTCTAAAGCTTTCATTTCACTATCATAGTATTTTGATTTTGAATTAAGTGGAAAATTAACTGGAGTAGCATCATCCATATATCCTTCACTAATAATTCTATCTTTATTTATAGAATGTGCAATTGCTTTTCTGAAATTAACATCTTTGAAAAAAGGATTATTATAATTAAATACTATACATTCATAATCTCTACCTTGATATTTTGTTATATTAAATTCTTTCTCTTGAAACTTACTCAAATCATTCAATGTAACATTAGTTATATCACTATCAAGAGCCATAACCATAGATGTTCTTGCATCTTCATTAGGAACCATACCTACTTTTATATTCTTCATTGTCTTTGGAACTTCTTCATAATACTCTTTATTTACAGATAAAATCATTCCTTCTCTTTCTGTATATGATTCTATTTTATATTTCCCATTTCCTATCATATTATTATTTTTGTCATTTGCATCTTTTGAATCTAAATGACTTTGAGATACTATTGGAAAAATTAAACTATCAATAGAGAAAGCATATCTAGCTTTAAATTTTATCGTAAAATCTTTGTCGGATTTAATATTCACTGAAGCTATGTTTTTAGTAAATTCATTGTATGGACTATCTGCACTTTTTTGAATTAAGCCAATAGTATAATTTACATCATTTGAGGTAACAGCTTTTCCATCATGCCACTTTGCATCTTTTAACTTTATATCTATACTCATTCCATCTTGAGCTATATTATACTCTTTAACTAGTTGAGGAGTTACATTATAGTTCTCATCTATAGTAAATAAACCATCATAAACTAAATTCATTATATAACCAACAGACTTATCAGTATTCGTTATAGGATTTATAGTTTTGGGAGTTACCATTGTTAAGTTTATATACTTAGCATCTATAGAACTTTGACTTTTTAAACTTGAATCACTACTACTTTGTTTTGTTTTAGTATTACTACACCCAGCTACCATAAGAGTTATAGCTAAAACAACTGTTAAGACTTTTATTCTCTTCATTAGTTTTTTCCTTTCTTGCCATATATCTTATTATAATGTTTATAATTATTTTTCACTTTTTCTACATACTTTGAAGTTTGTTCAAAAGGTATGTCATGTAGATTTTCTCCATCTTTACTATATTCATTATTTTCTAACCACTTTTTCACATTACCTGAACCACCATTATATGCAGCTATTACTAAGTCTAATTTACCAAATTCCTTGTATAATTTATTTAAGTACCAACAACCAAGTCTTATATTAGTCTCTGGGTCAAAGATATCAACATTTTTCAACTTTAGTTCATCTGCTCCCCAATCCCTAGTTATGTCTAATAGTTGCATTAAACCCTTTGCTTCTTTTTTTGAAACAGCAGAACTATTAAACTTACTTTCAGCTTTTATAACACTGTAAACTATATTTTCATCTAAATTAAATTCCTTAGAATATTTTTCTACATATTCTGAATATTTTTTTGGATATAAAAATTTATGTATTACTTTGCTTTCCATTAATAGTGTTCCAAATAAGATTATAAAAATAGATAGAATCAATACTTTCTTACTATTCACGCCAATTCTCCTTCATGTACTCAATAAATTTGTGTGCTTTACTTTCTAATTCAGTTATTGTTCCCGAATTATCTATTATATAATCACCATATTTGGATTTTTCTTCCTGACTCATTTGTGAATTTATCCTACTAATTGCTTCTTGTTCACTACAATTATCTCTATTCTTTATTCTGTTAATTTGCACTTCTTGTTTACAAGTAACTACTAATAGCTTGTCAACCATCTCTAGAAATCCACTCTCTACCAATATAGCCGCATCCAAAATCACTATACTTTCGCCTTTTTTTCTTACTTCATCTATTTCACTCATTATTTTTTCTCTTATTCGTGGATGAGTCAAATTATTTAGCTCTCTAAGTTTTTCTTCATCGTTAAAAACGATTCTTCCAAGAGCTTTTCTATTTAATGTTTCATCATCATTTTTTACATTTTGCCCAAAACAATCAAATACTTTTTTTAATAGTATCTTATCTTCAAATATTTTTCTAGATATAATATCTGCATCCACTATAGAAATATTAAGGTTTCTGAATATATTTGATAGGCTGCTTTTTCCACAGCCTATTCCTCCTGTAAGTCCTAATATCAACATAAAATCACCTACTTTGTCTCATACCAAGAACTACCGACATTTAAATCTACATCTAAGTGAACATCCATACTTACAGCATTTTCCATTTCCTCTTTTACTATCTTCTTAACTATCTCTATTTCATCATCAATTGCTTCAACTATCAATTCATCGTGAACTTGTAGTATAAGTTTTGATTTTAAATTATTATCTTCCAATTTTTTATGAACATTTATCATTGCAATTTTTATTATATCTGCTGCACTTCCTTGTATTGGTGCATTCATCGCAAATCTTTTTCCTCTGTTTCTCTCCATAAAATTACTTGATTTTATTTCTGGTATATATCTTCTTCTGTTTAAAATTGTTACAGCATATCCATCTTCACTAGCCTTTTCTATTGTCATATCCATAAATTCTTTTATTTTATGGTATTTAGCAAAATAACTTTCAATGTACTCTTTTGCTTTTGGCACAGGTATATTTAAATCATCAGCCAATCCAAAATCACTTTTACCATATATAATCCCAAAGTTTACTGCTTTAGCTGCACCTCTCAGTTCACTAGTGACATTTTCCATAGGAACATTGAAAACTTGTGAAGCTGTCTTAGTATGAATGTCTTCATTGTGTTTAAATGCTTCTATCATATTTTCATCTTGGCTCATATGTGCAAGAACTCTAAGTTCTACCTGTGAATAATCGGCATCAACCAACTTACAATTATCATCCGCAATGAACACTTTTCTTATTTTTCTACCCATTTCCATTTTTATAGGTATATTTTGAAGATTTGGTTCTGTAGATGAAATTCTTCCTGTAGTTGTTATTGTTTGATTAAATGATGAATGAATCCTATTACTCTCTGGATTTATTATATTTAAAAGTCCTTCAACATAAGTAGAGTTTAGCTTTACTATTTGTCTATACTCAGTTATCTTATCTATTATTGGATGTTTATCCCTTAATTTTTCTAAAACATCTGCATTAGTAGAGTATCCAGTCTTAGTTTTTTTGATTATTGGAAGCTCTAATTTTTCAAATAATATGACACCTAGTTGTTTTGGTGAATTTATATTGAATGGCTCTCCAGATAATTCATAGATTTCCTTTTCTAATGTAGCTATTATTTCTTTAAACTCAACGCTCAATTCATCCAGGATACTTTTATCTACTTTTATGCCTTCATACTCCATATGCCCTAAAACTTCTACTAAAGGCATCTCTACATGATAAAAAAGACCATCCATACTCATATCTATTAGACTTCTTTCCATCATAGGCACTGTTTCTTTTACTGTGCATATTATTTGACCCATGTACTCAGCTAAATCCTCAAATTCTAAATCCTCATAGTTTTTAGATTTAACTCCTTTGCCTAATAACTCTTCTTTTGATTTAACCTTTTTTGATAAGTACTTCATAGCTATTGCACCACAATCATATGAAGTAGATGAAGTTGAATCTATTAAATACTCAGCTATTGTTATATCAAAATACATATTTTCCAAGTTTATATTATATGGTTTTAGAGATATATAATCATCTTTTAAATTATATCCATATTTTTTAATTTCGTTATTTGAAAGTATACTATCTAATTTTGTTATTTCATCTGAATCTATATAATATATTTTTTCTCCATCTACACTTATAAAAATATATATTATATTTTTTTCAAGTATATTACCTTGTCCTCTAACAGTTTTTAAAATAACTTGTCCTTTTTCCTTCACTTCATCTATAAATTTGTCTATCTCTTTCAATTTTAATATTTCTATTTTTTCTTCTACTTGCTCTGTATCATTTGAATCAACTAAATCAACCAATCTTGATAAGAGACTTGTAAATCCAAAATATCTAAATTTATCTAAAAGCTCATCTTTATCGTAATCACCAAAAATCATACTGTCTAAATTTACTTCTATTGGTACATCTCTTATAATAGTTGCTAGTCTTTTACTTTGAATAGCAAGTTCTTTATTTTCTTCTATTTTCTTTTTTACACTACCTTTAAGCTTCTCTGTATTATCTATTAAGTTCTCTATACTAGAGAACTCCTTTATAAGTTTTATACCTGTTTTTTCACCTATTCCAGGTACTCCAGGTATATTATCTGACTTATCTCCCATAAGACCTTTTAAATCTATAAACTGTGTTGGAGTCATCTCGTACTTTTCAATCACAGAATTAAAGTTGTATTCTTCTACTTCTCCAACTCCTTTTTTTGTTATAAGAGTAGTTGTATTATCTGAAGCAAGCTGAATAGCATCTTTATCTCCAGTTACTATGTATACCTTATATCCATTTTCTTCTGCCTTTTTAGAAACAGTCCCTATAATATCATCTGCTTCATAACCATCTATTTCTAATCTATTTATTTTAAATTTATCTAAAAGATCTTTTAATGGCTGTAATTGCTCTGCCAATTCATCTGGCATTCCCTTTCTTCCAGCCTTATATTCTTTATATTCTAGATGTCTAAATGTAGGTGCTTTCCTGTCAAAAGCTACACTTATATGTGTTGGTTTATATATATCAATCATTTTAAATAGCATTGTTGTAAAACCATATATAGCATTGGTCTTTAGACCTTCTTTATTATTCATTTCTGGAAGAGCATAAAAAGCCCTATTTATTATTGAATTTCCATCTATTATAATTAATTTTTTTTCCAAATTATATCACTCCTAAAAATTATCTATTTTTCTAACATATATATTATATACCAATATACTGTTATTTAATATTCCCATAATAATAATAGTATATTAAAATTAAATATGTTGCAAACAATATATTTTTTTGCTATAATAATATACATGACATGCCCGAGTGGTGGAATTGGTAGACGCAGTGGACTCAAAATCCACCGGACTAATACTCCGTGCCGGTTCGAGTCCGGCCTCGGGCACCATTAAGAACTCCTAAAGCTATTTATTCAATAGATTAGGGGCTTTTTTATTTTTTGACATCATAATTTTATATTGATACTTATTGAATTTTAAATTACTTTATTAACCAAAATACATTAATATATTAAATAGTTTTAAAATAATCTAGTATGTTTCTTTAACTATAGAAATAAAATCACAAAGATTCTTAGAAAGCCACTTATCTTTATGGTAGATTAATTGTGAATAAATATTATAGTTGGTATTAAATGGAACCTTAATCAACTCATGTTTTTCTAATTCCTTCTCCACTGCAAGCTCTGGAAGAAGACACAATCCAAGTCCACTAAGTACTGTTTGTTTAATTACCTGAATGCTTCCAGTTTCAAGAACTATTTTAGGTACTATAGATAATTCAGACAGCTCTTTTTCAAACAAACTTCTATAACAACAACTCTTTCCTGTCAAAATGAATGGAATATTTTGAAAGTCCTGAATATACACCTTTTCTTTTAAGGCTACATCACTTTCTGGAACTGATAATACACAAATAGGCTCCTCATTTTTTAATACAGAAATAGCAGATTTATCATTTATAGGTAAATCAAGTATAAATGCTATATCAATAGTATTATCTGCAAGTAAAGGAACAAAATCAGAAGAATCTAGAGTTTTTATAAAAAGGTCAACATCTGGATATTTCTCTTTATATATTTTTATAATCTCAGGTAACTTAAAAATACAAATAGATTCTGATGCTCCAATAACAATACGCCCATAATTATCTTTCTCTTTATACATTTTTTCTATATCTGATGATAATAAAAGCATCTTTTCAGCATATGGAAGCAACTTCTCACCTTCTCTAGTCAATGCTACACTTTTTCCTATACGCTCAAAGAGACGTACATCCAATTCTTTTTCTAATTGTTGTATATGAGCTGTAATATTTGATTGTGCATAGTTCAAATATTCAGCAGTTTTAGTAAAATTTTTAATTTTACTAAGTATTAAAAATGTATTCAAATGTTTTAATTCCATATCTATTCCTCCATATTATCTAAATATGAGATTGATACAATCAAATCAATCTATTTCACAAATAATAAGTTTGATGTTAACATACAGGTATAGTAAAAGTCAAACAAAATAAAATTTAAAGGAGACTCTAATGTTATCAAAAACTAATATAATTGAAGAAGTAAATAATATTGAACAACTGTATGTATACAAAAAATTAGGAAAGGTAAATAATAACATATTAAGTGTTGTACAAGTAGCAAACAGAAGTCTAGATTTTCATGTTCATGAAAAATCAGACGAATTGTTTTATGTAATAGAAGGAAAATTTAATTTAGAAACTTTAGAGGGGTTGACAGAAGTTAAAGAAGGAGAATTTATCATTGTTCCTCAAAATACAATACATAGACCAGTAGTTAAAAAACTTACAAAATTTCTAATGATTGAATTAGAAGGAACTCTTAATAAAGAAAATAGTGGTGATTTATACGAAGATTAATCTATTTTATAATATCTAAAAGTCATTCATAAGTAAGTATACTATAGTAATTATCTTTAAAACATATAGAGTTCCATATAAAAAAGCCACAATACATAATACTTGTGGCTTTAAGAATTTATACAATTATATAAATTCATCTCCTAATATAAACTTTAAAGCTAATTTACTTTTATATAATTTTATACTTAGTATTATAACCTTTTATCTAATTTATTATATACAACAACCCCACAAATAAATTGAAATAAAATAAGCAATCCAAGAACAATTAAAACCCACTTACTTATTATCATTACAGAGAATACTCTCAATACAGAAACAATAACTATAAGAATTACGAAAATATAAGACATGATTTGGTTAGTAATTCGTCCAGATTTATCACGTAACATAATTCTTCTTTCATCATTCATCTCTATTCTTTGATTCTCTAGCCTTTCTTCATATTCTACAGATTTTTCTGGCTTACTCCAATATATATATTGAAAAATCATACATACCCCAGGCCCTAAAGCAGCTCCAGATAATCCCCAAATTAAAGCCTCAAATGAAAACTCTGTAAATATAGCCAATAAAACAAGTAGAATTCCACAAACAAAATATCCAATTCCAATGTATAATCTGCTCTTTTTCATTTTTACTCCTCCTCATAAATAAATATTTCTTCAATATTCATATCAAAATATCTTGCTATCTTAAAAGCTAATATGATAGAAGGATTATATCTACCATTTTCTAATGAACCTATAGTTTGTCTTGATACTTGCAAGGCAGATGCTAGTTCTTCTTGTCTTATACCTCTCTTTTTTCTTATTTCTTCTAATCTATTTTTCACCTTTTTCTCCTTTAATATCTCATTAATGTAAAGTCTACTTTCCATAATTATACAACTATTTTTCTCTTATGTAAAGTTTACTTTCCATTTATTCAAAAAAATTAACAGACCTTTTTAAGTCTGCAATTTTAAAATATTATGTTATTAATTAACTTTAATGTTGTTTCCTAATTGGAATCCAAACTTCTGTAGTATAATTAGGAGCATTGACATTACCATTAGGATAAAGTTCAATATCTGGCAAATTAGCATATGCATATCCAGAGCTTGGTAACCATTCAGTAATAATTCTTTTTTGTAATTCTTGTATTGCCAAAGCATTTGGCATTGGAGATACACATTCAAATACTGCCCATGTACCTGATGGTATATAGTATTCATATGTATTTTCTAATACAGACTTATCTGTTGGAGCAGCAATATAGTAATCTAAATTTTTACCATTAGTACATACACTAACTCCTAGCAATCCTTGAGGCTCGTTATTTATCAATTCTGAAAGTTTATCAATTGTTCCATTTTTTATGGATTTAGCCCACAACTTAGGAACTTTATCAAAACACTCTTCTACAATCATATTCATACTTTCTTTTATACCAACAATACGAAATCCTTTCTTTTCTACAATACGATATTGCATTTCTACATTCCCTTTTACATAAATACTCAGTGTCATCTTAGGATATGCTTTTAAAACAACTCCCTTTGCCCTAGCTGCCGACGGAGAAATGCCATGTATATTTTGAAAAGCTCTATTAAAAGATGTTGGTGAATCATAACCATATTTCTCTGATAGTTCTAAAATTTTAATGTTACTATTCTGTAGTTCAAATGCCGCTTTAGTCATACGTCTTCGTCTAATATATTCAGATAATGGTACATCTGCAATATATGAAAACATTCGTTGAAAATGAAAGGTTGAACAACATGCGATTTTTGCTGCTTCTGCATAATCTACTCCCCTTTCAAGATTATCTTCAATATAAGTAATAGCTTGATTTAATTTATTTATCCATTCCATTTGATATTACCTCCAAGCAAATTATACAATCTAATAAAATAATATACCTCTCTATTCATGCACAAAATTGTAAGCATTTAAATTCACAGGTATTTTTTTATTCATAGCTATAATGAATAAAAAAGTTGTATTACACAATAAAAAAGTTCAATAACATTATATTATAGAATGTTATTGAACTTTTTATAAAAATTAATTTAAGTGTAGTTAAATTAAGTATTAAATTATCTTATATATTACAGTATCCAACTATTTTATAATCTTCTGGTACTTTGTAATCTTTGTCTGGAGTACCTAAATTCCACTTCAATTCAAACATAGTTGCACTTATTATTGTTGCAAAGTAAAGCATAACAATACCCACATCTATTTTTTCTTCATATAGACTAGTATGACCATCTTTTCTAACAGCTAAAACTACAACTCCTCCATCAACTATAAATCTCCATGGCTGTCTGTTTAGTGTAGATGGTGCTAATCTTGCATAGTGGAATGCCTCAAGAAGTGCTCTTTCTTCTAATACTTCTATACTTGCATCATTTCCCCATTCATCCATGTAAACTACATCTTCTACACCAAGTCTAGAAGAACCATTGTCTAATACAACTTGCATATCAGATTTTGAATAATTTTCGCCAGTCTTTGTAGCGTTTAGTACTTTAGTATTACTTACATTTTCGCCATATCCAATTGCTATAATTCCTGTTACTTCTTTATCTGAATCAATTCCAAGTTTCTCTCTTACTTTTTTGCCATCTTCAAAAGTAACCCAACAAGAGCCTATTCCAAGTTCTGTCACTTTAAAGATTATACTTTCTCCTATGTATCCTGAATTTTCAATATAGTTATCTTTTACATCAGATAATATGATAATATAACTTGGAGCATCTATCATATTTCCCTTATATCCTGCCACTTTATCTAAATTGTCAAAAACTTCATTTCTATTCATAATTCTTATGTCAACATCTATTTCTGGAACTAGTTTCTTGCAAGATTCTGAGTATTTCTTAATGTCACTAAGATATTCCTCTTTAATATCTGTGTTCTTGTACTCTCTAACAGACTTTCTATTTAATATGATTGTTTTATAATTCATAATTTTATCCTCCCCAAACTAGTATATTATTAATTATATACCCATTAATATGATATTTTACTCATTTACTTAACAAATAATAATTACAATTTTGTAATCATTATTTATTAATAATATTCCACTTTTACATTAATAATGACCAGTTGCGCAAAATCCATTGCCAACCTTCAAATAAACACATATTATAAAGGTAATATAAAATAAACAAACAAATCTTAACAAAAAATTAAACTTTTTTTACACGAAAGAAGGCTTCCCGTTGCCTTCTTTATTTTTGCAAAAAATAAGCTGTTCCTAAAATGATTTCACATTTTGAAACAGCCAAGTTATTTTATAATGACAACTATAATTTGAGGATGTGAGGGAGAGTTGTCATTATAAATTTAGGGTAATTATATTATGTTTTAAGCTAGTTCTTTCTATATTTATATAATACATTTTATATGTGAATTTTATATGAGATTTGTATAAATGATATATGAAATTACGTATATTTATTATATTAAATCTTATTATTGCATTTTCCACAACAATACTCATATGTCTCCACATTATTTGGAATATTTACAAATACAAATTCTTTACAGTTCTCACAATACTTCAATATAGATATAGTTCCACAAGTGTAACATTCAAATGTCACACAATCCTCATTTTCCTCTACTATCTCAAACTTTTTACTGTGTTCACCACACTCTGGGCACTTGTGATTATTTACATTCATAAATACTCCTCCTTATTAATATAGTTAAAAACATGTCAGAAACTTAATTATTGTGTTCTATATTACTTAGTATATATTCTATAATAAATCATATTCTAATATAATAAAACAAATTAAATAAAAAAAAACCATAAATTTAAAATTTATGGATTAATTCTTGTAATGATAACTCTATTTGAGGATGTGAGGGAGGGTTATCATTACAATAGGGTATTATATTATGGTTTTTAAGCTAGTCTTTCTATACTCTATATAATACATATGCTATATGAATTTTATATGATTTTTACATAAATATTTTATGAAATTTAAATTTTTTAGTCATTTTAAAATTTGTAAAAAGTTCTCTAAAAATCCATAACATCATAAATAACCAGCATTTAAGTAAAAAATCATAAAAAAATTTATCCAATAATTTTAACAAGTTATATCACCTCATTATAATTATTGACATAAAATTAAATAAACAGTCTATAAAACTCTTATAAAATATACTTTTAGTACTTATTGATACACAATCTCTAATTTATCAATCTTATCTTGCATCTCTAAGAAAATCTCTTCAACCGAATTGTTAAATATATTACCTAAATAGATTCTTTTATCTTTTTGAAGTGAATAAGATTTTACACTACCATCAGAAGAAATGTACAAATGACTCCATTCTGCACCATATTTTGAAAATCTTTCTTTTGTATCTTTAAATCTCATATCTTCTATCTTTATTGCTTTTCCCCTATCCTCTCTTACTACTGTATGCCCTCTTTTTATCAGACTAGTTATTTTTATATCTTCTTTTAATCTAACATGTGCATTATCATTCTTTGAATATACTTTCCAGATTACTTTATGACGATAATCATCTAATTCTTTTATCAATCCTCTATCAATAGTAAAGCTCTCCTTAGTTACCACAATCAAATCAAAATAGTCTAGCATATATTGAAATATTTCTCTCATATTTTTATTTTTTAAAATATCTTCCCCAATAACTTCTATAAATCTACAACCCTTTTCATGCATACACTTTAATAAACTTATGATTTCAGAAAAATATTTACTTGTACTATTGTCACCATCCATCTCTATCGTAAAATATAAAGGAGTAAGATATACTTTATTTCCTGTTATCTCAAAAACACTTGATAATGGTTGTACTTCATCTTCAAAAGTTAAATATACGTTCTCATAAAACCTAAAGAATTCTATAACATTTTCTTTCATATTAAGTATATTTCTATATCTGTTGGATAATATATTTATTACATCTTCAGTGGTGTTTTTCCCATCACATTCTGCCAATACGACAATTTGATTCCAAGTTAAGCTATCCACATTTCCTATGCTTTTTTCATATCCATTTTCTTCATCATAAATTGGTCCAATTATAAGGTTCTCCTTTGGCCACATATGAACCCTGGTTCCATCTTTTAGTTTTGGATATTTATTTCTTACAGATTCATAAAATCTACTTATATCACACATGATTCTTCTATCCCCCCATATTTTAAACATTCTATGCTAAAAATAGCACTTTATTTTTATTAATTCAACATTTATTCAAAATTGGTCATCGTACATGTTTAACTGGATTTAACATCAACTTTATCTATATGTTATTGATGCTTATATACAAATTCTTATTCATTAGATTTCAACATAATTTTGACTATTTCTGGTTTACAATTAAGTCTAATTAGAACTTTTGAGCCTCCCAAGCCTTTATTTAAAATCATAGTACTATTATCTTTTTCATATTTGCCCCAGTCATACTTAGGAAAAAATTCTCTATTTGGAGATAATACACCTCCAATAAAAGGTATCCTTATTATGCCACCATGAACATGTCCAGCTAAAATTAAATCTGCTCCCCATTTTGCATATTTTTCAAAGAAAAATGGTGTATGAGCTAAAAGTATATTATACTCATTTTCATTTATCTTACCTAAATTATCCTCTATAAAATTGTCACTTAATTCTAACTTTTTATTATTGCCAAAAAAATATGGATAGCACTCTAATGGTATAATTAAACCATATAAATTAAGATGACTATCTCCTCTATCGATTCTTACAGACTCATTTTCCATGTTTATTATTTTTTTTGAATATAACTTTTTAAAATAGTCTTTATATAAATGCTTGTACTTTTTTATCAAAGATTTTTGTTCATGATTTCCAATTATATGATATACTTCATATTTTTCTACTAGATTGTCTATTAAATCTAGTGCAACTTGAAAATTTTTATTTTCTCCATCAACTAAATCTCCTGTTATAAACACAGCATCTGGATTTAAGGAATCAATTTTATCTATCAATACCTTATTATTTTTTTTATCAAACACCTTATTATGTAAATCACTTACTTGAACTATTTTAAAATCATCAAACTCTTTTGGAATTTTTTCATTAAAAATAGTATATTCTGTCGTTTCTATATGCTGAGTTTCATATTTATACAGAATATACAATACCACTAATACTAATACTGTCAATAAAACCTTTATAATCATATTATCTTCCTCTTTATTCTATTTTGTTAATATTATTATAATGCTTTTATGTTTTTTTTTAAACAGTAACATTAATACATATATATTTTTTCCAATATTATAAAAACAAGTCATCCTTTTCTAAAATTATAATTTATTTTAGAAAAGGATAACTATAAAATTATCTATAAACTTCTATATTATGAAATATAGTTTTTCCTTTATTTAAATTTTTATATATATGCTCTAAGGTTCCATCAAATCTAATAGAATGTCCAGACTCCAAAATATAAGTTTTTCCATCAACATTAAGGTCAAGTTTTCCTTCTATTACAAGTACATACTCTTCTAAAACATGACTGTGTGTAGACGAAACATGAGTACAATTCTCTTCAAGTTCAATTATGAAGAGTTCAAACCTCCTCTGAGGGCTGAAAGGATATATTGGATATAACTTCATATTCCCTTTCTGTTCAATAATAGGTTCTACCTCTTCTTTTTTTATGACTTCATAAGTATTTGTGTTTTCACTTAATAGTGTTGTAAAATTTATTTTAAATCCAGATGAAATTTTCCATAAGGTAGATACTGTTGGGCTAGATTCCCCTCTCTCAATTTGACCAAGCATTGCTTTACTGACACCTGTCATCTTTGAAGCTTTATCTAAACTTATGCCCATTTCTTGTCTTAATAACCTTAAATTTTCTCCCACATTAGGAAATTTATTATCCATGTTAAAATCCTCCTGATAGCTTATTTGTATTCTATGATTTTTACTCCTGTAAGTTCTACTATCTCTTTTAATTTTAACATATGATTATTACAAATTTCATCAAATTCATATATATAATCCTCAAGACCTAATGCCTTATATTTATCAATTCCAAATTTATGATATGGAAGTAATTCCATCTTTCCTTTTGGAACATTTTGTTTTACAAATAATGCAGTATTTCTTATATTTTCTTCACTATCATTAACTCCACAAATAATTGGAACTCTTATAACCATAGATTTATTTAGCTTTGAAAGCTTACATATATTCTCCAA
Organism: Clostridioides sp. GD02377; assembly: GCF_045899875.1. Taxonomy (NCBI): domain Bacteria; kingdom Bacillati; phylum Bacillota; class Clostridia; order Peptostreptococcales; family Peptostreptococcaceae; genus Clostridioides; species Clostridioides sp. GD02377. The sequence continues at coordinate 318,024 of NZ_JBJODA010000001.1, forward strand.
TATAATTTTATTACTTACTCCTGTGTATTCCTTGTGAACATTGTCATCCATCGATTTTATATCTACAAAAATATGGTCTATTTTCTCAAATACATCATTCACTTTATTCCAATCAAAGTATCCACAAGTTTCAATTGCTATGTTTATACCTTTATTATAAAATACATCCACTAATTCTCTTAAAAAATCAATTTGAAGTGTTGGCTCTCCTCCAGAAAAAGTTACTCCTCCATTAGACTCAAAGAAAAATATAAAATCTTTTTCAACTTCCTTTATAATTTCTTCAACTGTCATTTCTTCAGTCATTATACAGATAGCATCTTTAAGGCATACCTTGACACATTCTCCACATAAATTACACTTACTATTTATTTGAGCTCTATCAAATAGTGAGCTTATATTTTGAGGACAAACATCTATACATCTATTACAAGATATACATTTATCTTTCATGACGCCTAACTTGACTATATTACTCCAAGAGTCTGGATTAGAACACCACTTACACTTTAATTTACATCCTTCTAAAAATATAGTAGTTCTTATACCATCTCCATCATTTACTGAAAAATGTTGCACTTTTACAACTCTGCCTTTTTTACTCATAATATACCTCGTAATTAAAATTTACTATGTGCATTTCTAGCTATTATAGCATCTTGCATTTCTCTTGATAAATTAACAAATTGAGTGCTATATCCAGCAACTCTCACTAGTAAATCTTTATATTCTTCTGGATTTTCTTGAGCCTTTAATAGAATATCGTTTGATATTGTATTAAATTGTACATGGAATCCTCCTAGAGCAAAGTATGATTTTACCATAGATGATAGATTTCTAAGTCCTCTTTCTGTTTCCACTAAATCTTGATTCAGTCTTAAGTTTAAAAGAGTTCCACCAGTATGAACATCATGATTTATTTTTGATGCAGATTTCATAGCTGCTAGAGGACTTGTTGTGTCAGTCCCAACGAATGGAGAAACACCTTCTGTCAAAGGTTTTGTTGCTTTTCTTCCACATGGAGTTGCACCTACAATTTTTCCAGTTGGCACATAGTTTGATATTCCCATAAATGCACTATTAAATTTTGAACCAAATATATCTTTATATTTTCTAGTTTCTGTATAATAAAAATCAGAAACTTCAATTGCTAATGAATCTACATAATCATTATCATTTCCATACTTAGGAACATCAAGTGCAAGTTTTCTTAAATCTTCATAACCTTCCCAATCATTGTTTAGTGCTTTTGTTAACTCTTCTAGTGTAGTAACTTTATCTTCAAATACTAATTTTTTTATGGCTGCTAGTGAGTTTGAAACCACTCCTAGCCCTATACCAGTTAATACAGGCCCTATATTATATTTTGCTCCACCTTTACTTAAATCAGTACCTTTATCTAAACAGCCATCTACACAAGTAGACAAAAATGGTCTTGGTACCATTTCTTTATGAATTTGTTGTGCAACAGTAGTTCCTATAACAGAATTTTTGATAAGGTATGCTAATTGCTTTAAAAACTCATCTTTAAGTTCTTCAAAAGAAGTAAATTCTGTGATACTCTTTGCATCTAACCCCATTGTTTCTCCAGTTAATCTACTTTTACCTTCATTCATGGCATATTCTAAAGCTGCTGCAAAGTTTATATTTACTGCTGAAGTCCATTGCCCTGTTTTTCTAAAATGAGGAACTACACAACCACAATTACTCCAGTCTCTTGCATCTTCTGCATCATATCCATCTTGTAATAACATTTGTGCTCCTGCACTATCACTGTGTATAGCAGGGAAACCAGTCCCTTGTTTTACTAGTTTTGCAACTGCCATAACGAAATCATCTGGTGCTCCTTGGCTTATTCTAACACTTAAACCTGGCTGATGAGTTTTTACACTTTCTGTAGCCTTTAAACACATATATGAAATAGCATTTGTTCCATCAGTACCATTTCTCTTTTTGCCACCAACAGTAAGATTTTGGAATTGATTATATCCTGCAAAATAATTGGCTGTATTTGCTGATATAGTCCATACCCATTCTGACAACTTAATCCAAAGAGCTTCTATTAACTCCTGAGCTTCTGATTCAGTTATCTTACCTTCTTTAGCATCATTTTCATAATGTGGATACATATATTGGTCAAATCTACCTAAATTTAATGCTAGAGGATTTTCTGATAAAACACCACCTAGTTGTACAAACCATACAAATTGTATTGCTTCATAAAAACTAGTTGGAGGATTTGCTGGTACATTCATACATATTTCTGCTATTTTTAAAAGTTCTGCTTTTCTTTTTTCATCTGTTTCAGATTCACTCATTTCTTTTGCAAGATTTGAATATCTATTTGCCAGTGTCATAATAGCCTCTGCTACTATAGAAACAGATTTGTAGAAATCTATTTTTTCAATATTTTCTGAAATTGATATATCTAATTCTGCTATTTTTTTATCTGCATCTTCTTTAATTCCTTTGTATCCTTTTACAAATAGTATATCTTGATAATCTGGTGTTACCTCACCAACTGCCTGTCTCCACTTAGAGTCATTGTCTATTATACCTGTATCTACCAATATCTTAGCTGTATCTTCTGGGATTCTTGCTAAAAAAACTTCTTCCAAAGATTTTCCCTTCCAATATGGGAATATTTCTTTTCTTATAAATTCTATTTGTTCTTTTGATATTACATATGGGTCTTGAGTTCTTTCGTCAAAAGTATCCATTTCTTTATCTACCCATTGCCAAGAAAATTCTGGTGTCAATATACCTGTTCTTCTAAACTTACCTGCTGTCCCAACAATTAATTCATTTTCAAATATTTTTATAGGAAGTCCTTTACATGTCTCTAAAAAAGCTTTAGCTCTTCTTATACATATAGCTTCTCCCTCAGTTTTTTTATGTGATTCTGTAAAAATTCTAGCCCTTTCACAACATATCATAGGCTTAGAATTAATGTATTCTTGTCTAAATTCTTCTATTCTATTAGTTTGACTCATTTAAAATCCCCCTTTAGATAAATATCTATTATCTTTTTGTATGTTATAACATACTTTAATTATATTATACTGTCCTTTTACATAAAATGGAAGCACAAATAATTTATATATAATCTATTTCTATCTTGTTATGAATTTTTATAGTAAAATAATATGCTAATGATTTGAAATATAAAATTTGTATAGTCCAACTAGTAACTTAATCGTCCCAACTGTCAGTATCTTGATTTAATGGTATGTATATATTCAGCATGAACTTATCCTTATTATTTTCAAATAATAGTTCTCCATTATATTTTTGCAAAGACGATTTAATACTCTGAATTCCTATTCCATGCATAAATTTATCCATTTTATCTGTCAATAATATACTTCTATTTATAGTAATAGAATTTATCTTACTATTTTCACATTTAAGTACAAAAAATGACTTCGTTATAGTTCCTTTAATTTTGATATATTTATTACTATTTTCATCCATGATTTTATCACATGCTTCTATAGCATTATCTAAAATATTAGAAAAAATGCTTGAGACATCTATAGGCTTCATAAAATTTATTTTTGAAAAATTTATGCAACAATTAAATTTAATTCCCTTTTTTGCACATATTTCGCTCTTTTCGTTAATTATAATGTCTAGTATCATATTTCCTGTATTATAAATATATTTAAATGATTTAATTTCATCTTTTAAATTACTCACATATTCATCTATTTCTTCACTATTATTTTTGAGATTCTCTACACAATAAATATGATTATTTATATCATGGTAAAGCTTCCTAACCTTCATATGGGATTCTTGAATGGCCAAATAATATGCATATTGCATCTCTAACTTATTTTTTATTAATTCATTTTGAGATTTTAATCTATTTTCTTTTATTATTTCTTTAAATACTAGTATAAGAAGTATACTACTAGCTCCTATTAACTTTGGATTCACAAAATTATCAAAATAGTATCCTTCCGAATGTAATGACCCAAACCGTTCTAACTTTTTTAATATATAATTTGTAAATACATTAGTTGTATTAGCTAATAAAGCAAATAATAAATATACATAATTTCTCTTATCCTGAGTAATTGATTTTATATACTTTCTAAAAAAATAAAATACCATGTGTATAAGAATCATTATTAAGTTACTATATATATGAATTTTTATATAATCTAGTTGAGATGCTAATAAATATTCCTTAGACGATATGAGATTACCTGTAATCACAAAAAATAGTACCCTATACACAACATCGTTTAAACATTCATAATATACACTAAATAAATAAAAGAAAACAGTATACTTAATAATACTTATCTTGTAAAAATAATTATAATATACTCCCCATACAACAAATGCTACAATAGGAAATAAATAGTTTATATTATTAGAATATTTTCCTTCATTCAATAATCTAGTTACTTGGAGCATAGTATAAATTAAGAACAACAGAATACAGAATATTATTTTTTCATTTTTTTTATGCTCTTCTTTGTAAGTTAATACATCTTTCATTATAGTAAATCTTATAAATATAGATAAAATTAATAATAGCTCAGTCATGAAATTTAACATATTGTATCACCAAGAAATCTCAAAAACGTCTCCTTAACCTCTTTATACCTATATCTACTAATAGGTACTTCCTCACCACTTTCCAATATTGCAATATTATACTTTATATTTTCAACATGGCTTAAATTTACTATAAAACTTTTATGGCATCTTATAAATCTAGATAGATTTAATTCTTTTTCTATTTTGTTTAAGCTATATCTTATATAAAAATTTTTATTTATAGTGTGTATTAGCATCTCTTTTTTTTGAACTTCTATATATTTAATTTCATTTAAATAAATCTTATATGTGTTTGACTTATCTTTTATTATGATATAACTATCCTTGTTTGTTTCTATATCTTTAATACAGATCAACATATGTTTTTTTAATTCTTCAAATTCTATAGGCTTTAGCAAATATCTATAAGCTCTTACCTCATATCCTTCTTGTACATAGTCTATCAAGGAGGTTATAAATATTATTTCCATTTCACTACCCATTTTTCTAATCATTCTTGCAGTATCCATTCCATTTAGTTTTTCCATCTTTATATCAAGAAATAGTATATCTATGTCTTTTAAGTTGTTTTCAAGTAACTCTTCTCCAGATAAATATTTTTTTATTTCATATTCTATACTTATATTTTTTAATATATTCTCAATATAATCTACTATTAAAAGTTGAGCTTCTTTTTCATCTTCACAAACTGCTATATTAATCATAAAATTCCTCCTTGCACGATTTTTAATTAATACAGTTAAAATATTTGAATTAATTTACTCAGATGTGATTTTACACATCTGATACTTTAGAATAACATTTTCAAATTATTTATATCAATACTCAATTTTATGCAATTGTTATTTTGATATATCAATTTCACAATAAAAATCAACAGTATTAAAAAACAGTATTCATGAACAAAAGAAAGTACCTTAAAAGTTTTTTTAAAATCATTTCAAGGTACCCTCTTCTATTTATTTAAACTTTTTAAGCCTTAGATAATACATTAGTCTCTTATATAACTGTACTATATATAAAACTAATAACATAATCTGTAGTACAATAGCAGTTATTGATACGCCATAACCACTAGATAGATTACTTACTTCAACATATAATAAATATATAAAGATTACCACTAACAAAAATAATATAAATACGTTCATAAACAAAATTGATTTTACTTTATTTAGTTTATCAAAATCGCTATATAATTTAGGAGGTATATCTTTATATTCTTTAGACCATACATACCATGAAGATGTCCCCATAAAACTGCCAATACTCCTAAAAACAAGATTCCAACCTTTTGATTTATGTTCATTAAAATAATTATTTTCTGCATCATAGTAGTAATCAACAGTGTATTTTATTTTTCTTGGACTTCCTTTATAAAAGTAAAATATTCCACCAAGTTTATTTATCTTATATAAATTATATCCTTTAATTTCCATATCCTCTAACCATTTTTCTATCTTATCAGGTGAGCTATACCAGTCAAATTTAAACCTTATTTTCTTTTTCATAATACTCACTCTCCAAAATGATATTTTTAAATATCTTAAAAAATCTATTTAAATAATTATATCATTTTGATATTAATTTTAGGTTACAATCAGACATCTAAAAGCTTATTTAAATAACAGTAAGCTAATAGCCATAACACCCATCCCTGCAATTAGACCATAAATGGATAAATGATGCTCACCATACTCTCTAGCTGATGGCAATAGTTCATCAAGCGATATAAATACCATGATTCCCCCTACAATTGCAAATACAATTCCAAGAGTTATATCATTTAAGAAATTTCTAAGAAGTGCATATCCAATAATTGCTCCTAATGGTTCAGACATACCAGATAAAAAAGAATAATAAAAAGCTTTCTTCTTATCTCCTGTAGCATAATAAACTGGTACAGATACGGATATACCTTCTGGTATATTGTGTATAGCAATTGCAATAGCTATTGGTATAGCTATCGTAACATCGTCAAGAGCTGATATAAATGTCGCTAAACCTTCTGGAAAATTATGAATTGCTATAGCCATTGCTGTAAATATACCTGTTCTCAAAAGAGATTTATTTCTTTTGATATTTTGTTCCTCTATATTTTCCATCTTCTTTATATCATGTGGATTTTCTTCTTGAGGGATTAACTTATCAATAATTGCAATGATAGCCATCCCTGCAAAAAAAGCTATTACAGTTGACCAGCTTCCCATTTTCTCTCCCATAGACTTTGTCAAAGCATCTTGTGCTTTAGGAAAAATTTCTATCATAGACACATAAATCATAACACCAGCAGAAAATCCTAAACTTATAGAAAGAAACTTCGTGTTAGTTTTTTTAGCAAAAAAGGCTATACAACTACCTATACCTGTAGACAAACCTGCCAATAATGTTATCAAAAATGCAAACACTACATTATTCAAATAAATCACCTTCTTTTTATTTGATATTGATTATCATTTTCTTTTATCCTATCATATATATTTTATATAGTCAATCCTTATAAAAATTATAGACAATAAAAAAGCAGAGATATAAACTTAGTCTCTGCTTTTTCCTTATAGTATATTAAATTTATTTATTTAAAAAGTCCACTGCATATTGAACATATAAAGCAGTTCCAATCTCTAACGCATCCTCATCTATATTAAAACATCCATGATGGTGAGGGTAACAAGCACCTTTTGACTCATTTCTAGCTCCTACAAAGGCTAGCGCACCAGGTGCAATATTCATAAATTCAGCCAAATCTTCTGCTCCTGTTACTTTTTCAAACATTGTTATACATTCTTCTCCAAATAGCTTAATTGCTGCATCAGTTGCTATCTTTGAGCATTCTTTGTCATTTATAACTGCTGGAGTTAGATATCCATATTCTAATTCAGCTTCTGCCCTATATGCTCCTGCTGTAGATTTTGCTATACGTTCTAGAATTGAAGGAATTTGTTTTCTAAGTTCTGGATTAAATAGTCTTATTGTACCTTCTAAGATAGCTTCACTTGCTATTACATTAAATCTAGTTCCAGAATTTAAAACTCCAACACTTACAACTAATGGTTCTAAAGGACTTACTTCTCTACTAACCATAGATTGTAAATTCATAACTATTGCTGAACTTGCAAGTACTGCATCAACACCTTGATGAGGAAGTGAGCCATGACCACCCTTACCTTTTACAGTGATTTTAAAGAAGTCAGCAGAAGCCATTCTTGGTCCTTCTTCTACTGATATAGTTCCAGATTCCACATCAGTCCAAAGATGTATCCCAAATACGCTATCTACACCTTCCATCGCACCATCTTTAATCATAGCTCTTGCACCTTTACCAACTTCTTCTCCTGGTTGAAAAAATAATTTTACAGTTCCATTAATACTATCTTTAATATCATTTAGTACTTTCGCTGCTCCTAAAAGCATTGATGTATGACCATCATGACCACAAGCATGCATAAGCCCTTCATTTTTCGATTTATATTCTACATCAGTACATTCGACAACTTGTAGAGCATCCATATCACCTCTAAGTGCTACAGTCTTTCCTGGCTTAGTTCCTTTTATAGTTGCAATTACACCTGTGCCTCCAGCTGATACATATGGCACTCCAATTTTATCAAGTTCTTCTTTGATTCTCTTTGATGTTCTAACTTCTTCCATACTCTTCTCAGGATTTTCATGAAATTCCCTTCTAAGCTTAATCACATAGTCTTTATAACTCTTTGTTATTTCTTTAATATCCATTCCAGACCTCCAGGTAGTACATATTCTTCTTTAAAATATTTTTTATCATTATCAGTTAAATATTAGATTAGATTTACAAATATACCTGCTATTACTACAGAAGCTATTGTAACTGTAGTGAATCCTCCAACAAGCATCTTTGGAAGCATCTTATCCATTAAAAATTCTTTTTCTTCTGGTGTTTCAGCTAAAGCTTTTACTGCTTCTTCAGTTAATATATAGTTAGGTGGGAAACCATAAAGTGCTGTAAGTGAAACTGAAAAAGCCATTTCTTTACTTTCGCCTAAAAGCTTACCTGCTATAATAGAGAATATCCCCATACCTATTACACCAAATATTATAATTCCTACAAGAGGAACTGCCATTTCAGCAAGCATTGCTGGTGTAGCCTTTGCTAAACCTGCAAATATAAAAGCCATCAATGATGTCATTAACCATCCAAATGAACCAGATTTGTTAAGAGGTTTTCTATCAACTATTCCAAGTTCTGATGCTATTACACCAAATATTAAACATATAACATATCTAGATACAACTTCATGTGTAAGATTTGTAAATTGTACTGCTAACCATGCTACCAATCCTAATCTAAGTATTATCATATATGTTGTATCATACTTTTCAGGTAAATCTGGAATTATCTTAAATCTACTTTTTTGTTCAGGTACATTCTCAGTTTTTTCTTCAACTTTACTTGCAGTTACTTTTCCACTTCTAAAATCTGATAAAAGTCTTTTTCCTTCTTTTTTAAGCATCAATGCTGTAATCGGATAACCTGCAAATCCTTGTGCAACATACATTAAAATTGCAAGTACTGCCAAACTTGCAAGACCTTTTGCTGTAGCAGCATCTGCCATCATTATAGATGCAACTAGTCCTCCAGTAAGAGGAGGTGTAGCTATTACTGCTGTATCCCATCCAAATACTACTGTACCTAATGCTAAAGCGCCTACACATATGCCTACTATTCCTGCTAAAGCTATTACGATTGTTTTCCATTGACCTGCTAATTCCTTAATACTCATCATAGTTCCCATATGTGTTATTAATAAAAGCATTCCCAATTGGGCTAATGGTGTTCCTAAAGCAGCTAAATCTACTATATTTTCTGGGAAAAAAGTCCAAAATCCTACTATAAATATAATTGCTGATACAAAAACTGATGGAACAAAAGCTTTAGTTTTTGCTGAAACTACATCTCCTATCGTCAGTGACACTAAAACCAGACAAAAAGCTGTTATTGCCTCCATACAAAATCCCCCCTCATAATAAATATATTTGTATACAATGTATGTATAGTTATCCATTATTTTACTACTTTTGAAAAACATTTCAAGTCAAAATTCGATTTTTTTCATAAAATTCTATAAATTCTATAAATTAAAGTTAGCTTTCTAAATTATTCTTTTTAGAAAAACGTTATCCCAACTAATGGCTATTTATCACTATTCTTATAAATAGAATTAATTGTAATTTGCAAAAAATAAAACATAGAATACATTTTTTCATAAAACAAGTCATTAATATAAGATGAATTTGATTTATGAACCTTAATATATTCTATGTTTATAAATTTAGTGTATATGTTAGTTATGGTATAAAATTTATACACTAGTTATTGTGTAATCTACTATATACTCCATTTTTGTTTACTAACTCTTCATGAGTACCTCTTTCTTCAATTCCTTTATCTGTCAATACTATGATTTCATCAGCATTTTTTATAGTAGTTAATCTATGTGCGACAACTAAATTTGTTCTATCTTTGCTTAATTCTTCTAAAGACTCTTGAATTTCCCTTTCTGTTACATTGTCTAACGCAGATGTAGCCTCATCCAATATTATTATTGGAGGATTCTTTAAAAAGATTCTCGAGATTGATATTCTTTGTTTTTGTCCACCTGATAATTTTACTCCTCTTTCACCTATATAAGTATCATATCCATCTGGTAAAGTCTCTACAAAGTCATGTATTCTCGCCTTTTTAGCTGCTGCTATCATTTCTTCATCTGTAGCATTAGGATTTCCACAAAGAATATTATCTCTTATAGTTCCTGTAAATAAAAATACATCTTGTTGAACTATACCTATATTTTTTCTCAATGATTTTAAACTAACATCTTTTATACTCTTTCCATCAATTTTTATATCACCCTCATCAAATTCATAAAACCTTGGTAATAGATTGCATAATGTAGTCTTCCCTCCTCCAGAAGGTCCAACCAATGCTATCGTCTTGCCAGCTTTTATAGATAAACTCAAATTATTTAATACTTGAGTCTTATCTTCGTATGTGAAAGATATATTTTCTATCTCAATATTACCTTTTACATTTTCAAGCTCAACAGGATTTTTAGCTTCTTTTTGATGGTCTTGTTCCATTATTTCTATGAATCGTTTAAAACCTGTCATACCATTTTGATATTGCTCTGTAAAGTTTATCAATTTTTTCATAGGCTGTATAAACATTTTTACATATAATATATAGGCAGCAAAATCACCCAATGTAATTTTTCCAAGATAAGTAAAGTAACCACCAGCTATGACAACTACCCACTCTAAAATATCCATGTATAAGTTCATCCCAGAATAATATTCTGCCATTACTTTATAAGAATCTTGTCTTGCTCTTCTAAATAACTTATTACTTCTTACAAACTTATTTAATTCTTCTTTTTCAGTACAAAAAGACTTAGTTACTTTCATACCTGCTATACTATTTTCTAAGGTAGCATTCACATCACCTATAGTAACTCTACTCTTCATAAAAGCAACATTCATCTTATCTTTTTTAGCTATTGCAAACCAAATTATAAATGGTAATATAGCAAATATTATGAGAGTAAGAGGAATATTTATATCTATAAGTATAAAGAATGAACCCACTAACATTACTATAGAAATGAATAAATCTTCAGGCCCATGATGTGCAAGTTCTGTTATATCCATTAGGTCATTTACTATTCTAGACATAGTTACCCCAGATTTGTTATTATCAAAATACGTATTTGGAAGTCTCTGCAAATGTGTAAATACTTCATTTCTCATATCAGCTTGCATATCTACACCTATAACATGCCCCCAATACTGCATAAAATAGTTAAGCCCTGCTTTTGCTATAAATATAAGTATAAGTACTACTGCAAAAACTACTAACATTCTTAAATTTTTATTTGGAACAATATCATCCATTATATTTCTAGTTATCATAGGATAAACTAAATCACATAAGGAAAATAAAAAAGCTGCTATAAGGTCTAGTGTGAAAATTTTCTTATATGGCTTATAATATTTTATAAATTGTTTTATCATAAGTATTAAATCCCTCCTCCATTGATACTTCTAAAAAATACCCATAAATTAGTATAACATAACAACAATTTTAAATCTTTTATAAATTTACAATATAAATCAATATTTTTCATAAAATTGAATACTTATATTATTAACTCTACCTTTAAAACAATATAAAAGAGCTATATCTCTATAAATAAATTCTTACAAAGACACAACTCTATATTTAATACTAAATATTTTTTTATAAATACAAAACTATTTCAGAGCATCCAATATTTTCTTATCTAAGGCAGCTGTATTTATACCTGTTATGTACGCTGTTGCTTTTATCGCAGGTATATTATAAGTTGTTGGCAATATAGTAGTAGATACTATTAAGTCAGCTCCTTCTTGTTTTGTTGCACATTCAGCAATTTTACATTGTATAACTTCTGCTTGTATGTTATTTTCTTTAATTAATCTTTCTACTCTATCACAAACTACTGTTGATGTCGCAATTCCTGCCCCACATGCTACTAATATCTTTTTCATATTTTTTCCTCCTAAGATTTCTTTGATATTTTATAATTCAAAATACGATTGATAAATTTCTCATATCTTTATTTATATAAATAATTATACCATTTTATATCAAAAGAGTATCTTAAAATTATTCTTTTAATATGTTTTTTATTTCAGTATCATTTATACTTAAAATCTCATTTTTTATACAATACTCTATGTAATTTGATATATTTTTATAGTCATTTAAATCAAATTGTTTAATATTTAAATCATATTCTATATCACTAACAATTCCTATTAAATCAGACCTATTTGATAAAATATCCTTATATTTATTCTCTCTAGTTATCTCCAATCTTCTAAACCTATAATTTTTATATCCTTCTATAATAATTAAGTCCATATCTCTATACAACTGAATCATTTCATATAATGGATTATTATCTTTTAGTTCTTCAATATATGCCACTCGTTTATCTGATATTATACATACCTTTTTAGCACCAGATTTTCTATGTTTGTAAGTATCTTTACCCTCTTCATCCATATCAAAATCATGACATGTATGCTTAATAACCCCAACATTATACCCTTCTTTATTTAATTCTTTTATTATACCTTCAATTAATGTAGTTTTGCCTACTCCAGAATAGGATACAACTGACAATATATTATACATAAAATTTACTTCCTTTCATAAAACTATCTAATAACAACATCTACTAACTGATTTTCTTTTATAGTTTCTTCCTTTTTTATTTTTATCATACAATTACTTCTCAATGTTGCTGACAATCTAGCTTTAGCATCCTTCTTATCATTTAACCTTACATATAATTTACCTTCACTTGTATATAATTTACCACTTACAAATCTATCCTTATTTGAAAGTTTATTAAATTCCCCCTTAAATATAGCTTTTATATAATGCTCCCTTTTCTTATATGTCAAATACTCAATCACAGGAACTACCACATTATCAAATACCACAATTGCTGCATGTGGATTTCCAGAAAGTCCAAATAGTAGTTTTTCTCCCAATGTAGCTACATAACAAGCTCCTCCAGGTTTAATGTTTATTTTCCAAAATAACTCTTGTGCACCTATTTTTCTAAATACATCTGGAATTAAATCCTTATCTCCAACAGACACACCACCTGTTGTAATTAAAAAATCTACCTTTTTCAACATATTCTTTACTATTTTTTCTAACTCTAATATATCATCAGAACAATTACATATTGTATCTGCCTGTATACCAAGCTTTATGAGTTTCGAATATAATGTATATCTATTACTATCGTATATCTTACCATCCTCTAAAGGCTCGTTTATATCTTGTAACTCTGTTCCTGTATTCAAGATTCCGACTTTTAAATCATCATACACTGTTACTGTAGATATTCCAAGACTTGCTAGCACTCCTAAGCCATCATACCCTATATTCTGATTTTTATTAATAATCAATTGCCCCTTTTTTATATCCTCACCCTTGAATATGTAATTATCATATTCCTTTAACTTTACATTTAAAATTATCATATCATCTACAACAGTTACATCTTCTTTTTTTACTACACAGTTTGCACCCCTTGGTATTTTACCACCAGTCATTATCTTCACTGCTTCATTTTTATTTAATACACTATCAAATACTTCTCCTGCATATAAAGTCCCTATAACCTTTAAGTTTCTATTTTCAGAATTTGCATTATATGCATAACCATCGTATGGTGACCTATCAAATGGAGGGCTATCAATTGTTGAATATATATCTTCTGCAACTACCTTATTTACTGCATCTATAAGATTTACTCTCTTCACCCTACTTATTGGTACAACATTTTCTTCAATAATTTTTATGGCATCTGCTAATTCTATCATTTTAAATACTCCCCAATATATTTTTTATTTAAAACATTTCAATGTAGTATGTTATAGATTGAAAAATTTAGAAATAATTTTATCTTATATTTAATTATAACCAATTGTTATCTATAAGTGCAGTTCAAATTTAATAAAGCTTATAAAATCATTTCTAACTAAGATTCAATAAATTTTATAAATCTTATAAAAAAACTGTTTCCAGCTAGAAATTTACTTCTATCTTGAAACAGCCTTGTATGCTTTAGAATCCATTATTCTATTAAAGCTCCTTTTATTATTTTTACAATTTTATCACTTTCAATAGTTTTTATAGATTTTATTTTGTTATCCACAATACTTATTGTAAGCACTTCATTTTTTAATAATTTATTGTCTTCTTTTAATCTATAACTTTTAACTACTTTGTTACCTTCATGATTATATGCTGTTAGCTCATAATTTGCCTCTCCAACAACTTCATTTATTCTAGACTCATCAACTCCAATATACTCTCCTAAGTCAATCTTTCTAAAATTTTCTAGTGACACAGCTGATTTTTCATGGTCGCTTTTTTCAATCATAATACTGGCATTAGCATCAATATCAATAGTACTTTGTGATGAAAACGAGTTTGTTTCAACATTGACAACTTTATTTTTATTAATATCAATGTATAAAGCACTTCCATCTAATTCATTATTTCCAGTATATTTAGGGTAAACTAATGTCATATAACTTGATGTATTTATATCTTGCATTGTATCTGATTCTTTTAAATCTTTAGGTTTTATATAATAAATTGTGTTATAAGGTATTCCCATATTTTTTATAACAAACTTATAATCCTTACTCATAATTTCATTAACATCATTTTGAACTTTTGTCATAGTTTTTTGTTGTGTTGCTTTATTTGCTACTTGGTTTTTCTCTTTAGTGGTTTCTTTATGACATCCAACAAGTACAATACCTAAAATAGTTACACAAACTAATGACTTTTTTAACTTCATAAATCAATCCTCCTTTCTCAAATTTTATAATATTTATCTATATCTCGATGTACGATTATCTCTTTTTTCAATAATTATATTTATTGTATTATAAAATAATTATATAATATTTATTTGAATTTAATAAGATTAAGAAGCTCTTTGTAATTTTTCTGTAATAAAATATATTTTAAAGTTGAATTTTGAAAATTCAATTTACGATATTTTAAAGGTAAATATCCTTATAACATTATACCAAATTATTCCTAAACAATCAAAAACTCCATGAATATTTTAAGGTTTTCTATTTTAAAAATCACCTTTGACTATTAATTTATCAAATATGTTATAATAGTTTTAGATAATTTAAGGAGGATTAAATAATGGATTTTAAACAACTTGAAGTATTTGTTGCTGTTGCAAAACATCAAAGTTTTTCAAAAGCTGCAAGAGAACTTTTTTTAACTCAACCTACGGTAAGTGCACATATACAAAATTTAGAGAGAGAGTTAGAAACTGTACTTATAAATAGAAGTAACAAAGTGATTACACTCACAAAATCTGGTGAAATTCTTTATGAACATGCTATATATATATTAAACAACTGTAAACGTGCAATTTATGATATAAAAGAATATTCAGGAAAAATAGAAGGTATTATAGATATTGCATGTAGTTCTATACCTGAAACCTATATTTTGCCTGATTTTATGAAGAGTTTTTCCATGAGTTACCCAGACGTAAAATTTTCCATAAGCCATTATGATTCTCAATATGCTATATCAGAAATTTTAAATGAAAGAATAAGCTTTGGATTGGTTGGTTCTAAAGTTAACAATCCTCAAATAGAATACCTAGACTTATTAGATGATGAGCTTGTTCTTATCACTCCTTCAGATTTTAAAATTGATAATAAAGATAATAAAATTGATATAGAAGAATTGGCTTACTTAAATTTTATTATGAGAAAAGAAGGCTCTGGTACTAGAAATTTAATACTAAACACACTTAGCAAAAATAACTTTCCTGTAAATAAATTAAATATAATAGCACATGTGGAATCAAATGAAGCTATTAAAGAAATGGTTAGACTGGGTCTTGGTGTCTCTTTTATATCTTATATATCAGCTATTGATTATCTAAATGCAGGTAAAATTAAATGTTATAAAATAAAAAATGTTGATTTTACTAGAAAATTTTTCTTTATTTATTCTAAAAAGAAAACTTTTTCTCCATTGGAAGATAAATTCTTAAACAGATTATGTGAGTACTTTGAAATCATAATATAATAATTATAATATAAGATACTTAATTCTATACTATATAACTAATGAATAAAATAACTGTAATTGTCACATGAATAGTCATAAATTACTATATAAAAATTTTCTTTCTAGTTAATTTAGTAAAAAAAAGCCCTCGTTCAAATGAACTTGGGATTTTTTTAATACTTTAGAAATCATATCCTTAATTCTGCTTATACTATTCCAATAGCAGCTAGCACTATACAAATAATTATAACAGAAATTAATATTGTAGTTGTCTTGACTTTTTTTCCTAATAACCAATACATAATACCAAATATCATAGCTGGAAGCATACATGGCATTATTTGGTCTAAATAAGTTTGAATGGGCTCTGCCCACTCTCCACTACCTACATTAACACTGAGCTTTAACATTACATTAGAGGCAGTCATTCCTCCAATTACCATAAGCCCTAACATTGAAGCTGCTTCCATAACTTTTGAAACTATATTTGAACCACTTACATCTTTAAAAAATTGAGTTCCATACTTAAATCCTTTATCTAAACATATATAACGAATGATAAAATGAGGAATGTTTATTATTAAAAGAAATAGAATTGGTCCCATTATATTTCCCTGTGAAGCTAAAGCTATACCAACTCCAGCTGCTATAAGCTTCAATGTCCCCCAGAAAAATGAATCTCCTATTCCAGAAATTGGTCCCATTAAACTTGACTTAACAGCATTTATACTATTTGCATCAAACTCTTCATTTTTTGCATTTTCTTCTTCCATAGCTCCAGATATACCTACCAAAAGAGTACTTATATGAGGAGTAACTGACATGAATTCAAGGTGTCTTTTTAAAGCCTTCGATTTTTTTTCTTTATCATCTTTATATACTCTACGAATTATTGGTGCCATCATATATGCATATGCTATATTTTGCATACGTTCATAGTTCCAAGATGAATCTAATGTTAAAGACCTTCTAAAACATTTCCAAAAGTCTTTCCTCGTTATTTTACTGTCTGGTGAAATTGTCTCCAATTTCTTAGAATTCGTTGTCATCTACTACTACCTCCTTCTCTCCTACAAAGTTAACATATATTAAAGCTATTGCTAATCCAAATAATGCAACTCCTGTTACTGTTATATTTAGATAAGCAACCAATATAAATCCTAATAATAAAAATGCTACTGTTTTCTTATTAAGCATCATTCTAGCTAACATAGCAAAACCTATTGCTGGTATAACACCTGCTGCAACATCCATTCCATGAGTTACATATGATGGTATAAATGAAAGTATTTTTTCTATTACTGGAACACCTAATGAGAATCCTATACCTACTATTATTGCTAATATTAATTTATTTCCTATACCAAATAATAATTGCACACGCTCTACACCTTCAATATTACCCTCTTCTGCATAACGGTCAGCAATATGAGCTCCCCATGTAAGTACTACTGTCATTAAGAAGTTGTCTATAAGCAATACTAAAGTCGCTATAGGAACTGCAAGTACAACTGCTGCTGACACATCCTGACCAGTTAATATTACAAATGCTGTGGCAATAATAGAACCAGATACAAAGTCAGGAGGGTTACTTGCTCCAACTGGAAATGCACCCATAAATACTAGCTCTAATGTTGAACCTATTACTATACCTGTATGTAGATTACCTAGTGCTAAACCAACAAGTGGCGCAACAACTATCGGTCTATTATGCATTGTAGAACCTACAAAACAATGCATATATGCAAAGAATGCAATTAGAGTTATCAGAATAACTTGTGTAAATTCCATTTTCATCCCCCTAAAATTATATTAATTTCATTACATTTGTAGCATCATCATCAGGAACCAATTGTACAAATACATTTACGCCTTCTGAATCTAATTCTTTAATCATATTTATATCCTCTTTTGATACATGCACTGCTTTAGATATATTTTCACGATTATCATCTGATTTTGTTCCACCAAGGTTTATAGATTTAATGGCTTTTACTTCTTTGGCTAGCTTATAAACATCTTCTACAGATTCACAAAGTATCAATAAATTGTATTTATCAGTAACTCCTGAATTGAGTGCTTTTATAGAATCTTCTATATTCTTCATTACAAGTTTAACATTAGATGGTTTTGCCATTCTAAGTCCTGCCATTCTTAATTCATCCTTTAATAGCTCATCACTTGCTATCAATATGCAATCTGTACTTAAAAATTTTGTCCATGTAAATGCTACTTGCCCATGTATAAGTCTATGGTCTACTCTTACTAATTTAATCATTATATTTCCTCCCTAATTTTTTTTATTTCATCCATGAATGTTTTCACGTGTTCTACACTAACATCTCCAAAATCCTTGTAATTATCTTTAAAGTAACTTCCTATTATTGCCATATCTCCTAATTCAAGTTGTTTTTTTGCATTTTCTAAAGTAACTCCAGCAGCTATAACTAATGGGAAATCCCCTAAGTTTTTACGGAATAACTCTATCTTTTCCATTGATGTTTCTTGTCCTGTAGCATTCTCTGTAACTGCTATGGCATCACATCTTGTCATACCTATTTTTAAATCTTCTTCAACTGTTTTTTCCGATAATACTGGTTGATATTTAAATCGAACTCCCCCAATTAAATAAGCTGGACACTTTGAACGTTGTAATTTAAAAAATTCTTCTAATGTTGCCTCGTCTCTAGGTTTAACATGGCCTACTACAGAATCAACTTGTATGTAATTTGCATTGTATTTTGTTGCCAGTTCAAATCCCATAGTATCAACATTTAAGCAGTTTACTCCATATGGGATTGACAAATCAGCGTTTGATACATACTCAAGTATTCTTTCTAAATCATAGTAATTGCCATAGTAGTTTTCTAACATTATTCCATCTACACCATTTTCCTCTAAGATTGTGATTTCTTTTTTAGCTCTTTCAAAGATATCTTCTGGAGTATCTCCTTTTAAATGTATCATTGCTATAATCGGCTTCTTATTTTTAAATACTGATAATATTCCCTTTTTTTCCATAAACTAAAATACCTCTTCTTCTTCTTTAATTTGTAATGTCACACTTTGTATTCCCATTCTAGATTCTTTCACTAATTCTTCTACATCTTTAGCTGTCAATTTATCAGAAAATCTTGTAAGAAGTTCTAATACCATATTCAAGTTCATTCCAGAGAATAAATTAACATTATGTAAGTTAGTTAATCTCAACATTGCAGTGCATACACTCGCACCATATAAATCAGATAAAATTATGTATTCACATTCTTTATCTTCTAATATTATTTTTTCTAATTCTAAGGCAAAATCTGAAGCACTTTGGCCAGGATACAAACTATATGAACTAACACAATTTGCTAAATCTCCTACTATCATTTTTACTGAATCTAAAAGACCCTTTGAAAATTCTCCATGAGATGCTAATATTATTTTTCTCATATCTGTCCTCCTACTAAATATAGACTATATTTCTGCTGATACTGCATATTTATACTTGTCACTTCTTATAAATTGTTCATTATAATATAAAACATCATTATTCTCTGTATACACTGATTGTCTTACTTTCAATAATGGCATATTACTTGCACACTTAAGATGGTTGGAATATTCTTTGTTTGAATGTTTTACTTCAAATATATTTTCTACACGCTTAGGTAATGTACTTATATTATTAGATATAACTTCCATTAAAGATTTATCTTCTAATTCTTCTTTTAATAAAAACATATAATCTATCCTAAAATAATCAACTTCAAAGATAACAGGTACTTCATCTATTAATCGAAGTCTTTTAATACATATTACCTTCTCTTCTAACTCAATACTTAAAGCCTCAGCAACTTGTTTATCAGCTTTTTTTATTAAAACAGATATTATTTGTGTACTTGGTTTTGCATTAATACGATGACAAGAATTAGTAAAACTATTTCCTGCACATGTAGCTTCTATTCTCTCTGGTATCGTTACATACGTTCCTTTACCACGTTTTTTACACAGTATATCTTCTTTCACAAGTTCATTCAGTGCATTTCTCACAGTTATACGACTTATATTAAATTCTTTGCATAAGTCTCCTTCAGATGGAAGTTTATCTCCTGGCTTATATATACCAGATGCTATTTGTTTTTTTATGTTGTCATACAGCTGTTGATATAAAGGAACAAATGAATTTACTTCTAAATCCATCTCTTTTCTTTGTTTCTTTTCATCCATTTTGTTCACCTCCCTATGTAACATTTTTATAACATTATATAACAAGTTCTTTATTACATATTATAACAAGATGAAATCGTTGTCAATTTATTTTATTATTTTACAAAAAAATAAGACCATTGTATAACAATTTAAAATTGTTTATACAACAGCCTTTATTCACTTATTATTCTTATATTTATTTACAAATTGATATTAAAAAATGCCTTATATCCCTTATACATCTCATATATATCTACCTTAGAAACAATCTCATATGGTGCATGCATGTTTAGAACTCCAACACCACAATCTATAACCTCTGCACCTTGATTGGCCAATATATAGGCTATAGTTCCACCGCCTCCCTGGTCAACTTTTCCAAGTTCAGCAGTTTGCCATACTACATTTCCTTCATTAAAAATTCTTCTTACTTCTGACATAAATTCTGCATTTGCATCATTGCATCCGCCTTTACCTCTTGAACCAGTATACTTATTTAAAACTATCCCATTTCCCATATATGCGGAATTTCTCTTTTCATACGCTTCTCTAAAATTTGGGTCATATCCAGCAGCGACATCAGCTGATAAAACCTTACTGTTTGCTAGAGCTCTTCTTACTTTAATATCACAGTAATCGCCTTCCAAAGCAATTAATTCAGCCACAGTATTTTCAAAAAACTTTGAGTGCATACCTGTATTTCCTTGAGAACCAACTTCTTCTTTATCCACACATAATGTAACTGATGTAAATTCTGGTTGTTCAGTTTCTAATATAGCCTTCACAGCAGCATATGAACATACCCTATCATCATGACCATACCCTAATACCATTGACCTATCAAAACCTAAATCTCTAGCTTTCCCAGCTGGGACTACTTCAATTTCAGCACTTAATAAGTCTTCTTCAACTATACTATACTTCTCATTTAAAAGCTTTAGTATATTTGCTGTTATAGGCTCTTTTTCTTCATCATTTAAAGGCATATTACCAATTAATATATTTAAAGCTTCACCACTAATTCCTTCAGATAATTTCTTTTGCATTTGGTCTCCAGCTAAATGAACTAATAAATCAGTTACACAAAATACTGGGTCACTTTCTTCTTCTCCAACAGATATGTCAACTTTCGTTCCATCATTTAATATAACTATACCATGTAAAGCAAGAGGAATAGCTGTCCATTGATATTTTTTTATTCCTCCATAATAATGAGTTTTAAAAAAACCTAGATTTCCTTCTTGATATAGTGGATTTGGTTTTAAATCCAATCTTGGAGCATCTATATGACTTCCTATAATTTTCATACCTTTTTCTATATAATTTTTACCTATTACAAAAAGTGCTACTGCCTTGTCTTTATTTATAACATAAATTTTGTCACCACTACCTATACTTCCTTTTTCCATAGCTTCATCTATTGAAATGTAATTATTTTCTTTAGCTAATTTTATAATTTCTTTTACTGAAATTCTTTCAGTTTTTGATTTACTTAAAAAATCCATATAATTGCGAGAATATTGCATAACTTGTTCAATAGCATTTTCTTTTCTTTCAACATCCCATGCATTCTTAAATTCATGCTTTAAGTTCATGTTTTCCTCCTATTAAGTTTTAATTTTTATTATTTTTCATATATTGTTCATATTCCTCTGGTGAAACCACCTTGACACTGTCAAGTCTTGATTTAAAGTGTGCCCTAAAATTTTCTAAGTATTCCTTTCTTAAAAGTTCTCTTTCTTTGATTTCATCATCTGAAAGAACTCCCTCTTTATTTTTTTTTGCTAATTCATTAATCCTATCTAATTTCTTTTTGTCAAACATGTTTTCCTCCTAAAGACTTCTATTTATTTAATAAAATAATTTATTGCTTTTTATATCTAACTTGTTTTTATATTCACAAAAAAATTCATCTATATTATCACTGATTATGGTTATTCCTTTTTCTAACTCTTCCATGCTTGGACGAGCTATGTTTATCCTAAAAAATCTATCATCTACTAAATTGTCAAAAAAATAAGTTCCTGGAAGCATAGACACTCCCTTGTTCAACATAAAGCTTGTAAATGCTTGGGATGTATATCCTCTTGGTAATTCTAAAAAAAAGTTTATTCCTCCACAAGATTTTCTAACTTTTAATTTACCACTCAATTTATTATTAATCAAGCTTTTTGCCAATTTGTACTTATCAGTATATATCTTCTCTATATGGCTTAAATAAATTTTCCAATCAAAATTCTCCATATAGTAATACATTGATTTTTGAATAAGACCTGGTGTTGATATATCTGAAGAGTATTTAGCCCATAAAACTTTTTTTAGCAGTTCATTTGGCATTTCTACAATTCCTATCCTAAGACCCGGCATAAGTATTTTTGAAAAACTCTTTATATACACCACTCTATTTTTGTCATCATAACTTCTAACAGTCCTATTGTCTTTTGATTCAAATGTAAAATCACTTATAAAATCATCTTCAATTATATAAAAATCATGTTCTTCTGCCAGTTCTATTAACTTCTTTTTTTTATATGTTGAATAAGATATTCCTGTTGGATTTTGGAAATTAGGCATAATATATATAAGTCTTGGTTTTATTTTTTCCAATTTTAATTTTAAAATACCTATATCAATTCCATCATCTAACATAGGTATAGATATTATTTTTGCACCTCTACTTTTGAACACTTCAATCGCTCCATTATAAGAAGGTTCCTCCATAAAGACAACATCTGAATAACTTATAAGCCCTTTACAAACTATGTCTATACCCTGTTGAGCACCTGATATTATTTGAATATTTTCTTTAGTCGTTTTTATACTTCCATCACTTAGATACTCTACCATCTTTTCTCTTAATTCTTCAGAGCCAAGACCTTCATCATAATCAAATATCGAACTACCATCTTTAGATAATGCCATATTTACAGCATTTTTAAATGAATCAATAGGAAACATATCATTAGATGGATTTCCATTGTCAAAATGAATTAAATCATCTCTTTGTACAATATTTTTATTTTTTCTGTTGTCTACACCACTTTTATAAGAATTTGAACTTGACACGAATGTTCCACTACCTACAATCTTATATACATACCCTTCATTCTCTAAAAGCTCATATACTTTAACTATAGTAGTATTATTTACTTGTAGAAATTCTGATAGTTTTCTTATTGGAGGCAGTTTTTCATGTTCAACTAACTCTTTATCTATTATCAATTCTTTTATATGATTAAATATCTGTATATATTTAGTTAACTTCTTTTCACTTAAATCTATTCTGTATTTTTCCACATTTATCACCGCTCATTGTATTTATATTTTATTGATGCTTTCCCATATATTTGATATTATTTAGTATGTATATATAATACCAAAATTTTTATAAAAAGGGGAAATATTTATGTTTTACGACTATCACATGCACTCAAGTTTCTCTACTGATGGAAAATCTACAATGGAAGAAATGATAAAAAAATCTATTGAACTTGGTTTAAATGAAATTTGTTTCACAGACCATGTTGATTATGATGTTTATGCTGATGATTCTTTCTCAATTGTCTATGAAGATTATTTTAAAAGTCTAGAAACTCTTCAAAATAAATATAAGGATAAAATATCAATAAAAAAGGGAATTGAGTTTGGAGTTCAGACTCAATTAATAGATACCTATAGAAAAGAAGCTAATCAATATCCATTAGACTTTATAATATGTTCTATCCATGCTATAGATACAATGGACTTATATCTTGGTAGCTATTTTAAAGATAAAACTCAGCATGAAGTTTATGAAAATTACTACCTTTACTTATATAATATTGTTAAAAATTACAAAGATTACTCTATTTTAGGTCACTTAGATTTAATTAAAAGATATGCTCCTTATGATACTATTTTAGATGATAGATTGTTTTCTGATATAATTGAGGAAATTCTTAAACAAGCTATTTATGATGGTAAAGGTATTGAAATAAATACATCTTGCTACAGATACAACCTTCCAGATTTGACTCCATCTAGATATATCCTTCAAATGTATAAAGACTTAGGAGGAGAAATCATAACTACAGGTTCAGATTCACATCATGTAAGTCAAATTGCCTATGAATTCGATTACATATATACACTGCTAAAAAATATGGGCTTTAAATATGTATCTAAATTTAATAAATTGAAACCAGAATTTATAAAATTATAAATTTTTACGCCTCCTTGTGAATATATTTAAAAGATAAGGAGGTGATTTTTTTGAAAGTACCTTATTTAGTACTATCAACAGTTATTCTATTTATATCTAATTTTATTGTAAGGATATTTGGCTTTTTATATAAAATATTCTTATCAAGGGCTTTAGGCGAAACAGGTCTAGGTATTTACCATATGATTTTTAACTTTTTAATGATTTGCTTAGCTGTTACAACAACAGGCATACCTACTGCACTTAGTTGTTTAGTCGCAAAGAGAAAAGCTTTAAACGATAGACACAACACTAATGCTTTATTTATATCAACTTTATATATATCATTTTTCGTAGCGCTAGTTATATCTATAGTTGCATCCTTTAATAGTTCTTTTTTATCACTTAAGTTTTTAAAAGATGCCAAATTAAATCTATTTATACTAGCAGTTTGTCCTGCGATAGTTATAATAACTCTTTCAAATGTACTAAGAGGATATTATTATGGCATAAAGAATGTAAAAATCCCTGCTATTGGACAAATTATTGAACAAATTGGTAAAATTCTATTCGTTTTTTTACTGGTTATGTACATAAATAATAAATCTATGAATTGTTATATTGCCCTATTAGGTATATCGATTGGTGAATTGAGTAATATTATATTCATGCTTATTTGCTTATGGAGAGATTCATCATTTGACAATAGGTATATTATAAGTATTAAAGATTTTTATAATTCTTCAATGGAAACATTAAAAATGTCCATTCCCATAACTTGCAATAGAATGTCAAACATACTTTTACAGTCTATCAGCTCTATGATGATACCATCAAGATTAGCATTATCAGGAATGACTTATCAGCAGTCATTAAGTATGTATGGTGTTGTCAGTGGAATGGTAATGCCTTTTATATTTTTGCCTTTTACTGTTGGTTCAGCACTTATTGTAAACTTGATACCTACTATATCTCAAGAAATGGCTTTAAGAAAACGTAAGAGTGTATTGAAAAAAATCAAATACTCTGTACTTCTAACTTTGTTTGTAGGTATACTATCATCAATATTTTTTTATTTCTTTGGAAAAGATTTGTGTATACTAGTATTTAAAAATAAACTTGCTGGAGAATATTTAAAAGCTATGTTTTTAGTTCCACTATTTATGTCATTAAACCAAACTCTGTCTGGCATTTTACATTCAATAAGAAAAGAGTTGGC
This sequence comes from Clostridioides sp. GD02377, assembly GCF_045899875.1. NCBI lineage: Bacteria > Bacillati > Bacillota > Clostridia > Peptostreptococcales > Peptostreptococcaceae > Clostridioides > Clostridioides sp. GD02377. Next base: position 343,854 of record NZ_JBJODA010000001.1, read on the forward strand.
TTCAAGTATAAATACTATCACTGGTATGTTAATTCAACTTGTGGCTCTATACGTATTTCTTCCTATACCTGGACTTAATATCTATGCATACATATACACAATGACAATAGTATCAATATTTACTTGTCTATTACATACTATAGTACTTTTTAAATCACTAAAATCTATACACTAGTTATAAAAACGTGAAGGCTACCAAAGTAAATAATTTACATTGGTAGCCTTCCTTAAGATGATTTTTATTTATAATTTAAACTGTCTATATATCTACCTATCTATCTGTGGCAACTAGGCTTTCCACTTCCATGATGAGGTCCACATTGCGAAAAATCACATACTTTAGAGAAAGTATCAACAAGTCTTGGTTGGATTGGATTTGGTGATGCTAAAACTACTATTTGTTCACTTATTAATGTGCTAACTGTTTCTTGTAAGCAAAGTACTAAATCTATATCATTTGGTATTATTAATTCATAGAAAGGTTCACAACATTCATTACATTCTAATTTTAATATAGATTTTCCTATACAATCTACAGTTAAGTTAGTTTGATATTCTTGTCTTAGAGTAACAGCTCTTCCGTCAGCTGGTAAGCATATTGGTGCTGAAAGTGTGTTAAAAGTAAATTCTACATAATCAACTCTTCTCTTACATCCACCTCCTGCTCTGACTGCTGGGAAAGCTAATGCAACGAATTCTGTACATCCACATCTACCTCTTAGCTCTAATACTAAATTACGAACTGCTACAGTTAATCCTCTTTGTTTATAAGCTACTGATTTGCCTTTTCCTTGTCTACAACATTCAGCGTTTCTTTCACCACATACTGCAAATTCAAAAGTTGTTTCACAATTTCTTCCTACTATATCTCCTAATGGGTCTAAATCGAAATCTTCTAAAGTTGTCATTCCTGTGTCTATAACTATTCCATCATTACTTAAGCATATTTTTTCTATAGTTACACTTGCTTGACCTGCACTTGGAACTGAACCAAATACTTCTACTACTTCTGTTTCAAAAGTTAATGGCTCTCCATTTGGTCCAGTTGCATCTGTAAATGTTTGGAATTGCATAGTATCAAATATTCTACTAGCCTCTATTGCAAATGGCACTGCATTTGATACAGAGAAGTTTTTTGGTGATATAGGATTACAGCAATCTGGTCCACATTTGTTTTCAAAACATTCATCAGAATCCATTTGGCATGGTTCACAATCACATTTACAATGGTCATGGCATTCACAATGGTCATCACATGGATTAGGTTTGCATGGATTGCATGGGTTAGGTTTGCATGGATTGCATGGATTAGGTTTGCAATCATCATGACATTCACACTTATTATCATTATTACATCCATTATTGTGATGATGAGATTTTTTAAATCCTCTCATATCTTCTGAACTCATTTCCTCTGTATACACTTCTTCCTCACTAATTGTAGGCATTGGCTGATTTATCATTCTTCTTTTATTTTTTTTATAATCTTGCATTTTTCATTGCCCTCCCTGTAAGCTATTGTAATTAAGTCTTCGGCTTTTTGAAGCCTAATTAATACTATGCTCTTATAAACTTAATTGTTACTTAGCTTTTTAAATTTATCAATAATTAGATATATTTAGTAGAAAAATGCATTTTAATAAAAAAAGTACTACTATTTGAAATAGTAGCACTTTTTTTGTCCCGAAACACCGGTGGCTAAGTAAATTCACACCCTAGGCACTCCCAGGTGGGTGACTTGCCAGTAACTTTTAACGTCCAAACTAAACAGGCATGTTATAATTTACTAGACACGGTCTCCCGTATTTCATTTGTAGGTTGAATTTAAAAAAGCCTTATCGTATGTTTCAGGATTTCATACTATTATTATATAATAAATTTCGAATTTTTTAAAGTGGTTTTATATAGTAATTAAGATAAACTTATTCTAGTCTTACTTTTTCTTCCTTTTCTCTTTATGTAGTTAGTTAAATTATCTCTTTCTCTTAGTTCTATTCTTAGTATTTTTTTCATTATAATTACGCTCAGATTTTTGCTCATTTACATTATATAATTCTTCATCATGCACTATATCTTCATCATTTTCGACATCTTCAGAGTATGTTTCCTCACCTTCAATTAATTCTTCATCATATATTTCATTTTCGTCTATTAGCTCTTCATCATAGTTTGATTCATCGTCCTCACAATCTTCTTCATCTTCATAATCTGATTCCTCATCCTCATAATCTAATTCTTCATTGTTATCTTCATCTTTATTGTTATCATCACCTCTTAAAAGGCTACCAAGCAATTTAAGATTACTCATGCTTCCTAGATTATTTATATTTGCCAAAGAACTTAGACTGAATCCACCTTCTCCAAAGTCATCTGGCAAAAATAATTCTGCAAATAAGTCTATTTTCTTTTTCATTCCTATAGCTTTTTCAACTGAATTTTTTCTCTTTTCTGGGAATACATCTATAATTTCTTTTATCATCATATTCTTTTTATCATCGCTATCCATTTTTCTGAAAAAATCTGTCTCATCTTCTGTATCTACTAAATCTATATTATTTAATTTTTTTATGCCTCTAACTAAGTCTAAAACACTTTCTATTTTTATTAGTATTTTTCTTTCATCTCTTGACATGTATTTTTTAGTTCTAGTTATTATTTCCATTCCCATTTCTAAATCTTCTTCACTCAAATCCATAAGCCTTAAACCTCTTTTTATATCATTTGCATCAAACCTTAAATTTCCATGTGTAGATTGTGATAGTTTATCATTTGCATTTTTTTTGTTTTTTCTAACTCTATTATTTCCTTTTGATTTATTTTTATCATCAAATATAGAGATATTACCATTACTCAATGCAATCACTCCAATCAAAAATAGTAAATTATTCAAGACAATTCCCCCTTATATTATATAATTGCCCTATATTAAAGTATGTTTTTCATATTTTAATGTTCCATTTTTAAAGCTCAGTGCATATATATTATCTATAAGAATTTTTATTTATATTATATATCACTCACAATTCACCACTTCAATATTATTTCTATATATAAATAGTATGAATATAATTCAATATATATTTATAGAAAGGGGTTTTTTTATGAAAAAATTAGATACAGAGTCATTAGAAAAAATGGCTAAACAAAAAAATATTGACAAGGATAAGATAGAAAAGATTGCTGATAATTACAAAGGAAAGTCAGAAAACGAACTTATGGAGGAACTTATAAAGATAGGTAAAAACTTGGATGGAAGAGATGAAGTAGTATCAAAATTCAAAGCATTTTTAGATGAAAATCAACGTAAAAAATTAGATAATATAATGGAAAAAATCTCAGATGCAGAAACTCAAAGAGATACTAAGGCGACTAAGACTAAGAAAACTAAACCTACTAAAGGTAAACCAAGTTCACCTGCACCAAAAAATACACCAAATGGTCAACAAAAAAAATCTAAAGGTTTATTTAAGAAAACTAAGAAATCCAATCCTCATGAATAAATAAAAAGTAAACCATTTAAATATTAAAACAATTATTTTTTTAAACTATTCTTAAATTTGATATTATTGACATAAAAAATCAGGTAGTGCTTTAAGCGCTACCTGATTTACTTTAATAGTTTTATTTTTTTCTTTCTATAACACTTTCTCTATCAACAATTCTATAAGGTAATTCTATTTTTTTATTTTCAATTATTTCTTTATTTATTAATTTTATAACCATTCTTATTGCTACTGCTCCCATATCATATAAAGGTTGATATACTGTAGTAAGTTTAGGTCTATACATTTTAGCTATCTTAACATCATTAAATCCTGCAACTGATATATCTTCTGGAACTTTATATCCAGCATCACAGATAGCATTTATAGCACCTATAGCGGCCTCATCACCTGTTACAAAAGCTGCGTGAGGTATTATTCCATCATCTAATAATTCTTTCATACTGTTGTATCCACTTTCATAATCAGTTCCACCATATTTAATTAAACTCTGGTCTAATTCTATGTTGTTATTTGAAAGTGCTTTCTCATAACCTGAGAGTCTCTCCATCTCTAAAACAGTATCATCTTTACTCGTCATTATAAAAGCTATCTTTTCATGACCTTTCTTTATAAGATGTTCTGTCATATCAAAAGTAGCCTCTTTATTACTAGTACTTACTGTATATATATCATAATCTCTAGCAGTTTTACTTATATATGTTGCTGGTATACCACAATTTTGTATATAGTTGATGTGTTCTTGTTCAACCACCCATGAAATCATAACTATACCTTCCACTTGTTTTGCTCTCAATAGATTTATACTCTTAAGTTCTTGTTCTTTATCAGAGTATGTATTAGCTAAAAGGATGTCATAATCATACATTTTAGCAACTTCCTCTATCCCATTTAATACCTCATTAACAAAAGAATCTGAAACTTCTGGAACTATTACCCCTATTAATTGACTCTTCTTAGTTACTAAACTTCTCGCAAGCGGATTTGGTATATATCCAGTTTCTTTTATAACCTCTAAAACTTTTTGTTTGACTTCATCAGTCACAGGTTTTGAATCATTTATAACTCTAGATACTGTAGATATTGACACGCCTGCTTGTTTAGCAACATCTTTTATCGTTATATTGCCTTTCATCTTCATCCTCCTTATTTTACTAAATTTATCTAAAACTGAACCAAATTTATGAAGGTTCCTATTTTAACTATATTTATATAAGTTTTTATTTTACCATAAAAGCAAGTACATTTAAATACATTATATTTTATATTATACCCTATATTCAACAAATTTAATAATATTCATTATTAATTTAAATCATATTAAAAAACAAAATAAAAAAATGCTGGTATTTTATACCAGCATTTTTCCACTTTAATGATATTAGTATTAGCAACCGCAGCCACAGCCTCCATCACCATCAAAGAATCCACCACATGAACAAGTTATTAATAATAGTATTAAGAAAGGTATCCATGACATTATGTCAATATCTCTCCAGCAATCTTCAAAAGCTAAGAATAGGAAGAATAGTACTATTATCCACCATCCTCCTCCACCAAAGCATCCTTCTTCTCCAAAAAATCTATCTAACATAACAAAGCCCTCCTTTTTTTAGTAACTACTATCTTTACTCTAAGCATCCACCACAGCAGCAAAGTATTAATAAAACTATTAGGAATGGTATCCATGCCATTATGTCAAATTCTGCCCAGCTTTCTCCAAAAGCTAAGAATAGGAAGAATAGTACTATTATCCACCATCCTCCTCCACCAAAACATCCTTCTTCTCCAAAGAATCTATCTAACATTCCACGTTACCTCCTGTTGATATTTTGTTGAGCTTTTCGCTCCTAACATATACTATGCATTTGGTTTCCATTTTGCTAATGTATTTTCATTATTTTTTTAATTTTTTCTCATCCTAAAAAAGTAAGGTTTGTACATTCATCTTATAATCTAAACTAAAAAAGGCAAAACCACAACTTGTATAAGTTACTGGCTTTGCCTATTTAATAATCAATATTTTTTAGCAACAACAACCATCATCGAAGTTAAATAACAACAATACTATTAGTATAACCCATATCCATATATTGTCATCGCATAATAAGTCTTCTAAAATGTCTGTACATAATAATAAGAATACTACAACTATTATTATCAACATTTTATTACTAAAAAAACCTTCGCATCCTCCAAAGAAACGTTCCATATTGTCTTCTAATTTTGTCATAACTAATCCTCCTTGAATCATTAAGAGACTAAGTTCTGTCTCTTTAATTAAATATATGTAGTAATAGACAGATAAGTTACTTCTAAAAAGTTTTTATTGATTAGTTTATTTATTTCTTTTTCGCCCAGTTTATTGTATCTATCAACTTCATCTAGATAGTCTTTTTTTTCTTCTGATATAGTATAAATTAAACTTTCTATTGATTTTACTTTGTACTCTTTATATCTTTCTATCAAGAAGGATGTTTTTGAACTTTCTATCCCTTTCTTCACATGCATTAATCTTGATATGTAATCTTCTTTTTCATTAGATACATAGCTTTCTTTTTCAGCTACATCTTCAAGGATTAAATTGGTTTCTATTACATAATCCTCTATACGTTGCATATCTAAAGTTATTGAATTATAATAAAAATTTACTGCTATAAGTAAAAACATTCCTACTGATGCTAGTAATAGTCCTACATATTTCATAGCATTTCCTCCTAAGTTATATTTGTTATCAATAAAGTTTATTCATCAAATAATACTTTATTACTACCTTTATAAAATTTTATTATTTTTTATGGATTCCATATTGAAAAATTCTCGATATTATATTAAACTAACATTAAAATTAATTAAAACTGCTTTAGGAGGCTTAAAATGTTTGAAAAAATAAAAGAAATAATAGCAGAACAATTAGGGGTAGACAATTTAGATGAGATAACTATGGAAGCGTCTTTAATGGATGACTTAGAAGCTGATTCACTAGATGCTGTTGAAATTATAATGGCCCTTGAAGACGAATTTGGAATAGAAATACCAGACGAAGAAGCTGAGAATTTTAAATGTATCGGTGATATATGTAAATATATCGAAGAAAACAAATAATATTGTTTTGTCTACAAATATAAATAGTCTGTGTAAACTTCTATATAATAATTTATATCGAAGTTTACACAGACTATATTACGTTTATTTACAATTATAGAAAATATTCAATTTTCATATATAAATTACTCAAATTAAAGTTACTTTTCTTCATAAAATGTTACATTCTTTATTACTATATCTATGGTTCCATCTTGATTTTGTTTTACAGTATATTTCATTGGGTCTTCAAAATCAGTTAAATTTCCTTTTATATCAAACCCATTATCTGTTTTTATACTTCTTTTTTTAAGCTTTTTCTCAACCCATTTCTTATCTATACTAAAACCTTCATCAAGACCTTTTTCCTCCATATGTTCTTTGAAGCTATCTTTTAGCTCCTCATCTTTAATTGAATTATCAACAAAGTCATTTATATCAACCTCATGTTTTTCCTTCAATGTATAGTTTAATATACTTCTTACATCCTCTGCTTGTTTTATATCATTACTAAGGGCATTCGTTATCCAATTTTCAGCTGTGTTTTTAAACACTTTTGTTTTATACTTATCGTCATCAATTTTTTTAGCATTTAAAAATTCTGTAACAAACTTTGATTCTGACCCTTCTTTTTCTGCATCTTTATCTAAAAGTCTTAGATGAAACTCATCATTCATTCCACTTAAACTAATTAAAGCTCCTTGTTTTTGTCTTAGAGTCTCTGGAATACCAATTTCATTTGAAACCATTTGAATATTGAATTTATCATCTACAAATTCAATTGAATGAGTATACAATTTTTTATAATCTAATTTTAATATAGCTACACTCTTTTCATCTTTAATAGTATATAAACAAATTGCCAAATCACAAGATTCTAATGCAGCATTGATTTTCATAACATCAAACAAGTAAGATGCAATTTCTTTAGAGTTTTTTAAAAAAGAACTTTCATCATATATTATTTGCTCACAACAATTCTTAATTAAATTATCATTATAATCTTTAAAAATACCTTTTCTTAAATCCTCATCTTTCGCAATTCTCTTTATAGCTTTTTGAAAAAATCCATCCACTTCTTGATTAACCTTGCCTTCAAAATCATTTAATATTGGAACATCACTATTTTTATCCAAAACATGTATTATAAATTTATGTATTATCATATATATCACCCCATTATCTTAATTTCGATATTAACTCTTTCATATCCTTTGGTATATCTGCTTTAAATTTCAATTTTTCTTTTGTTCTTGGTTGCTCAAACTCCAACTCATAAGCATGAAGTGCTTGCCTATCTATAAGATTTTCATCTACACAACCATATAACTCATCACCTATTATTCCATGTCCTATATGAGCCATATGAACCCTTATTTGATGTGTTCTACCAGTTTCTAAACTTACTTCTAGTACAGTTGCATTTTTTAATCTCTCTATCACCTTATAATGAGTAATAGATACCTGTCCTCTTTCATCTATTATTCTCTTTATAGAGTCCTCTGTTTGTCTATAAATCGGTTCATTTATAGTTCCTTCATCTTCTTCTATAATTCCATCAACTACTGCTATATAAGTTTTTTTAACCTTATTTTCACTCATTGCTATAGACAAAGTGTGATGTGCATAAGCATTTTTAGCTACTATGACAAGTCCTGATGTATTCATATCTAACCTATTTACAAATCGTATTTTTACATTTTCCTTTTGATTATCTATATAGTAACTGACACCATTTGCTATTGTTTTATCATAGTGGCTTTTGGTTGGATGAACTACCATAAATGGAGGTTTATTTACCATGATTATATCAAAGTCATCATATATTATTTGCAAATTTAAATCTTGAGGTTCAAATTTTGCTTTTTCTTCTTCTATTTTTACCTCTATCAAATCACCACAATATACTTTTATGCTTGGTTTTTTATATACTCCATTTACTAGAACACTCTTTTCTCTCTTCATTTTTGATAATGACCTAACTGAGAAATTCAGTTTGTCCAATAAAACTTCTTTTAAAGTCATTTCTTCTTCATTTGTATATGATATTATATTATATCTTTGATTTTCTTTTTTAAACAATCCTTTACCTACTTTCTTTTATATCTTCAAAATCATGATATTATATATTTTACACTATTTTTGTTTAATAGATAATAATTATTTTTAACTATAAAAACCTGTAAGAATAACGAATAGTTACTCTTACAGGTTACATTCATGTTTAAATATTTAATTTTAAAAGATTATAATTTAGAACTATCTTTTAACTATTAGTGTAGTTCCCATTCCACCACCTATACAAAGTGTAGCTAAACCAGTTTTAGCATCTCTTCTCTTCATTTCATATAGAAGTGTAGTAAGTATTCTTGCTCCTGAACAACCTATTGGATGCCCTATAGCTATTGCTCCACCATTAACATTAACTTTAGCCATGTCTATATTCAAGTCTTTTACTACAGCTATAGATTGAGCAGCAAATGCTTCATTAGCTTCAACTAAATCTATATCTTCTATAGTCATATTAGCAGCTTCTAAAGCTTTTTTAGTTGCTGGAACTGGTCCATATCCCATTATCTTAGGGTCAACACCAGCTGTTCCATAAGAAACTATAGTAGCAAGAGGCTCTATTCCTAATTCTTCAGCTTTTTCCTTAGCCATTACTACTAACATAGCAGCACCATCATTGATTCCTGATGCGTTACCAGCAGTAACTGTTCCATCTTTCTTAAATGCTGGTCTTAATTTAGCAAGTTTCTCCATTGTAGTACCAGCTTTTATATATTCATCTTTATCTACTATAGTGTCGCCTTTTCTACCTTTTATAACAACTGGAACTATTTCTTCGTCAAATTTTCCTTCAGCTTGAGCTTTTTCAGCTTTGTTTTGGCTTGCAAGAGCTAGCTCATCTTGTTCTTCTCTAGTTATATTCCATTGTTCTGCTATATTTTCAGCAGTAATACCCATGTGGTAGTTATTGAATATGTCTGATAATCCATCTTTTATCATTGAATCAACAAAAGCAGCATCACCCATTCTTGCACCGTATCTAGCACTTGGTACTAAATAAGGAGACATACTCATGTTTTCAGCTCCACCAACTAGCATTATATCAGCATCACCTAATGCTATAAGTTGAGATGCCATTGAAACAGATCTTAATCCAGAACCACAAACTATATTTATAGTCATAGCTGGTTTTTCTACTGGTATTCCTGCACCTAATGCTATTTGTCTTGCTACATTTTGTCCAAGACCAGCTGTAAGTACTCCTCCTAAAAGTGATTCATCTATCATATCTGGAGTTATATTCGCTCTTTTTATAGCTTCTTTAGCAGCTGTTATTCCTAAGTCTACTGCTGAAACTGATTTAAATGCTCCTCCAAAACTTCCTACTGCTGTTCTAGCTGCACTGGCAATTACTACTTCTCTCATATTCATTACCCCCATTAAATTAGATTTTTATCAGATTTCCGAAATTATTTCTTAAACAATACTATTTAAATTTCTAAACTCTTATTTATTGTAATCATAGAATCCTATCTTAGTTTTTCTTCCTAACTGATTAGCTCTAACCATTTTAGCTAAAAGTGGATGTGGTCTATACTTAGTATCTCCAAATTCAGTATATAGAACGTTCATTATAGCTAAAACAACGTCTAATCCTATTAAGTCACCTAATGCTAGTGGTCCCATTGGATGGTTTGCTCCTAATTTCATAGCTTCATCTATTTCTTCTTTACTTGCAACGCCATCTGCATATATACCAACAGCTTCATTTATCATAGGTATAAGTATTCTGTTTACTACAAATCCAGGAGATTCAGATACATCTACTGGCACTTTATTGATACTCTTAGATAGTTCAAATACTGTATCAAAAGTAACTTTTGATGTTAACTGACCGCTTATAACCTCAACTAATTTCATCATAGGAACTGGATTGAAGAAATGCATTCCTATAACTTTATCTGGTCTAGTAGTAGAAGAAGCTATTTCTGTTATAGATAAAGATGAAGTATTTGTTGCTAAAATAGTATCTTCTTTGCATAACTCATCTAATAATTTGAAAACATCTTTCTTTATGTTCATATCTTCCACAGATGCTTCTATTATTAAATCCATATCTTTTAAGTCTTCATAGTTAGTAGTTGAACTAACATGACTTAATATTTCTGCTTTTGTAGCTTCATCCATTTTTCCTTTAGTAACTAACTTAGTTAAATTTTTATCTAATAAGCCTAAACATTTATCTATAGCACCTTGAGTTCTACTCTTTAAACATACATCATGACCACAACTTGCAAAAGTTTGTACAATACCACTTCCCATAGTTCCACTACCTATTACAGCTAATTTCATAGTTATAACCTCCTGTTATTTTAGTATTTATATTCTGCTAACTAGATTAAAATATTTATTTAATCTAGTTAACAGCAAATATATTTTTAATTAGATTTTTTACCCTTTTATAAAGTTCGCTTCTCTTTTTTCAATAAAAGCTGACATTCCTTCTTTTTGGTCCTTAGTTGAGAAACAAAGACCAAATAAATTAGATTCTATATCTATTCCAGTATTTATATCAGTTTGAGCACCAAGTTGTATTGCTTCTTTAGAGTATCTAACTGCAAGTTGAGCATTTTTAGCTATTACCTTAGCTAATTTTTCAACTTCTTCCATTAAAACTTCTGGCTCAACTACTCTATTTACTAGCCCTATTTTTTCAGCTTCATCAGCTTTTATAACTTGACCTGTAAAGATTAGTTCCTTTGCTTTTGCCATCCCAACCAATCTTGTAAGTCTTTGAGTTCCTCCATATCCTGGAGTTATTCCAAGAGTTACTTCTGGTTGGCCAAATTTAGCTTTAGCAGATGCAATTCTTATATCACATGCCATTGCAAGTTCGCATCCTCCACCTAAAGCAAATCCATTTACAGCAGCTATTACTACTTTTTTGCTATTTTCTATTTCTCCACAAGCTTTTGCTCCTAGGCCACTAAAATCTTTAGCAGCTACAGCATCTAAATCTTTCATATATGCAATATCTGCTCCAGCTACAAATGCTTTTCCTTCCCCTGTCAATATTACAACATCAATAGTTTCATCATTATTAATATCTACAAATATTTCATAAAGTTCTTCTAAAGTTTTGGAATTTATTGCATTAAGGGCTTTAGGTCTATTCATTTTCACTGTGCATATATTTCCATTTACTTCAACAGCTACATTCTCATAAACTTTAACATCACTTGTACTCATAATATCCTCCCCAAGAAATTAGTTAGCTAAAACTTCACCTTTTTCTTTTGCAACACTTAATTGACTGATAAGTTCTGGAAGTACTTTATGAACATCTCCAACTATACCAACATCAGCATATTTAAATATTGGAGCTTCTGGATTTTTGTTTATAGCAACTATAAACTCAGCATCTTCCATACCAGCTATATGCTGTATTGCTCCAGATATACCACATGCTATATAAAGGTCTGGTCTTACAGTTTTACCAGTTTGACCAACTTGTCTTGCTTTGTCTAACCATCCTGCATCTATAGTGGCACGAGAACCAGAAACTTCTCCACCTATGATTTCAGCTAATTCATAAAGTACGTCTAAGTTTTCTTTTCCACCCATTCCACGTCCTGCAGAAACTAGTATCTTAGCATCTTCTATCTTAACTTGTTTTTTAGCTTCTTTTATTACTTCTACAACTTGAACTAATTTGTCAGCTTCAGTAAATTCTACTTTAAAACGATTGATTACAGCTTCTTTAGTTTCATCGATTTCATTTTTCTTCATAACTCCTGGTCTAACTGTAGACATTTGAGGTCTGAAATCTTTACAAACTATTGTTGCCATTATATTTCCACCAAAAGCAGGTCTTGTCATTAATAATAATTTTGTATCCTCAGCTACTGCAAGACCTGTACAGTCAGCAGTAAGTCCTGTATGTATTCTAGCAGATACTCTAGGAGCTAAATCTCTACCTATTGAAGTTGCTCCAAATAGTACAACGATTGGGTCAGCTGCTTTTATTGCTTCATAAGCTGCTTTTGTATATGGTTCAGTTGTATACACTGCTAAAGCTTCATCATCAACTACAATTACTTCATCTGCTCCATAGTGTGCTAATGTATCTATTAAACCTTCTACTTTACTTCCTAAAAGTAATGCAGAAACTTTTGTATCATAATCTTTTGCTATTTCTGTAGCCTTTCCTAGCAATTCTAAAGAAACGGTTTGAATTACATTTTCTCTTTGTTCTATTACTACTAAAACGTTACCCATTCTTTATCCCCCCTTAAATTATATGATAAACTTCTCTTTTAATTTATCTATTACAATTCCAGCTGATGTTTTTGCATCTTCATTGTATATTGTGCCAGCTGGTTTAACTGATTTTGTAAATGATTTAAATACACTAGTTGGAGAACCTTTAAGACCTAAATTAGTAGGGTCAACTTCTATATCTTTTACAGTCCAAGTTTCTACTACATCATTTTCAAATGCATCGTATATTCTTCCAACCTTCATGTATCTTGGTGTGTTCATATCTTTAAGAGTTGTTATAAGGCATGGCATTTTAACTTTTAAGTCATGACAACAATCTTCAAATTGTCTTTTTACTAATACATATTCACCTTCAGTTTTTATTTCTTCAGCATATGTTATTGATGGAAGTTTTAAATGTTCAGCTATTTGAGGACCAACTTGTGCAGTATCTCCATCTATAGCCTGTCTTCCAGCTATTATAATATCAAAATCTATATTTTTTAATGCTCCTGCTAATGCTGATGAAGTCGCCCAAGTATCAGCACCTGCAAATGCTCTATCTGTTAATAATATTCCTCTATCTGCACCCATTGCTAAAGCTTCTTTTAAAGCCATATCTGCTTGAGGAGGTCCCATTGTTATAACAGTTACATGAGCACCCATTTCTTCTTTTAATCTTATAGCTTCCTCTAGACCTGCTTTATCATCAGGGTTTATTATACTTGGTACTCCATCTCTAATTAAAGTACCTGTATTAGGATCTAGTTTAACTTCTGTTGTATCTGGAACTTGTTTTATACAAACGACTATATTCATAAATCCTTCCTCCATATCTATTTTAATATCGACCTATTGTGTATATTGTATTTATCTATTTTAATAATTTTCCTGAAATAACCATTCTTTGAACTTCACTAGTTCCTTCATATATTTCAGTTATCTTAGCATCTCTCATCATTCTTTCTACTGGATAGTCACGAGTGTATCCATATCCACCATGAAGTTGTACAGCCTTTGTAGTAACTTCCATAGCTGTTTCAGCTGCAAATAGTTTTGCCATCGCTGCTTCTACTCCATAAGGTTTTCCTTCATCTTTGTTTATAGCTGCTTGATATACAAGATGTCTAGCCGCTTGTATTTTAACTTCCATATCAGCTAATTGGAATTGTGTATTTTGGAATTTTGATAGTGGTCTACCAAATTGTACTCTTTCTTTTACATATTTAACTGTTTCATCAAGAGCTCCTTGTGCTAAACCTAAAGCTTGTGCTGCTATACCAATTCTACCACCATCAAGAGTAGACATCGCTATCTTAAATCCTTGTCCTTCTTTTCCAAGTAAATTTTCTTTAGGTATTCTGCAATCTTCAAATATTAATTCGCTAGTAGCAGAACCTCTTATACCCATTTTCTTTTCTTTAACCCCAAAGCTAAATCCAGGAGTTCCTTTTTCAACTATAAATGCTGATATTCCTCTGTTCCCTTTAGACTTATCAGTCATTGCCATCACTACATATATATCACCAGCTATTGCATTTGTTATAAATATTTTTGAGCCATTAAGTATGTATTCATCTCCATCTAAAACAGCAGTTGTTTGTTGTCCAGACGCATCTGTTCCAGCATTAGGTTCAGTAAGACCAAATGCTCCTAATTTTTCCCCACTTGCTAATGGCTTTAAGAATTTTTGTTTTTGTTCTTCGTTACCATATTGATATATAGGCCAAGAACCAAGAGATGTATGAGCTGATAAGATAACTCCTGTAGTACCACAAACTCTAGACAATTCTTCAACTGCCATTATGTATCCTACAGTATCTCCACCTTCTCCACCATACTCTTTTGGATATGGTATACCCATCATTCCTGCTTTTGCCATTTTTTCCACTGTTTCGTATGGAAATCTTTCTTCTTCATCAAGTTCTGTTGCTAAAGGTTTAACTTCATTTTCAGCGAAGCTTGCATATAACTCTTTAAGCATCTGATATTTTTTAGAATTTAAATCCATAATAGCCTCCTCAGTATTTTATAAATATTTTATTTTCATTTATTAATTAAAATCTCGGCAGCATCTATAATAAAGTATTTGAACATACGTCGAGAAATTTATAACCTTAATTAAAGTCAGCTCTATATTTATATGCAATTATACTAACCAATTATGACATTAATTTAATTATAAATTGTTAATTTAAAATCAACTACACTTAAAAAAAATCTCGCTTTTTGGAATTTTGTGAAATTTCAAGCTAAAATAAGACTTCTCTCACAATGGTCATAGATAAAATAATTTGTTTATGATATTTACTTTTAGGGTATTTCAATAGTAAAGAGTATATACATTGCTACTTTCACTACTATTTTTAACCCATATAAAAATTTTTTCTCATATCAAAATTATTTTAATAGAGCTAAATAATCTTGCTTTTTTATGATTATTTTGTTTTTTAAATATCTTACATTTATAATAGTATCACTCAAAGGATAATTTTTCAATAATTTCTAATTATTTTTTTAACAATATTTACTACATTTTTTCCATTTTTTTGTCATTTTTTTTTAATTTAGAAGAAAAATCAGAATTTTTTAACTTTATTTTGGATTATTAGTTTAAATTAGATTTTCCCATTAGATTTATAAATATTTCATCAAAAAAACTATCCCTGTATACGATTTATACAGGGATAGTTTTTTACAAACTTCTACTATAATTTACTATATTTTTTACCAATTCTTACAAACATCCACCCATTTTTCACAATTAGAGAACTTCTCCATTTCATCACAAGTAAGTTCTATTGCAGAATTACTACTTCCACATGCAGGAAACACTGTATCAAATCTTTTCATTGAGTCATCTAAATAAACTTTTAAAGGATTCTTTAAACCAAATGGGCAAACACCTCCAATAGCATGTCCAGTAAACTCTAGCACTTCTTCTGGTGTTAACATCTTTGCTTTACAACTAAATTCAGCCTTATATTTCTTATTATCAATCTTAGCATCTCCAGCTGTTACAATTAATATTGCATCATCACCTATCTTAAATGAAAGTGTCTTAGCTATCCTTGCTGGAATAACACCTGCTGCTTCAGCTGCAAGCTCTACAGTAGCGCTAGATTGTTCAAACTCCAATATACTTTCTTCTCTTCCAAATCCTTTAAAATACTCTCTTACATTACTTATTGACATCAAATACCCCTCCTAATCTGAATGTTTATAAACCTCATATTATTCTTAATTATATATATGATTGGTTGATTTTTCAATTTTTAAAAATTATTCCATAATAGTGGAGTTCCATACATCATTATTTTTGCCAACTACTAAATATAAACCTTCTGCCATTGGAATATCGACAATGTATTCTCCCTTATATTCGACACTCATGCTAGACTGATTAAAGTATCTATAATCAAAACTTAACCCTTTTGGAATTATAAAGTCAACATAACCTTGATTATTTGGCTTTATTCCATATTTTAGAGTTTTTTCAGTTACAGAATTTTTTTCATTAGATAAATCTATATTTACATATGAAGAACATTTATTTATTCCTTTTTTATTTTCTACACAGTTTTCAAACTTCATTTTAGCACTTCTTAGCCTATAACTATATCTACTATTATTACTTATTTTAAATCTTACAATAGTACCAACATCTCTACTTCTCCTGCTATCAAAATCAAAACCAATTTCCTCTAAATGATTTATTTCATAATCTTTGACACTTACCATATCTCTATATACTAATTTATTTATAGCTATGAATAGTGTAAAAATCCCAAAAATAAAAAATGAAACCTTTATAAACTTATTCATTTCTAGTCTCCTTATATTTTGTGCTATTGTGCTATAATATTAATTTAAATTTTAATAATTAAACTTATTCTTTTTTGAAATCTTAATAGAAAAATACATCGATATTATAAAAATTATTATTGTTAAAAACGTAATGCTATACAGGTTTATGTATTTAGTATTAACCATATCAGTTACATAATTTGAAAGATATACTCCTCCAATTTTACTATAATTAAAATGCTTTACTTGATATACAACCATGCTAATCGTCTTTAAAAGACCCCCATATGCAAAGTAGATTAAAATACTTATTATTAGACTACAAACTTTCATTTTGCCATATCCAAATTTAAAAATTAAAGGAAGTAAAATCGCTAAAATTGCTAAGAATATATTTATAGAGAAAAATACATCATTTAAAACCATATTTCTGAAAAATACTAGTGATGTCAATTTGCTTATTAAAGACACAACTATTGTTACAGAAATTATTAAACCCACACCTAATAAATATTTTGAGTATACTATATCTTCTATACTAACTGGCATACTTCTTATAAAAATCCTTGAATCATTTTCATAATCACACTCAAATGTATTTATAAACATTAGATAACTCACAACAATACTTACTGTATAATATGAAATTGAATTAAGGAAAAAATAAAAAACAAAAAATAATACTATGTACTTTAAATTCCGTATACCATCTGAACTAATTCCTATTATTAAATCTTTCCTTATTAAATTAAACATTATTTCACCTCATTTACATAATAATACATTAGTTCTTCTATAGTAGGATTTTTGACCTTATGCTTATCAATTTCTACCAACAAACTTTTTATTTTCAAACTGTCTCCAACTTTAACAAGTGCCTCATTATAATATTTATACTCTTTTACCCCAACTATATTTTCTTTAATTTCTTCTAATTCTGCTTTATTTGCTCTAATTATTTTATATTCCTGTTCTATTAAATCTTTCTTAACTGTAAAAATCTGATTTCCTTTGTTTATGAAAACGAGATAATCAGCAACTTTAATTAAATTATCAGTGTTATGAGTAGAAATTATTACACTGCTGTTTCCATTTTTTACAAAATCTTTTAAGTACTGCATTATTTCAGACCTTACAATTGGGTCTATTCCAGCAGTTGGCTCATCCAAAATCAATAATTTAGCATTATGACTAAGTGCATTTGACAACATAAGTTTCTCAGATTGACCTTTAGATAAATTCTTAATATGCATATTTTCTTCTATGTCAAATTTTTTAAGATATTCATCAAATCTTTCTCTATCAAAATCACTATAAAACAATGATACTATTCTTCTAAATTCTTTAACCTTTAAGTGTGGATAAAATTGTAAAGAATCATATACAAAACCAATATTGTTTTTAAAACTTATTGGAGAATCGTCAATAGTCTCATCACAAAGTTTAATTTCTCCTTCATCTGCATCAATAATTCCCATTATAATTTTTATTAAAGTCGTCTTTCCTGAGCCATTTGGACCTATAATGCCGACAATATCCCCTTCATTTAGCTTCAAGTTTATATCATTCAACTTGAATTTACCTAATTTTTTTGTGATATTCTTTACTTCAAACACATCTTCACCTCTTATGTATGTTTTTATACCCGCCTATACATATTTTAACACATTCACAACAAGCTAGGTCATTTATAAATTTATAAATTAAGAATTATAAAACTATGTTATAATACAAAGTATGAAGAGGTGAATATATGAAAAGAATTATAACTATAAATACAAACCAATTAAATAAGTCCCTTGAGACTAAAGAACTCTTAACTAGAAAACTTACCAATGCTGGTTTTGAAGTGTATTCAGATGTTTATCCAGATACAGAGCTCATTATATCAATTGGCGGTGATGGCTCTTTTTTAAGGACAGTTAGAGATTTCGATTTTCCTGAAATTCCTATAATGGGTATAAATACAGGACATCTAGGTTTTTTTCCTGATATTTTACCAGATAAAATCGATAACTTTATTGAAGCTTATCTAAAAAAAGATTATATTATTCAAGAAATGTCACTTCTTAATGCTGAAGTATACACAACTACTAGTGGCTCTAACATGCTTGCTGTAAATGAGGTTGTTATAAGGGGGGACAAGTCTAGGACTATACACCTAAATTTAAACCTTGATAATAGACACATACAAAATTTTAGTGGAGATGGTATGATTATTTCTACTTCCACAGGTTCAACAGCCTATAACTATTCTGCTGGAGGTAGTATTGTTGATATAAATCTTGAACTTATGCAGATTACACCTTTACACCCAATAAACACCAACGCATATAGGTGTTTTACATCAAGTATAATATGTTCAAATGAATCTATTATAAAAATTGCACCAGAATACAGATTTGAAGATTCAGTATTAATTGTAGTTGATGGAGTTGAACACAGATTTAGACAAATCGAAAATATAAAAGTTAGTATATCTGATGCAAAAATAAAATTACTTAGGATGTCAAATTATGAGTTTTGGCATAGAGTATCTGAAAAATTTTTATAGACTGCACTTAGGAGGATTTTAAATATGAAAATAGGAATAATGAGTGATACTCATGGTAGCTTGCTTTACTTTGAAAAAGCATTAAATGTATTATCTGATTGTGATATTCTCTTACATGGTGGAGATGTCCTATATCATGGGCCTAGAAATGAGATTCCAGAAGGATACAATCCTAAAAAATTTATCGAAGTATTAAATAAGTTAGAAAATATTATGATTGTAAAAGGAAACTGTGATGCAGATGTTGACCAGATGGTAATAGAACATCCTATTCAAAGTCCTTATGTCATGAGTCAATTTGGTGAAATTAGAATTATATTAAATCATGGCTATACAGAATCAGAAGAAGAAATTATTGACAATGCAAAAAAAATGGGTGCTGACATATTGGTTTTAGGTCATACCCATATAAAGAAACTATATATGGATGATAATTTAATAGTTATAAATCCAGGAAGTACTTCTATTCCTAAAGATGGAAGCCACTCTGTAGCAATTATAGATATTATAAAAACTGATGATGAAGATGAACTTGAACTTGATATCAACTTAGTTGACATCCATACTGGAAATATAATAAATATTAACGAATAATAAACTTTCAATAAAAATAAATCAAACTTAATTCTTTTAAATGAACAAAAAAAACAAGTAAACTCTGCTATTTATATCTTAATTAGAACTTTAAAGATAATATCCTAGACCTCTAATTAAATCTAACTTAGTTTACTTGTTTTTATTATATGTTGTTATTGATTTATCTATATTACTGTAATTCTAATGCTTCTGTATATGGTTTACTATTCTTACCTCCACCAACTTGCACAAATTTATCAGCCTTTACTTTTTTTATAAAACTTTTCTGTGCACTACTTAAACTTCCACTTGCAAGGATTACAGGTGATTTTGTCTTTGATGCTAATACTCCAGCAGCAAGCCCATCAACTAAATCAGCTTCTCTTCCACTTCCATCTTTTGCAAAATACATATTATTAACTTTACTTAATTTTCCATAAAATTTTTCTAAAACTTTGGCATTTGTATCTTTTCTATCTGTACCTGCTAGCCTTTCTGAATTGGCTAATTGTCCCTCAAGGTTTTTACTTATACTATATTCTCCACCTATTATGTAAGTCTCATTTGAATTTTGTGTAATAAAACTCTTTGCTCCACTTCTTATACTATCTTTACTTGTATATATTATAGCCATATTATCACTTGCTGCTGGGCTTGATATTGAAGTTGCATCTGCTAACCCATTGTATCCATTAACTACTGCTACTTTTGAAACACCTAAATCTCCTGTATCATCCAGTTGCTTAGTAAGAAGTAATGAAGTTTCTTCTCTATCTGCTCCACCAATTCTGCTTACTAACACTCCTATGTCCTCAAGAGATTCTTTTACACTTGATGAAATAGCTCCTTCACTTCCGATTAAAATAACTTCTTCTGGATTAAGTCTTTTTATTTCATCTGTAACATTATCTGGTATACTATTTTTATTAGTAAGTAGTATTGGTGCATCCAGCTTGCTAGCTAAAGGAGTTGAAGCCAATGCATCTGGTAATGAATTTGAATTAACTAGAAATACTCTCTCTGAACCATTATTCCATCCACTTTGAGATATTTTTATGGCCGTATCAAATCTATCTTCACCAATTAATGTTTCTCCCTTTGGAGATTTTCTGTTTTTAAGATAATGATTCATACCTGTCTGTGTATTTTGATTTTTATCAGTGATGTCTGCATATACACAACTTGGTATCATAATTCCCACTACAAGTGCAAATGCTATTATTTTTTTAGATTTAATTTTCAATATAATTCCCCCTTTTTAATATTAATACTTATTGCTATCTGTACCTTTTATAGATACACACAATTAAAAATAATTATCCTTTATAAAACTAATTACAAAAATAGCTATATCATCTCAAATACAATACAAACTCATAATCAGTTTGACTTATAAAGAATGATATAGCTATTATAACTTTAAATGATTAGTTTTTAAATACTTTTAACTAAACTCTTTCAGCATATTTTTCAGCTATTCTTATAATTAATTGAGTAGCTTTCTCCATAGAACTAACTGGTATACATTCATTTTTACCATGGAAGTTTAATCCTCCAGTAAATATATTTGGACAAGGTAATCCATTAAAAGATAATCTTGCTCCATCAGTTCCTCCTCTTACAGGAACTAGACGTGGCTTTATACCTAATTCCTCCATAGCATCTTTAGCTATATCAACTATAAACATAACTGGTTCAATTTTTTCTTTCATATTATAATAAGAATCTTTTAAGTCTAATTCTACTCTATTGTCATATTTCTTATTTATTTTTTCTATATTTTCTATCATAATAGACTTTCTCTGTTCAAACTTTTCTCTACAATGGTCTCTAATAATATAAGCCATACTTACATTTTCAACATTTCCACCTATAGAATTTAGATGCCAAAAACCTTCATATCCCTCTGTTGTTTCTGGTCTTTCATCTGCTGGAAACATTTCTGATATTTCAGCAGCTATATGTATAGCATTTACCATTTTATTTTTAGCTGACCCTGGATGAACATTTCTACCATGTATAGTAATAGTTGCATTTGCTGCATTGAAGTTTTCACATTCAAGCTCTCCAACTATTCCTCCATCTAAAGTATATGCATATTTTGCTCCAAATTTTTCAACATTAAATAAATCAGCACCTCTACCAATTTCTTCATCAGGTGTAAATCCTATTTTTATATCTCCATGTTTAATTTCTGGATGATTTATTAAGTATTCTATTGCAGTTACTATTTCAGCTATACCAGCTTTATCATCAGAACCAAGTAAAGTTGTTCCATCAGTAACTATTAAATCATCTCCCTTAAATTCTTCTAACTCTGGAGAATCACTTATATACGTAACAACATTTAATTCTTCATTTAAAACTATATCTTTTCCATCATAGTTTTGAATTATTCTTGGTTTAATATCTTTTCCACTAACATCTTCAATTGTATCTAAATGTGATATGAACCCTATAGTATCCACACCATCAGTGTTTCCCTTTAAAGTAGCCATTATATAACTATTTTCATCTAAACTTACATCATCAATACCCATTGATTTTAGCTCTTCAACTATATACTTAGCTAAAACTCTTTGACCTTCTGAAGATGGACAATTTTCACATTGAGAATTGGATGTTGTATCAAATGATACGTATTTTAAAAATCTTTCTACTACTTTTTGTTTCACGTATATACCCTCTTTCTTATACTATTAATGAAATTTTTTATTTATTAGTGAATAAATTTTTATTAAAAAAAAGTTCTAAGTTATTATAATTAAAAAATATCCACCTTCTTAAGTATATCATGCATACACACCAAACCCAAACAAAAAATTACGCCAATTATTCCTTTTACTTGGATTCCAATAAAAATTGCAGCAAGTGTAGCCAGTGGATTTAATCCAACATTTACAGATACTAGTTTAGGTTCTAGTATTTCTCTAATTAAAGATAAGATAAAAAATATTATAGTCATACTTATAGCTATAAAATAATTTTTTATAAGAAAATAGTAAACTATTACTGGAAGGTATATTGTTATAATACCTAGAAATGGAATTAAATCCATTAAAGCTCCCACAAATCCTACTATTAAACCATATTTTAATCCAAATAAAGCAAAACTTCCCCAAATTGCAAAAAATGTTATAGCCATGAGTATTGTATAAGCTCTTATATATCCAACAAGAGAAAGACCTGCTTCTTTTTTTACATTTTTTACTTTCTTTCTGACATCAGTAGTGAACATATTATAAAAGCTATTTTCAATTTTATCTAAATCTTTTGCTATAAAATATGTAGCAATAAACAAAGTAATTATAAATATTATAATATATGGGATGGAAGTGGCTAATCCAAGGATACTTGTAAGAAGATTTTTTGTAATTTGCATCACTTCACCACTAAATTTATTTACTAACTGCTCTACATCAAAATTAGCTATTTCTTGAAATGTTTTCATGAAGTCGTTTACTTTATTTAAGAAATACATAATAGTATTACTTATATCTTCAGGATTAGCTGATACATTATTTAAAAATCCCATTAGTTCTTTTACTGAGTTTATTACTATTATTGTAGTAACTGTACTAACTATAGCAACTGCAAGAAAACTTAAAACCAACGTAGATACACCTTTATTTATGTGAAATTTATTTTCTAACTTTTGTGATATAGGATTAATCATAAGTGCTATTATACCACCTAAAAAAAATGGGGCTATGTATGGAAAAGCTTTATAAAGAAAAACAAATAACAATGTATATATACAAAAAAAGATGGTATTATTTTTTAATTTATATAAGAAATTATTTTCTAGTATGCTCATCTTAAAAATCTCCTTTCTTCTAATTTATATTTTTATTTTGTCCATTTCATACTAGTTTTATTTGAATATAAAATAAAAATAAGTGCATGCAATATAAAATTTAACTTTTACATTACATGCACTCATAATAAATTTAAGAACATTATTACATTATGTATATATTCTTATTTTTTTAATTCTATTTTTTTCTATACTCTCTATACAAAATCTTATATTATCGACTTCAATTACTTCATTCTCTTCTGGCAATCTGCTCAAGTGTCCAATTATAAAGCCACCTATAGAATCAAATTCTTCAGATTCTAAGTTTACACCAATAAGTTCATTAACATCACCAATTTTAGTACTTCCATCTACAATATACTCATCTTCTTTTATAACTTGTATTTCATCTTCTTCCTCATCATATTCATCCTCTATATCACCAACAATTACTTCTA
Source organism: Clostridioides sp. GD02377 (assembly GCF_045899875.1). Classification (NCBI taxonomy): domain Bacteria; kingdom Bacillati; phylum Bacillota; class Clostridia; order Peptostreptococcales; family Peptostreptococcaceae; genus Clostridioides; species Clostridioides sp. GD02377. Next base: position 367,905 of record NZ_JBJODA010000001.1, read on the forward strand.
CTAAATCTTCTATAGTTAGAAGACCAGATGTTCCACCATACTCATCTACAACTATGGCCATTTGGCTTTTTTCAAGTTTCATCTCTTCAAGAAGTTGTGTTATTTTTTTGAATTCATATGTGAAAAAAGGCTCTCTCATATAGTTTTTAATGTCAAATGATTCTATTTCCTCATCTGATAAAAATATAATGTCTTTTATATTAAGTATTCCTACAATATCATCTATAGTCTCTTCATACACGGGCATTCTACTCAATTTCTCAGTTTTAAATACCTGTATTATCTCATCATAACTATCTTCCATATCTATAGCTACCATATCTATTCTTTGTATCATTGCATTTTTAGCTTGCATATCTCCAAATTCAAATACATTGTTTATAATTTCTCTTTCTTCCATTTCAAGGACGCCTTCTTCATGGCTTACATTTACCATGGTTTTTAATTCTTCTTCAGTTATGAATGATTTGGCTCCTTTATTTGTTATACCGAATAATTTAAATATAACACTTGTGATTATGTTAAATATCCATACTATTGGTCTTAATATAAATATAATTACTTTTATAGGTTTGGATACTAATAGAGAAACCTTTTCTGAATTACTTGCTGCTATTGTCTTTGGAGTAATTTCACCAAATATCAATACTAACACTGTCATCACAGCTGTAGCAAGTGCCACTCCTTTTTCTCCCATTAATCCTATAAATAAAGATGTTGATATGGATGTTGCTGCTATATTTACGACGTTATTTCCAACCAATATAGAACTTAAAAGTTTATTTGGACTTTCTATTAATGAACTTACTAACTTAGCTCCTTTAACTCCTTCATCTTGCATATATCTGATTCTGATTTTACTCAATGACATTAAAGCCGTTTCAGATGCTGAGAAAAATGCAGACCCCATAAGTAATACTATTAAAAATATAATCTGAATCAAATTATTGGGCGATTCCAACACTTACCACACTCCTAATTACATGTTTTTATATTAATATTAATTATAAATAACTTTAATATTAGTTTTAATTATATCACAATTATATATTTTTTGGAAATATTAGATAATATATTCAATTAACATATGTTTTTAACTATATTCAATTTTTACTTGTGAACCTACTCCAGCCTCACTAGATGAAACTATTAACTTAACAGGAACTCTATTTTTAAGTTCCTCGACATGACTTATTATACCCACACTTAGATTATTACTATGCAATCTTTCCAATGATTCTATAACAATTTCTAAAAGTTCACTGTCTAGTGAGCCAAAACCTTCATCTAAAAAGAAGAATTCTAGAGGTGCACTTCCCTTTAATTGTATCTGAGATGAAAGAGCAAGTGCTAATGATAGAGAAGTTAAGAATGTTTCTCCACCAGATAGGGTATCAATACTTCTTCTTTCTCCTCCATTAAAATTATCTCTCATTACAAAATTCAGCGTCGAATCAATTTCAAGTGCATATCTTCCTTTTGTTATTCTTTCCAATCTTTTTGATGCTTCCAAAGCGATATATTTTAATTGGTTTGTAGAAACATATTCTACAAACTTGTTTCCTTGCACACATTTATCTAATTCCTCTAATAAATCTACCTGGTGTTCAACTACTTTAAGCTCTTTATTAAAATCATTTATCTTATCTAAAGAGTCTTTTAATGTTATTAGCTTATTTTGATTAGCTCCAATATCTTTTGATATATTACCTATCTCAACTTTTAGATTATAAATCTCGTCTTTTAATTGCTCAAAGTATTCCTTCTTTACAGTCCTACCATTTAATTTTTCTTTTGATGATTTTATTTTAAATGTCAATAATTTTTGTTCTTCTTCATATTCTAATATTTCTTCAATTAATTTTTTTATTTCATCGCCATCTAACAAAGCTCTTTTTACTGCATATATACTTTCAAATTTATTTTCTGCTAATAATCCATTTAATATTACTTTTTGTTCTTTATATTGCTCTCTAGCTGTTTTAAGTCTACCATCTATATTGTGTTTTTCAGCAATATTTTTTTCATACTCTAATCTTTGCTCTTCTAATTTTTTTCTACTTGATTCTTCTTGTTCTAATATCTTACATATATTTTCTTCAACATTATGTAAAAGATTTTTAGCCAAATCACCCTTAGTTATGTTAATAACTTCTTTATACTTATTTTCTCTATGAACTTTTTTTTCTACATATAATTCTCTAGCTCTTATTAACTCTATCTCTATCTCATGTAGTTTACTTTGATTTTCTCTTATTTTAAGGTCTAATGAATCTCTATTTTTTAATAATTTGGAGTATCCAGTGCTTAGTAATTCTAATTTTTTTTCATTTTCTCTTATTTCTTCTACCTTTGATGATAGATTAGAAACTTTAGTAATCGTCTTTAATCCTATATACTCCTGTTTTAGTTTTTTACATTTATTTTCTAGACTTTCTATCTCTGTATTTAAGTCTCTCGTTAATTTCTTATAGTTATTCAAGCTTTCTTTTATTTTTAGTTCTTCTTTTTCAACTTTATTCTTCTCTTCTTTAACTAATGTTATCTTATTTTCGGTATCTTCTTTCTCTTTCTCCCATTCTTGAATGTTAGATTTAAGCAAAGCAAGTTTTCTTTGTTCGTCATCAAGCTTTTTTAACAATTGACTAGATGGAATATCACCTAGTTTTCCTTTTACATCTTCCAATTCTTTAGTTTTCATTTTTTCTACAGATAAATATCCACTTACTTTAGCATTTAATTCCTCTATATTGCGTCTTATACTTAATTTTTCTTTTTCCTGTTTTTCTAGTTTTTCTTTGACAAAAGCTATATTCTCATCATATTTAGTTATATTATGGTTTTCATGATGTTTTGACCCACAAACTGGGCATGGCGTATTTTCTTTTAACTCACGTCTAAGCTCTGATGCTAAATTTAAATATTTTAACTCTTCTAGTTCTTTTTCTAGGTCTTCTCTATTTTTTCTATTATTTTCAAGCTTCTCATTTAGTAAATTTATTTCTCTTTCAGTATTAAACTTACTTTCTAGTACTATCTTTAATTCATCTTGTATATTATTCTTCTTAATTTCATTTTCTTTAGTATTGTTTGCTTTATTTCTTAATTCAGTTACATATTCAGATTTTAAAAGTAAATCTTCACTCTTACCAGGACATTTTCTAAGAAGAACATCTAAGTGAAGAGATAAATTTTCTAAATTACGTTTTGTATCATTTTTATCTTTATCGATATATCTGATTTTTAAATTTATGTCTTCTGTCTCTTTAAGTATTTCTTCTAGTTTATTTACTTTTTGATTCTTCTCTTCTAAGACTTTATTATAATCTTTCTCATATTCATATGCTAAAAATATCTTTTGTTTTAATTCAGCACCTATATTTACTTTATCGATTTTTCCTTCAACTTCTTTTATGGACTTAATTACTGCATCTTTTCTAGATTCAGCCTCTTGTTTTACTTTTTCTAATTCTACTTTATTCTTATTTAAATTAACACCATGTTCTTTTAACTCTTTTAACTCTTTATCTAATAAAACTAACTCCTCTTCTAATCTTATTGCCTGTTGCAACCTTATCTTTTCTTCACTTAATTTAGGAACCTCTTCATTTTTAATTCTACTTATTTTTTCATATCTATTTTTTATGACCTCAAGTTCCTGATTTAGTATCACTAATTTCTTTTCTAAATTACTTACAGTAAAGTTATCTTCATTTATTTTTTTTTCTAGATTTTGAACAGAGCCTATGTATGGGTCTACTTTTCTTGCATTATTATCATTTTCTACAACACTTGTCTTTTCTTTTATCTCATTGCTTTTTAAATTAAGTTCATCTTTTCTAATCTCATTTTTCTCTAGTTTTAATTGTTCTTCATATACTGCTTTACTCTCTTCATAAGATTTCTGAGCCAAATCCAAAGCTTTATTTTTCTCTTTTTCAGTTTGTTTTAATTCTATTAATTCTTGATTTATATTGTTGTATACTTCTTCTGTAACTCCATCATATTGGCTTAATTTTGATTTTAAATCTTTTAAATTTTGTAAATGTAGGTTTTTTCTCTTTTTTACTTTTTCTCCAAGACTTCTTCCATATTTCTCAAGATTGAAAATTCTCTCTAACATGTCTCTTCTATCTGCACGTGACAATCTCAGAAACTCATTAAATTTATCTTGTGGCAAAACTACTGACCTAGTAAAGTCATTAGCTGTTAGCCCTACAACTTGAGCTACCTTTTCATTTACTTCCACAACCTTATCAGCTAAAACATTTTTAGTATTGTCATTCAATATCTCTATTAATCTAGCATTAGAAGTCTTTGTTCCTGTTTTGCTTCTAGCAATAGTTCTATCTACAATATATCTTCTTCTAGTATTTTTACTTCCTATCTCAAATTCATATGATATAATTGCCTTATCACATACACTATTTATATATTCTTTTGTATTTCTGGAGATATTTCCATACATAGCAATGGTTATTGCATCTAAAATTGTAGATTTTCCACTTCCAGTAGTTCCAAATATCCCAAACAAACCTCTTTCAATTAGCTTTTCAAAGTCTATAACTTGTTTATCAATGTAACTATTAAGTCCTGTAACTTCTAACCTAATTGGTCTCATCTGCTGATTCACCCTCTTCACTTATTATATCTAGAAACAAATCCATAAGCTCCCCCTTTGGCTCCACACCTCTACTAAAAGAATAAAATTCTTTAAATAACTCTGCCATAGACTTTTCTTTTATATCTACACTTTCTTGTTCATAGCAAGATGTTATTATTGGTTTTATTTCTATTATGTCTTTTAATAATTCCTTCATTTTTTTTATTTCATTCTGTGATATTATCTCATCAGTATTTATTTCAAAGTATGACCAAATATCTCTATTTTGATTTTGCTCACATATCTCTAAAGCTTCTTCTATACCATTACATTTAAATACTTCTATAGGTTTATAATTATTAAAGTATACTTCCCCAATTACTGGTTTTTCACCAGCCTTTATATCCACTATATATGCACCTTTAGTATATGCTCTTTCATCTTTACTATATTGAAGTGGAGAACCTGAATAATATGCGTTTAAACGTTCAGAAGCTTTTTGTTGTTTATGCAAATGACCTAATGCAGTGTATTGAGCTTTTTCTGGTAAATCTTTTCTTTCAACTAAAAAACTTCCTCCTAGTTGTATTGGTCTTTCTGATTCAGTACTCTCTCCACCTATTACAAATATATGTGATACTGCTATATTTATAGTATCACTTCTAAAGTTTTCTTCTAGATTTTTAAATATATTGCCTACCTTTTCAGAATAAGTTTTTTGTTTTTCCAAATCATCTTCACTCGAAAAAACTTCATTCAATCTTTTTTCACTTGGATAAGGTAAGGTAGCAATTACAACACTTTCACCATTTATATTTAGTGTTGTGCATCCTTGTACTGCATCTGTTATTTCAAAGTTTCTATACTTAGCTTTTGTTGTAGCACTTGATGGATAACCAAATATAAGTATTCCCTGTTCATGTGCTAAAGGTGTTATTGCAGAAAGTCTCTCTGGATTATCATGATTTCCTGAAATTATTAATACACACCTTTGCCCATTATTAGCAAGTTTTGAAACAGTTTGATAAAACAGTTTTTCTGCTTGTGCAGGAGGATTAGAAGTATCATATATATCTCCAGCAATTACAACCATATCTATTTCATTTGATTCTACTATTTCTATAAATTCCTCACAAAACTTTGCTTGCTCCTCAATTCTAGAATGGCCCTCTAGGGATTTCCCTAGATGCCAATCTGATGTATGAATAAATCTCATTTTTTCCCCTTCCTCTATCTTTATGTTTAATTTATATAAAAAAACTAATAACAAACAGCTTCATCAACACCAAATAAATATATACATTTTTCTTTTACTGACTTCCCTGTTAAAGTTTCAATAACATCTGCATATAAATCTAATTGTTTTTTATATTTCTCTATTATTTGATTTATATTTTCTTCATTTACAAAATCTGTTTTATAGTCAACTAAAACTATTTGATTATCTTCTTCAAAATAAGCATCAACTATACCTCTTAACATGACACTTTCTTTATCATAGAGTTTTTTATCATCATTTTTTATTAATTCTTCATAAATATAAATATCTTTCATATTCACTTGTGCATAAATGGATTTTTCTCTATTTATAAGTTCAGCATTCAGCATCCTTTTGCCTATATTTGAAGCAAAAAATTTATATATTTTATATGGATTTACTATACTAGCCTGTTTTTCTGTTATTACACCTTTTGAAATAAAGCCTTGTATTTGTGACTTTATATCATTTACACTATTTACTTTTTTTAAGTCTAAAACTTCCATAACCAAATGGACTATAGTACCTCTTTCTGCTCCATTAATCTTTTCTCTTTCTTCATCATTTTGAATGAATAGAGGTTTTTTTAGTGTTACTTTTTGTTCAAATATAGTATTTATTAACTCTTCCTCATAGTTGTTTTGTATTTTTTTTATTTCTGTAACAGATATACTAGCAGGTTTTCTTGTGCTAAACTCATATGGATATACATAATTTAATTTTCCTTCTATTTCAGTATAATAATTGCTATCAGGATTATCTACATCTATCTTTTCAAGGATTTCTTCAATACTTTCATTTTCTTCATTAGTCTTTCTTTCTATTAAGACATCATTCTTATTCCATAGTCTTCCATACCATTTTGAATTATGGTCAACATTAAAGACTGCATCTAAACCTACATCTTCCAATAAATTAGATAAGTCTTTATGCTTTAATACACAAGGCATTATCCAATCCAGAAAATTTTTACCTTTTAGTATCTCATATTGTGATATTGTATCCATACCTTCAATTCCATTTGCCCATCGTTTTATACTATCTTGTACATTTCTAGTAGAACCTGTTATAATCAATTTTTCTTTTGCTCTTGTAAATGCAACATATAAAACTCTCATCTCTTCTGATAGATTTTCTATATTTATTTTACTTTTTAATGCTTCCTTGGCTATACTTGGAAAAGATATTCTTCTTTCATAATCCACAAACTGAGGTCCATACCCTAAATTATGATGATATAAGATACTCTTTTTAAAATCTTGAGTATTGAAGTTTTTACCCATCGCAGAACATATAACTACTGGAAATTCTAATCCTTTACTTTTATGAATACTCATTATCCTAACAACATTTGCATTTTCTCCAAGTGTCTTTGCACTTCCCATATCAGAACTAGATTTTTTTAATTTCTCTATAAAATTTACAAAGTTGAATATTCCCTTAAAACTAGTCTCTTCAAATTGTTTTGCTCTCTCAAACAATACTTTTAAATTAGCTTGTCTTTGACTTCCACCTGGTAATGCCCCAACATAAGCATAATATCCAGTCTTTGTATACAAATACCAGATAAATTCGTCAGTACTCATGTACATTGATTTTTCTTTAAAGTCTCTTAATTTAACGAAAAAATCCTTGCTTTTACTTATACATTCTTTACTTGGTATAAACTCAGACTTATTTTCATTTTGAGAATCTATAAAATCATCATACTCTGATGTACTTTCTAAAACTTCATAAAAAGTCTTATCTTTATTCTGAATTCTAATATCAATCAAATCCTCTGGTGTAAATCCAAATATAGGAGATTTTAATACAGATATAAGTGGTATATCTTGTATTGGATTATCTATTATCTGAAGTAATGATAATATAGTTTTTATTTCAATGGTATCAAAATATCCCACTCCAACATCAGCATATGTTGGTATATCCATATTCATCAATTCATCTGCAAACACTGGAGCCCATGCTGATGTAGCTCTTAAAAGAATCACTATATCTCTAAACTCCACAGGTCTATATTCGTCAATTCCCTTGTCGTAGATTTTTTGGATTTTTCCTTCTTCATTAGCTCTCATTAAATCTTTAATAATCTTTCCAACCATTCTGGCCTCAAGTTGTATATTATCTAATTTTTCTTCTTCTAATTCATTGTCTTCATTATTATCACTATCATTTTTATTGTTTATAGTATCATCATCAAGTTTATTATCTTTTTGTATAAGATGTACTTCTGTTGCTCCGCCAATAATAGATGCTTCATCTGTATCCAATTTAAAATCAGCCCCCAAATTGAGCCTTTCTTTTTCTGTATATTCAATTTCTCCTATATTTTCATTCATTATATTTTCAAATATATAATTTACAGCATCTACAACTTCTTCCCTACTTCTAAAGTTTTTATAAAGCATTATTTTTCTATGAGAAGTTCCCTTTTTATCATTATAGTTACTGTATTTTTGTAAAAATAATTCTGGCTTTGCTTGTCTAAATCTATATATACTCTGCTTTACATCTCCAACCATAAACCTATTTGGTGTTTCTGTGTTAGCCACAGCTTTAAGCAACACTTCCTGTACTAGATTACTATCTTGATATTCATCTATAAATATCTCATAGAACTTCTTTCTATATCCCATTGCTATATCAGAAGGTACAATATTGCCTTCTTCATCCATATTGATTAGTATATTTAAGGCAAAATGCTCTATATCATTAAAGTCTATTATTCCTTTTTCACTTTTCTTATTACTATATTCCTCTTCAAATCTCAGTACAATATTAGATATAGGCTTGACTATATTATAAAGATATTTTATTTCTTCTTTAATAGAGTCATTATCTTTATTAAATGTAGCATTTACTATACTTTCTAAAGACTTCTTAGCCTTATCTCTCATAGCCTTTGCTTTTTCTTTTGATTCTTTTATATATGAAGGAGCATCTTTTGGTATCCTTTTTACTCCTTTTACATAGTTTTCAAAAGACATAGCTGCCATCTTTTTATATGCTTCATTCCAGGACTTATTACACGCTTCTGAAATACCTACTATTTTTTTATACTCAATAGCTAACTTTTCTGAAAAGGTTTCTAATTCTGCTATTGATTCAACTTCTTTTAATGCCTTTTCCATATTTAAACAAAGACCATTAATTTCTATTTTTACAGTATCTAATATAGCTCTAGCCCAAATAGATTGTGAAAAATCAAAGTCTTCATCAATATTAAATCTCTCTGCTGAATCAAGCAACCATTTTTTAGGTTTAGGAGAAGCCATTGCAAATGAATATATTCCTAAAATAATATCCTGTACTTCCTTGTCTCCTCCTCTTTCTGCATAACTTTCAACTAAATTTAAAAATCCCTCATTTCTTTCTTCATACAAGGTTTCAAATACATCTTCTATTGCCTCTTGTTTCAAAATAGCACATTCAGTTTGGTCTCCTATTCTGAAATTTGGGTCTAAATTTATTCTATGAAAGTTTGATTTTATAACATCCAAACAAAATGAGTGTATTGTTGTAATGCTAGATTTATTTAATAGAACCAGTTGATTTTGTAAATGTTTATTTTCTGGATTTTCATCTAGTGATTTTCCTATAGCATCACCTATTCTCTCTCTCATCTCTGATGCAGCAGCATTAGTAAATGTAACAACTAATAACTTATCTATATCGATTGGATTTTCCCTACTTGTTATCATTTGAATTATACGCTCAACTAGCACTGCTGTTTTTCCTGACCCAGCAGCTGCTGCAACCAATAAATTGCAATCTCTACTTTCTATGACTTCTAATTGCTCTTTTGTCCATTTAGGAGAACTCACTAATTAACATCTCCTTTCATCAGTTTTATTATTTCTTCATTGCTCTTATTATTTAAATTTTTATATTTATTATCTTTCATAGTTGAATCAAATTGGCATATAGCTGAATAATCACAAAAATCACATGATGTTCCATCTTTGTGTTTATATGGAGCTATACAGATTTCTCCACTTAACATATCTTCACATAAATCCTTTATAGCATGTTTTACATAATTTCTAAGTAATTTAAACTCCTCATAAGTTACTGTTGATGTGCTTTTGCCTACATTTCCATCCTTTGTAAGACCTACTGGTATTACTAAAGAGTTTTTTCTTTCTCCATCTATTAATGATTTATCCATTTCTTTTATTATATGAGAATCTTTTATTACAAGACCCTTCATTCTAAGTTCTTTTAGTATTGCTTCTTGTATTTCTTCATCATCTTTGTCTTCATTAAACTTTGCTATTGGGTTGTTTATTCTACAATATAATATTGCGGCTGGATTTATATTTACATCTTCACCTTTTACACTTTCAAGGATTGCATCTAAATACACAAGTAATTGTAATTGTAGACCATAGTATATTTCTGTCAAACTTATGGATTTATTGCCTGATTTATAATCTACTATTCTTATATATTTATTTTCCCCTTCTTTAAATTCGTCAACTCTATCTATTTGTCCAATTAAATTTACTTCTTCTCCATTGTCTAATACTATTTTTATAGGAGGATATTTTCCTTCTCTTCCAAAATTAACTTCATAATCTATTGGTTCAAATGAACCTTGTTTTATTTGTTGACTAATTATATTTACAGCAGTTGTCAGCATATTTTTTAATCTATATGCAAGGTATTTATACCTTTCAGAACTATTTAATATATATCCTGGTATCTTTGAAATTATTTCGTCAACTATTATATCTATCTTTAATTCTATATATTTTTCATCAATATCTCTCCAAGATAAATTATCTTGTGAAAGCTCCTTTGAAAATCTATCTAAAATATTGTGAATGAAAGTTCCTAAATCTGGTGGTGTAAATGAATATTCTTTACGTTTCCTAGCCTTTAGCCCATACTGTATAAAATAAGCAAATGGGCACTCTGCATATTTTTCAAGCCTAGATACACTAAGAGAATTACTTTTATATAACGACCTTATCTTTTTTTCTTCAATCTTATGGACTTGATTGGTATAACTAAGGCCTTTTATAACTTTCTTTGTTATCGAACTATACATTTCATCCTTTAGATAGTATCTATATATATCTAGCCAAATACTATTAATATCTTCTTTATTGTAACTATCATTATCATAATTTTTTATTACATTTATAAGTTCATTAAATGTAGGTGATTTAACAGTTATTTTTTTAAGTATATCTTCATCATTTTGCTTATCTTCTTCTACTAAATAACTTTTGTTGTCTATATTTGGAAATATCTTTTTAAGTCTTGATATAATTATTGATGGTCTAAGAGTTTTACCTTCATGGTCAGATATAGGATATGTTATGATTAAATTCTCAGATGTAGAAGTAAGAGCCTTATATACTAGAAACTGTTCCTCAAAACTTCTAGTTTTACTATCAATGTCAACTTCAATTCCTTTACTTCCAAGATTTTCTCTATCATTATCACTTAATATCCCACTATCTTTTGTAATTAGAGGAAATATACCATCAGTAGTTCCAATTAGATATAAATACTTAGTATTTGGATTTTTCATTCTATCCACACTACTTACAAGTACTTGGTCTATACTAGGAGGAACTAATCCTAATTCGTATTCATCAAAACCTAAAGTTATTAGCTTTATAAATTTTTCTAAAGAAATTATTTCGTCACCCATAAGCTCAACCATTTGGTCTAGTACATCCACTACTATATCCCAAACTTGTGAGTATTGATTGGCAACATCAAGTTCTCCTTTATCTTTAAAATTTACTATTAAACTTTCTATAGTTTCTGGCATATTTATATCCAGTAAAAATTCATATATATACTTACATATTTCTTTTACCCTATTTTTCCCTTTTAGTTTTTCTTGTAAAGTAACTATTGGCTCTAGTACTCTATTTTTTATTTCATTTATTTTATCTTTTAATTCTAGTTCAAAGTCACTTTCTTCACTAGAAAGACTCTGTGTTATTCTATAATCCCATTTTTCATCAAACCATTTCTTACCTTTTATTCCATTAGCTAGCACATAGTTTTCTAGTAAATTTATATCATTATTATCAATTCCTATAAGTCCGCTTTTTAAATATCTAAACATGGTCTCATATCCATATCGTCTATGCTTCATTTCTAAGGCTGAAATAATTAAAATAACTATCGGGTTACTTTTTGCTTCTCTCTTCTTATCTATAAAATTTGGTATATTATATTCATTAAATATAGAGTGTACTAAAAAATCATATCTATTTAAATCTCTTGTGGCTATAGTTATATCTCTATATCTAACATTCTTATCTCTAACTAAATGTACAATTTCTTTAGCTATTTCTTCTACCTCTGAATATAAATTATTAAACTCTTTTATCTTTATATTTTCAGTTGGATTTAAATATGTTTTATATGGATAAGCATTATAAAATCTTTCTAAGTGTTGTAATTCTTTGATTTCTTCAAATCTTTTTATAACACCTGTATTCAAATTTACTTGTGGAAGTATTTTTATCCCCTCTTCATTACACAATTGAGTTAACTTTGAATAAGTAAATTTAGTTCTAGAAAATACATCTGCTTTACTATATCCAATATAATTAATGTCATCTACAGTTAAAGAAATACTGACATTTTTAGCTTTATTTAATATGCTCTTTATCACATTGTACTGATTTGGTGTAAAACCTGTAAATTCATCTATATAAACACAAGCTCCATCTAAATAACTGCTTAATTCTATCCTATTTGCCAATGAGGTTAACATATCTTGAGCATCTACATAATTTTCATGTAATTTTCCTTCAAAAGAATTATATATTTTACTTATATCTTTTAATTTTAGGCTTAAAGTCTCATTATCTAATTCTCCTGATATATTTTCTAACATTTCAGGACTTATATTGTACTGTTTCATTTCCGATATCATATCTGTAATTGAACTTACAAAACCAGATTGTGACTTTGACTTTGAAAATACATTTAATTCTTCACTTACATCTTCAATCGCTCTATATACCATCATTGCTTTTCCACTAGAATTTATATTTACATCTGTTAATCCTCCTGCTTGAGAAAAAACTATATTACTTAGTGTTTTGAAACTAAGCACTCTAACTCTTAGATACTTATCTTTTTCTTTTCCTAAAAATAGTTTACTTACTCTATTTTCAGCCTCAAATGTGTATTGTTCTGGAACTAAAAGTATAATTGATGTTATTTCATTTCTTTGAGCTTCTCTTTTAATTTCATCTAGCATATAAGTAGATTTTCCACTTCCACCTCTACCTAATATAAACCTAAGTCCCATAAATTTCCGCCTCCAAAATACTATAATCTATTTCTTTATCATTGCATAATTTATTGAATTCGCAATACTTGCAATGGTTCTTATTTCTATAGCACATACGTTCTTCTTTATTATATACCTTTTCTATATCATTGTATAGATTGTCTTCGTATGTATGTTCTTCATAATTAGTATTCTTTATCATATTTATATAAGTTTGAATTTTATTTTTATTTGTTTCATGCTTTTCTTCATCATATGAAATGATGATTGGTAAATCATCAAATTCAGGTTGATAGTATTTCATATTTATATCTTTAACATTTATGTCCATTTTTAAAACTTTTGGGATTACTTCTTTTGCTAAAAACATATAAACAATTGTTTGTATTCTATTTTCTACATTTTTATAGTCAATCTTTCTAGACTCAGTTTTCCAATCCCATATCTCTATCTCATCTTTTCCAACTACAACTAAATCATACTTTGCCTGTAGTGTATCTCCTCTTAAAGTCATCCTTACTTCATACTCTGGTAGATATATTTTATCTTCTTTAATAGGGACAACTTTTTTTATATTTTCAATCCATTTTAAAAATTTTTTGCCATTTTTATCTTCATCATTAAAATAGATTCCAAGGGGTATATTACTAAAATACCTTTCGCAAATTAAATGAAAATCTCTTCCTGTTTTTAAGCTTTCATAATACTCTCTACTACCAATATCATCATTTTTCCAATTTATTCTATCAATATATTTATATTTAAACTTCAATGGACATGATTTATATGTGTTAATTGAATTTTGACTATAAGAAAAATATTTTAATTTATCATTCACTCATATCACTTCTCTCTTAACTTTATTTTTAATAGCTATTTGCTACTATCTATTGTTTTAACTTTTTCAATCAATATTTTAAACAATATATCAATCAAATTTATTATATATTAACAGTTATTCAACCTCTTTTCACTAATATGTCGGTTCAATCTGTTTAAATATATACTTGGTTTTTGCTCTTTTCTTTTATTCCCTATATCATTTTCATCTCTATAAGCACTTCCTGAAAGTATTAACATTTCCTTTGCTCTAGTGATTCCTACATATAAAAGCCTAATTTTTTCATTTATAGAATCAATCTTAGTTTTATGAGCATAGTCAGTTGAGATACTTCCTTTTAATATAGCCTCGATTTCTGATTTAATAATTGCCATAGGATTTTTGTATTTTTCTTTTAAATACCATTTATCACTCTGAAATTTTTGATTGATATTGTCAGGGAAATTATATTCAATAAGACCTAATAAAAACACACAATCCCACTCCATGCCCTTTGATTTATGATAGTTACATAATGTTATACTTCCAGGTTCTGGTTCATATCCATTTATTTCATATACTACATCTATTATGTGATTGAACACCTTATTTTTTACATCAAACAATAAATTATATACATCTTCTAAATCCATATGTATATTTTCTGATACTAGATACTTTATATAAAAAGATATATAATCAAGTATAGCCTTATCTTCTTTTTCTAAATTAAGTTTTTTCCCAATAAATAAAACTAATAGGTCTAACCTTATTACTGGATATTCTAATATATGTTTTATAATATCTATTCCTCTTTTGAAACTTATATATATATCACTTTCTTCATTAATTTCGATTAAATCAGTCTCTATCTTACTAAATTCAAAATTGTAGATAATTTCTTCTGTTGAATAATTTTTTATTACTTCTAAGAAAGTTTTTTTCTCTGCTTCATTATCAGTATTTATAAAAACCTTATCAAGTACATCTATTAACTTTTCTATATCATCACAATGTAGCATAAAATCAATAATAGATGCTATGTTGTTTATAATTTTCCTCTTACTCATGGAATTTGGACCTAATTCTTCAAAAGATAGATTGTATTCTCTAAGCTCTTTAGCAACTTGTGTAACTTGCTCATTAAATGGAACTAATATACCTATACTCTTATCTGGGTATTTATTTTTTATCCCTTTAACATATTTGGCAGTTTGCTCTATTTCATTTTTCCAGCTTTTATACCACTTTACATTTATATTGTAATGTTCTGGGCTAGGATTTTCTTTATAACCCATTCCATTTGGAACAGTCTTTATTTGCATGTCTTCAAGAGCATGTCTACATTCTTCCTGTTTAAATTCCTTTGTAACATAATCTACAAGAGTATTTGCTAAATTAAGTATATCTTCTGAACTTCTATTTGACATATTCATCCTATAACAGAAATCTGAGTTATTTATAAATTCTTTAAAAAATCTAGGGTCTGATGATGAAAATGTACCTGTTATACTCTGATTTATATCCCCCACTCTAACTAAATTTTTGTTTTCACTAGATATAATTTTTATTATATTACCTTGAATTTCATTTGAATCTTGGCATTCATCTTCAAAAATATATTTGTACCTAACTTGAAATTTCTTTCTAAGTGATTCATCTAATGTCAAAGTTTTTTCTGCTAAAATTAATATGTCATCATAATCTAGTAATCCATTTTGCTTCAACTTCCTATCATATAATTTATATATTGGTAAAATAATTTTAAGCATTCCTTTGTGTCCTCTTGACAATATTTCCTCAAGTTTATCTGGAGAAATCCCCTTATACTTAAGCTCACTTATTGCGTTTACTGCAAATTCAAAAAAACCTCTTTCCCAAGCCTCAAGAGTTATTTCCTTCCAATGCTCATCTTTTTGCTCCTTTAGAAACCATCTAAAAGCTCTTTCTCCTCCTTCAAATCTAAATCTATTTATACATTCATTTAATATAATATTTTTTTGTAAATCATCAGCTATATTAAAATCCTCACTTAACATTACAACTTCTGGTTTTTCCTTTATTATCTTTACAGCCAAACTATGTATGGTCATTACTTCATATGAGCTAATATCATCTATTTTGTTCTCTTCAAGAATCTTTTTTATTCTACCTTTAAAATTATTTACAGCACTGTTCATATATGTAAGAACTAATATCTTGCCTCCTTTATGCCTTTGCTCAAGTAATAGCTTCGCTACTAAGTTTGTTATTATGAATGTTTTTCCTGCACCTGGTACTGCTGGTACTGCCATAGTACCAGCTTCATAATTTATTATCGGTATCTGATCTTCTCTATAATTTATATTAATCATAATTCTTATCTCCTTTATGTGAGATTTTTAAGAGTATACTATATAACATACTTTCTTGAATATATCCGTTAATAGTATACTCACTCTTATATGCATAAATTTTATTTGCATTTAGTAATAAATTATATACAGTATTGTATAGATAATATTTCTTATAATATTCTTCCATTTCATTTGTATAAACCTTTTTTTCATCAAAAGATTTTCTAAGTACAATTAAATTACTTATATCTTTTTCTATTTTCATATTCCAAGCATTGCTTCCTATATCTACCCATATTTGTATACTTCTATCTATATTTGATGATATATATGAATAAGGAGTAGTTATTACTATTTTATCTTTGGATTTCAACTCCTCTATATCAACAACAGAGTAATAATCGTTTATTGTAGTCTTTAAAGCTTCTATAAATATTTTTTCTTCTCTCATACCAAGTAAATTTATACTTTCACTAAAAGACTCACTTTCAGTTATTATCTTTTTACATAACCCGACGTTCTTTTTACCTTCTTTTAAACCTAGCATTTTATCTATATAGAACTGAATTAAAAATTCATGTATTTTTATATCACTTTTCTTCTTATCTTCAATATACTGTAAAATATCACAGTACTGACTATATCCATCTATATCATCAATACTTGAATTTCTTGTTTCATTGAAAAGTTTAAATGCTTTTATCCGATTTATTTCTAAAAGAGTTTCTAAAAAGCTTAAATATTCATCCTCTTTTATAAAATCTAAATACCCATAAAATATGCAAGTAGCCACTACAAGGGCATTTCCATAAGGATAATCTATTGCTTTTTTGTCTTTTTTAGTATTAAAAACATCTATGTTTTTTTCTATCAAAGAATCCCTAATTTGATACTCTAATATAGTATTATTTATAGGAGATATAATTGCTATATCTCTTGGAGATATCCCACTTTCTATAAGATATATAATTTTATTACTTATTAAATCTAACATTTCATTGTACAGTTGGCTTGATTGATTCAATTCTACTTTTGCATTTAATAAATATAAATCCTCTATTTTAATACTCTTCTTCTTAATCTTATCTTTTTCTTGTGAGTCAATTTTTGATATTATCTTTTCATTTATATAGTCTATATCTATATTGTTAAATACAGAATAATCCTTGCTATAGTCAATATATATATAACTTTCTAATACATTGTCTAATGCTTTTGCAATAAAATCAACTTCTACATTACTTGAACTTTCAAGGCTATCCACTATTATATATCTTACTTCTTTAAATAAGTTTTTTATATAAAAATCATCAGTAAGCAGATATTGATTATATAGATATACACTTAACGCATTATCCAAAATTGAATTTGATAGTAATGAATTTATATAATACGATATAATTTCATCCATCTGAGTGTATGAAAATCTGTATATGCTGTCTCTATTTTTCTTTGATGAATATATTTTTTCTCCTATAGAATCAAAGTCAGTTAAATTGAATGCTGCTTTGTTTATATTAGTCATTATACTATTTGCTATTGATTTATTTGTTCCTGTAATATCTTCAAAGTAACCTTCTTGTATCCTTTTTTCCTTAATTTTCTGTACTATTAAATATTCACTTAAGCTGTTTGATATAAATGTTGGAGATACAGTTTTTTTATTTATTTCATTACATTTTTCTATTATAAGTGGCCAATACTTCAATAATTCTTTTTTTACAAAACCTATATATGTTGTTATTTTCAACTCTTCACTGTAATCTAAATTTAAAAACCTTTCATATCTTATTTTTGTATTATTATTTGGAACTAATAGTATGATGCTTCTTGAATTATTATAGTTTTTTTCTAATATTTCTCTGTATTTATTTAAAGGTTCATATCTATATTCTTTTAAACCACTCTTTTCAAGTAAATACTCCACATAATCACCTTCCTCAATTAAATTAAGTGTATATTATCTAA
The DNA here is from genome assembly GCF_045899875.1 of Clostridioides sp. GD02377. Classification (NCBI taxonomy): domain Bacteria; kingdom Bacillati; phylum Bacillota; class Clostridia; order Peptostreptococcales; family Peptostreptococcaceae; genus Clostridioides; species Clostridioides sp. GD02377. The sequence continues at coordinate 386,166 of NZ_JBJODA010000001.1, forward strand.
TTATATCATATTGTGTATTTTACAAAATACAATCAAATTATTGCATTTAACTACAAAAAAGACTATATATACAGAGTCTTGCATTCATATATGCAACAATGTATATACAGTCTTTGATATTGATACACTTATATTTCATTTTATGGCTTTAATGTAAATTTACAATTATAAATTTATATTAAACTTTCAAATATTTTTACTTACAATTACTTTAATGACTCTTCTATTCCCTTAGCTATTTGTGTTCCCATTTCTTTTACTTTTGCTGGAGAGTTTATTAAACTCATGTCACTAGCATTATCCAAAAATGCACATTCTACAAGTACAGCTGGCACATTATTAGTTCTTAAAACATATAAATAGTCTTTTACAGGGTTATCGTCTAGAGTTCTTATTTTTATACCTCTATTAGTAAGTTTAAATTTCTCTAAAATCCTATTTAATATATTTGTAGCTACAGTCTTAGTAGTTCCTCCATTTTTATCTTTAAGTTTATAAAATACTTCTACTCCATGACCTTTTCTATTATTATCACCATTGTAATGTATACTTGTAAATAAGTCTGGTTTAAGTGAGTTAGATAAAGCAGTTCTACTTCCAAGTGATACAGTTTTATCTGCATCTCTAGTCATAATTACATTTATACCTTTTGAACGTAAGTATTCAGTAGTTGCAAGTGAAGTATTTAAATTGTAATCTTTTTCAATCATTCCTCCAAATGAATTTCCAGGTGCTGAACCACCATGTCCTGGGTCAATCATAACTGTCTTAGCACCAGTATTATTTCCTGGGTCTGTTGGAGTTGTATTATGTTTAGATAGTGATGCTGCTATAGAATTCATTACCTTCGAAGTCAATCCTCCGCCTATTTTATATACCTTATTAGCTGATTTAGCTTCTAAATTAGCTTTATGGTATGCAGACACATACGTCTTTGGCGTTATAAGAATTGGTGATTTTAAGCTAGCAGCTAATGGACCTGCTGCTAAAGCATCAACAAGTTCATCTGATTTAGCTACTAACACAGCTTCTCATTCATCCTCTGTATAGAATTTCTTTATTACATTTGCATTTGTTTCATGTCTATCTGCACCAGATACTCTATTATTAGTAACATTATCCTTCGTTATATCATTTACTTTATTAATTACATTTGTTGATATCATTTGAGGACCACCTATAAAATAAGCACTTTGTAAATCCTCACTCTCTAGCCATTGATATGTATTATTTGTAATACTATCTTTGTCAGCCACTATAATTGGTTGTTTATCTTGACCTGCTTTTGCTGCTATAGTAAGTGCATCTATTTCTCCACCATCCTTACCATTTGTTATATATACTTTATCTACATCATGATTTTTATCTATTTCTTTTGCTATCAATAGAGATGTCTCGTATCTATTAGAGCCATTTAGACGTGTTTGATTAGCATTTGCAGCCGATTTAATTTGATTAGCACTAGTTTTAGAAACGGAGTTTTCATCTCCAATTATAATTACATCTTTAGGATTTAGACGTTTTAACTCTGATTTTACACTATCTGGCACATTATTTTTTTCAACCAAAAGTATAGGTGCATTATATGTAGTTGCTAATGGAGTTGATATAATACCATCAATACTTACATCTCCATTTATTATAATTACCTTATCTGAACCATTTTTCCAGCCTTCTTTACTTATTTTAACTGCTGTTTCATATCTATCACTTCCTGTAAGCTCTGTGATAGGTGCAGAAGTTTTTCTCAAGTATTTACTTACATCTTTTCTTGAAGTTATGTCTTCAATTATACATTCTTGTGTTACATTATAGTCTTTTAAATTTAGTCCCATCTTTTCCAGGTCTTGTTTGTTTAAAGTCTTCGGATTATTTTCACTGTTTATTGTTATACCTTGTAACTCCCAAACATTTTGATATTCTGGGTCTTTATTATAATTGATAGTCCCTTCATATACCCCAGTTGATTTATTGTAATTTATAGTCGTATCTAATGGCATATCATAACACTTATATGTTAATGTAATACTATCTGCATCTGGCTTTTCTTTAAATTTAACACTAACTTTTGATGTACTACCTAAAACTATACTTTTTTTCTCTAAATTTATACTTAAATCTGCATTATTTTCCATAGCACTAGATTCAGTGGCAAATGCCATTGTCGGTGCAACAATTGCCATTGAAAGAATTCCTGTTGTTAATAATTTTGTATTTCTTTTCATATCAATCTCCTTATTTAAAATAAATTTCTAATTTAATCTTCTTAATTTTTTAATATGTCAAAGTGTATCTTCCCAAATTATAAATAATTTATAAATAAATTATAAAAATAAAATAATAAAAAAATAAACGTATTAGATACATTTATTTATCTTCACTATATCACTTATTACAATAAAAATCCATAAAAAACAAATAATAACACAGAATACCTTAATTTTCATCGTATTTTATAGGCAAATATCACCATTTTTAATAGCTAATAATATTCTTGGTCTATATGAATATTTTTATATTATACTTAACTACAAAAGGCTATATATACACTATTTTGCACTTATATGCAACAGTATATATATAGCCTTTCTTACTAATACAATTATATTTTATTTTGTAGACTTAGTCTAAGTTTAATACAATAATTTATTTTATATTAAGACCTTTAATTATTCTCATTTAGACTATTTTAGTGACTCTTCTATACCTTTACCAATTTGTGTACCCATTTCCTTTACTTTGCTTGATGTATTCAATAAACTCATATCTTTTTCATTATCTAAAAACGCACATTCTACAAGTACTGCTGGCATGTCATTTGTTCTTAAAACATATAAATAATCTTTTGTTGCATCAGTTGATAGTGCTCTCGTCTTAGCACCTCTGTTTTTTAAATTGAACTTTTCTAAAATTCTATTTAATATATTTGTAGCTAAAGTTTTGGTAGTTCCACCATTTTTATCTTCAAGTTTATAAAATACTTCCACACCATTTCCAGTTGTATCAGACGCATTATAGTGTATACTTGTAAATAAATCTGGTCTTAAAGAATTAGATAAAGCAGTTCTATTTCCAAGTGATAGAGTTTTATCTGTGTCTCTAGTCATAATTACATTTATACCTTTTGAACGTAAATATTCAGTAGTTGCAAGTGAAGTATTTAAAGTATAATCTTTTTCTTTAATACCTCCTAATGGTTTTCCTGTTGTTCCACTATCCGAACCACCATGTCCTGGGTCAATCATAACTGTCTTAGCACCAGTATTATTATCTGGGTCTGTTGGAGTAGTATTGTGCTTAGATAATGATGCCGCTATAGAGTTCATTACATTGGAAGTCAATCCACCACCTATTTTATATACCTTATTAGCTGATTTGGCCTCTAAATTCTCTTTATGATATGCAGACACATACGTTTTTGGTGTTATAAGTATTGGTGATTTTAAGTTAGCAGCCAATGGACCTGCTGCTAAAGCATCAACAAGTACATCCGATTTAGCTACTAACACAGCTTCTAATTCATCCTCTGTATAGAATTTCTTTATTACATTTGCATTTGTTTCATGTCTATCTGCCCCATATACTCTATTATTAGTAACACTATCCTTAGTTATATCATTTATTTTATTGATGACATTTGTTGATATCATTTGAGGACCACCTATAAAATAAGCACTTTGTAAGTCCTCACTCTCCAACCATTTGTATGTATTATTTGTAATACTATCTTTATCAGTTAATATAATCGGTTGCTCATCTTGACCTGCTTTTGCTGCTATAGTGAGTGCATCCACTTCTCCACCAGTAGCATTCGTTATGTACACTTTATCTACATCGTGATTTTTATCTATTTCTTTTGCTATCAATAAAGATGTCTCATATCTATTAGAGCCACTTAGACGTGTTTGACTAGCATTTACAGCTGTTTTTATCTGATTAGAACTAGTTTTAGAAATGGAGTTTTCATCTCCAATTATAATTACATCTTTAGGATTTAGACGTTTTAATTCTGATTTTACACTATCTGGCACATTATTTTTTTCAACCAAAAGTATAGGTGCATTATACGTAGTCGCTAATGGAGTTGATATAATCCCATCAATACTTACATCTCCACTTATTATAATTACCTTATCTGAACCATTTTTCCAGCCTTCTTTACTTATTTTAACTGCTGTTTCATATCTATCACTTCCTGTAAGTTCTGTGATAGGTGCAGAAGTTTTTCTCAAGTATTTACTTACATCTTTTCTCGAAGTTATGTCTTCAATTATACATTCTTGTGTTACATTATAGTCTTTTAAATTTAGTTCCATCTTTTCCAGGTCTTGTTTGTTTAAAGTCTTCGGATTATTTTCACTGTTTATTATTATACCTTGTAATTCCCAAACATTTTGATATTCTGGGTCTTTATTATAATTGATAGTCCCTTCATATGCTCCAGTTGATTTATTGTAATTTATAGTCGTATCTAATGGCATGTCATAACATTTATATTTTAATGTAATACTGTCTGCATCTGGCTTTTCTTTAAATTTAACACTAACTTTTGATGTACTACCTAAAACTATACTTTTTTTCTCTAAGCTTATATTTAAATCTGCATTATTTTCCATAGCACTAGATTCAGTGGCAAATGCCATTGTCGGTGCAACAATTGCCATTGAAAGAATTCCTGTTGTTAATAACTTCGCATTTCTTCTCATATTAATTTATTAATCTCCTTACTTAATATAAATTTCTATTTTGTTTTATAGATTTAAATTTAAAAAATATATCAAAGTGTATCTACCCAAAATTATAAATAATTATATAAAAAACAAACTTATAAAACACAAAAAATAAAAAAATTAAATATATCTAATATATTTAATTATATCCACTATATCATTTATTGCCAAAAAAATCTATAAAAGACAAATAAAAACATATAATAATTGTAGTTTTATTAAATTTTATACAACA